>NZ_JAGGOL010000090.1 GCF_018614525.1 Streptomyces sp. ISL-11
CATGTAGCCGAGCACGAAGAGGATCATGCCGATGGTGGCCCACGTCAGGTACGGGAACAGCCACATCTTCACGACGTGCCGCTCCGGCATCTCGCGCTGGATGATGCCGCGCATCTTCAGCTGGGTGAAGCAGATGACCAGCCACACGAAGAGCGCGACGGCGCCCGAGGCGTTCAGCAGGAACTTGAAGACGGTGTCCGGCCACACGTAGTTGAAGATCACCGAGAGGAAGCCGAAGACGACCGAGCCCAGGATCGCGGCCCGCGGCACACCGTTCTTGCCGACGCGGGAGAACGCCTTGGGGGCGTCGCCGCGCTGGCCGAGCGAGAAGGCCATGCGGGAGGCGGTGTAGAGGCCGGAGTTCAGGCAGGACAGGACGGCGGTCAGAACGATGACGTTCATGATCTGGCCGGCGTGCGCGATGCCGATCGAGTCCAGGGCCGCGACGTAGCTGCCCTTGTCCGCGATCTCCTTGGAGTCCCACGGCAGCAGGCTGACCACGATGAAGATCGAGCCCAGGTAGAAGACGCCGATGCGCCAGATGACGCTGTTGGTCGCCTTGGTGACCGCGCGCCGCGGGTCCTCGGACTCGCCGGCGGCGAGGGTGACGATCTCGCTGCCCATGAAGGAGAAGACGACCATCAGCACACCGGTGAGGATGGCGCCCGGTCCGTTCGGCAGGAATCCGCCGTGGTCGGTGAGGTTGGATATCCCCGCCGTGTCGTTGTGCGAGCCCGGCAGCACGCCGAAGACGGCCAGCATGCCGATGACCACGAAGGCACCGATCGCGACGACCTTGATGCCGGCGAACCAGAACTCGAACTCACCGTAGGAGCTGACCGACGCCAGGTTGGTCGCGGTGAGCACGACCATGACGATCAGGGCCCAGCCCCACTGCGGCACCGCCGGGATCCAGCCCTCCAGGATCTTCGCGCCCGCGGTCGCCTCGACCGCCAGCACCACGACCCAGAAGAACCAGTACAGCCAGCCGATGGAGAAACCGGCCCAGCGGCCCAGCGCGCGGTCCGCGTAGGCGGAGAAGGAGCCGGAGGTGGGGTTGGCGGCGGCCATCTCACCGAGCATCCGCATCACGAAGACGACCATCGCGCCGACGAGTGCGTAGGAGATCAGGATGCCCGGGCCGGCCGCGGCGATGCCGGAGGCGGAGCCCACGAAGAGGCCGGCACCGATCACGCCGCCGATGGCGATCATGGAGAGGTGGCGGTTCTTCAGACCGGCCTTCAGGCCGTCCTGGCCCGCGGCGCCGGTCTGGCCGGGATCGCCGGAAGTCGACGCCTTTGTCATTGTCGGCGGTGTCGCGCTCATGGTGCGGGTTCCTTAGGTTCTCGGGTTACGAGCCTCCGCATTAGAACTTTTCGAAGGTGTGTTTAGGAAGGCCCGAATCCGTATCGTTGTGATCACCGGATGTACACCTGAACCTCCGGTGAACCCTGTGACCGGCCTTTCCCCCGGGACGTGCCACACTCGGTCGCATGCGCGTGTACCTCGGCTCCGACCATGCCGGCTACGAACTCAAGAACCACCTCGTCGAGTGGCTCAAGGCCCACGGCCATGACCCCGTCGACTGCGGCCCGCACATCTATGACGCCCAGGACGACTACCCCCCGTTCTGCCTCCGCGCCGCGGAGCGGACCGCCGCGGACCCCGACTCCCTGGGCATCGTGATCGGCGGCTCCGGCAACGGCGAGCAGATCGCCGCGAACAAGGTCAAGGGCGTACGGGCCGCCCTGGCCTGGAGCGAGCAGACGGCGGCGCTCGGGCGTGAGCACAACGACGCCAACGTGATCAGCGTCGGCGGCCGGATGCACACCCAGGAGGAGGCGACGAAGTTCGTCGAGATCTTCCTGGCCACGCCGTACTCGGGTGAGGAGCGCCACACGCGGCGCATCGAGATGCTCAGCCGGTACGAGCGCACCGGCGAACTCCCGGAGATTCCGGCGCACCACCCGCAGGGCTGACGTTTCCCGAACCGCCGGACGGGCTGAATGGCAGCCCGCCCGGCGTTTGAGGGCACCGCGCGAAGCGCGGTAGGGGGCCCGGGGCGGAGCCCCGATCTTTGACCGCAAGCACTCCGCAGGAGAAACCGTGCCAGAGGGGCATACGATCCACCGCCTCGCGGCGGACCACCGCACCCTCTTCCAGGGCGAGCACGTCCGGGCGACCAGCCCGCAAGGGAAGTTCTCGGACAGCGCCGCGTTGATCACCGGTCAGGAACTGGACACCGCCGAAGCCCACGGCAAGCACCTCTTCCTCGGCTTCGCCGAAACCGGCTGGATCCACATCCACCTGGGCCTCTTCGGCAAGTACGCCTTGGGCGGCACGCCCGTACCCCCGCCCACCGAGACCGTGCGCCTGCGCCTGGTCACCCCGTCGGCGTACGCCGACCTCCGCGGCCCCACCACCTGCGCGCTGATCACCGACGGCGAGAAGCAGGCGATACACGACCGCCTCGGCCCCGACCCGCTCCGCGACGGTGACGACCCGGACAAGGCGTGGCGGCGGATATCGAGGAGCCGCACCACCGTGGCCGCGCTCCTCATGGACCAGAAGATCATCGCCGGTGTCGGCAACGTCTACCGCGCCGAGGTCCTCTTCCGGCACGGAATCGACCCTTACCGCCTCGGCCGTGATCTCATCCGGTCCGAATGGGACGCGATGTGGGCAGACCTCGCCGAGCTGATGCGCGAGGGCGTCCGGCACAACAGAATCGACACCGTACGCTCCGAGCACACCCCCGAAGCCATGGGCCGTCCGCCGCGGGTGGACGACCACGGTGGCGAGGTGTACGTCTACCGCCGGGCCCACCAGCCCTGCCACATCTGTGGCGGCGAGATCCGCACCGCCGATCTCGCCGCCCGCAATCTCTTCTGGTGCCCCGGCTGCCAGCGGCGCTGACGTAGCGTCATCGCGCGCGGTCCCTCGCGCGGTGGCTGCTGCGCGTGCTCCTTCACGCCCCGCCGCAGGTGGACGTGTCGGCGCGGCGTGAGTCGACGCACCGCCGAATGGGTGGATAAGGTCACGATGCAATGACTGGCGGTGCGGAGACTCCGACGGCCCGGATGCGCAAAGCACTGCACCGGGCCCGCACGAGCCTGCGCAAAGCCGGGGTCGACTACTTCCGCGGCGACGGCTCCGACTGGATCGCCCTCGGCGCCCTGCTGTTCGCCGTTCCCGCCCTCGCGCTCGGCACCCTCGCGATGCCCGAGTGGTGCGCGCCCTCGGCCCTCGTCCTGCCCATCGTCGCCGGCGGACTGCTGCTGCGCCCCGCCAGCCTGCTGGCCCTCTACGCCGCGTCCGCCCTCGCGCTCATCGTGGAGGCCGCGGTCCTGAACCCCGGCGGGTACGGCGACGCCGACCGCGTCACACCGGGCACGATCCTCGTCGTCGCGGCCGTGGGCTTCCTCGGACTGCTCATCGCGCAGTTCCGCAGCCGGGTCGGCGTGCCCTGGCGGCGCGGCGGCACCATGCTCTTCGACCTCCGCGAACGCATCCGGGTGCAGAGCAAGCTCCCCAAGCTGCCGCGCGGCTGGCACCGGGAGATGGCGCTGCGGCCGGCCGGCGGCCAGTCCTTCTCCGGGGACTTCGTCGTCGCCGCCCGCACCAACGGCGGCCGCACCCTGGAGGTCGTCCTCACCGACGTCTCCGGCAAGGGCATGGACGCCGCCTCCCGGGCCCTGCTGCTCTCCGGCGCCTTCGGCGGCCTCCTCGGCTCCCTGCCGCCGCACGCCTTCCTGCCCGCCGCCAACGGCTATCTGCTCCGGCAGGACTGGGACGAGGGCTTCGCCACCTCCGTGCACCTGGTCCTCGACCTCGACAGCGGCGACTACGAGATGTACTCGGCGGGCCACCTGCCCGCCCTCCAGCTCAGCGCCGGCACGGGCCGCTGGGAGGAGATGGCGGCCGAGGGCCCGCTCCTGGGCGTGTACGACGGCGCGCAGTTCGACCCGATAAAGGGCACGCTGCGCCCCGGCGACGTCCTGATGCTCTTCACCGACGGGCTCGTCGAGACGGCCGAGCGCGATCTCACCGAGGGCATGGACCGCCTCACCGGCGAGGCCGACCGCTATGTCTCCGTCGGCTTCCAGGGCGCCGCCTGGCACCTGATCGAGGCGGTTGCCAAGGACGTCAACGACGACCGGGCCCTGCTGCTGCTCTGCCGGCACTGACGGGGGCCATGATCGCCCCGGGCCGGGCGAGCGGCGAGAATCCCCGTACGCAGGTACACACGGACGTACGTGGTGACGACGGCCGGACGCGAGGAGCACGAGATGTCGACCGATCCCCGGGCGGGTACGCACGCCGACCCGCCCCTGACCACCGGCCCGTTCGGCCTCGGCGCCGTCGAGGAGATCGCGCGGCGGGCGCACGCCGGGCAGACGGACAAGGCGGGCCGCCCGTACACCGAGCACCTGGCCGCCGTCGCCGAGGGCGTGCGGGAGCGCGGCGGGAGCGACGAGCAGATCGCCGCCGCCTGGCTGCACGACGCCGTCGAGGACGGGGCCGTGAGCGAGGAGTGGCTCGCGGCCGCCGGGCTGGCGCCGGAGACCAAGGACATCGTGCGGGCGGTGACCAAGCGGCCGGACGAGCCGGCGGAGGCGTACGCCGCGCGGATCCTCGCCACGCCCGGGGCGCTGATGGTCAAGGCCGCGGACCTCGCGCACAACTCCGACCCGAAGCGGGCGGCGGACCTGGAGCCCGCCACGCGCGAGCGGCTCAAGGAGAAGTACGCGCGCATGCGGGCGCTGCTCGGCCTCAAGGACCCCGACGACTGGCTGCTGCTCGCCCAGCTCGACCGCGACGACCACACCTCCTGGCGCACGCTGCGGGAGGCCACCGCCGCGCTCACCGAGGCCGACCGCGACGTGCGCTGGGCCGGCGGTGGACAGCTGCCGAGCGGTGCGTACCTGGTGAAGTACCCGGACTACGGCGAGGCGCTCAGGCGTGCGGTCGGTGCCCTCTCGAGCGTCGGGGCCGTGACGCCGCGCTATCACTGGATGGACCACCCGATGCCCACGCCGGGCCCCGACGGCCGCCTGGACGCCGCCGACGCCGTACGGGCGGCGACGGCGATCGTGCGCGGTGAGCGGTTCAGCGACGGAACGATCGCCAACGCCGCCGCGAACGGGCTGCTGGACGCGGTCTGGACGGCCCTGCTGGACTGGTACGACGCCGGGCGGTGACCGCGGGGCCTCACCGCTGCTTGCGGAAGGCCCACTCCATCCTCGGCTCCATCGCGAAGCGGAACACCCGCCGCACCGGCGTGGTGCACAGCGCGGTCATCACGGCGATCGCGAGCACCGTCACCACGACCTCGCCCACCGGCTCCCTGATCCACGCGTAGGCGTCGTACCACTCCCACCAGCGCGAGAGCTTGATCAGGAAACCGTGCAGCAGGTAGCCGTACAGGGTCCCCGCGCCGAGCGCCGTGAACCACGTGGTGCGGCGCGGGACCCAGGCGAAGAAGCAGGCGATGAGCACCGCCGCGCAGCCGGCCATCGCCAGCTGCATCACCGGCGCGCTCCACAGCGGCGCGGCCAGCTCCTGGACGCTGTCGTTGTGGTAGAACCACGAGCTGTTCATGCGCGGCGCCGCCCAGTAGGCGACGGCGATGGCTCCCGCGAACACCGGGACGGCCGCGACGCGCACCCAGCGCCGCCGGACGAGCCGGAAGTGCTCGGCCTTCATGTGCAGGCCGATGACGAAGAACGGCAGGAACTGCAGGATCCGCTGGAGGTCCAGGTCGTTGCCGACCTCGGGGGAGAGCGCCGCCAGGATCGCGACGGCGAAGGCCACCGGCACCGGCCAGCGCACGGTCTTCCAGATCGGCGTGGTCAGCCGCCAGACGAACAGCGCGGCCAGGAACCAGTTCAGGTACCAGGGATTGAGCAGTGAGACGGGCTCCGGCGGCTCGTCGTACTCCGCCCAGTGCTGGAAGTAGGTGTACGCGACCTCGAAGACCACGTACGGCACGACGACACCGGTGACGAGCCGCTTCACCTTGGCCGGGCTCAGGTCGAAGCCGCGCGAGAAGTAGCCCGAGATCAGGATGAACGCCGGCATGTGGAAGGCGTACACGGTGAGGTAGAGCGCCAGTGCGAAGCGGCTGCTGTGGGTGAGCGGCTCCCAGGCGTGGCCGAGCGCGACGAGGACGATCGCCAAGTACTTGGCGTTGTCGAAGAACGGGTCGCGGGCCCGGCCGTCCGCGGCCGGGGCGGGGGACGGGGCCGCTGTGGGGAGCGTCGGCGCGGGTGCCGCTGTGCGTGGGACCGGAGTGGCAGCGGGGGACATCCGAGGCACCCTAGTGGGGGAACTGGAAGCGGTAAAACCTCGTTCCACTTATTTGGTTAATCGCCGCGAATCGGGGCACTTTTTGGCAAGTCACCCGATACCCTTCCCCCACAGCTATCCGGCCGCTTCTCGACCAGGTGTCGACGAAACGTCACACTGCCCCTATAGCAGGCGAGTTGATGGCACGATGGTTGATGTGTGGGGGCTGCGGGGCAGCATGTTTCCGGGGCCGATCGGATGTTCCGACCGAGGGTGTGATCAGTTGTGGCCATTTCACTGTCAGTGGTGCTGCTCTTGGCGATCGTGCTGGTGGTGATGATCCGCGCCGGCAACATCAAGGGCGGCCCGGCGATCGTGGCCATCCTGTTCGGCTTCTTCCTCGCCTCCACGGGCATGGCACCGTCGATCCAGCGATTCCTGAACTCGATCGCCGAAACGATAAACGGCATCAAGTTCTGATCAAGATCTGCGCGTACTGATCGTGATCGGAGCAGGATCGGACAGGTTCGGAGCAGGATCCGCACGAGATCCCGAGCGGGGCCCCGGCATGAAAAACGCCGCCAGGCACGAAAAACGCCTCCGGCCGAGGCCGGAGGCGTTCATGGAGCGGGCGACGGGAATCGAACCCGCGTAGCCAGTTTGGAAGACTGGGGCTCTACCATTGAGCTACGCCCGCGTGCGCCGCGGGTCCGGGGACACCCGGGGCCGTGCGGCTACGTTGTGCATCGTAGCGGGTCGGGGCCGTGCCCCGCACACCCCGGTGGCGCCACGGGCAATCGGCAGCCGGAAGCCCCTGGGGCATGTACCCTACGTGTCGCACCGACGGGGTGTGGCGCAGCTTGGTAGCGCGTCCGCTTTGGGAGCGGAAGGTCGTCGGTTCGAATCCGGCCACCCCGACCATCAAGATCACATTGTGGGCCCCATCCTGCTTGCGGTTACTATGCAAGCTGCGCGCCCGTGTGTCTCTGTGCCGGGCGCGATCCGCTGAACCTCAGCGAATCCCAGAAGTCAGCCCCAAGGAGACCGAACCGTGAAGAGCGCCGTGGAGACCCTGAACCCGACTCGGGTTCGGCTCACTGTTGAGGTGCCCTTCGAGGAGCTCAAGGCCAGCCTCGACGCGGCGTACAAGAAGATCAACCAGCAGGTCACGGTGAAGGGCTTCCGTCAGGGCAAGATCCCGGCCCGCGTCATCGACCAGCGGTTCGGCCGCGGTGCGGTCCTCGAAGAGGCCGTCAACGACGCACTGCCGAAGTTCTACACCGAGGCGGTCAACGAGGCCGACCTGAACCCGCTGGGCCAGCCCGAGGTCGACATCACGGAGCTGAAGGACGGCGAGCTGCTCTCCTTCACCGCCGAGGTCGACATCCGTCCGACCCTGGAGATCCCGGACTACTCCGGCATCGAGGTCACCGTCGACGCCGCCGAGGTCACCGACGAGGACATCGAGAAGTCGGTCGAGCAGCTGCGCGACCGCTTCGCGACCACCTCCCCGGTCGAGCGCGCCGCCGCCGAGGGTGACATCGTCACCGTCAACCTGGAGGCCAAGGTCGACGGCGAGGTCCTGGAGGACGGCGTCGCCGAGGGTGTCGACTACACCATCGGTTCCGGCCAGCTCCTGGACGGCATCGACGAGGCCGTCACCGGCCTGGAGGCCGGCGGCACCGCCACCTTCACCTCCGAGCTCAAGGGCGGCACCGCCGAGGGCAAGGAGGCCGAGGTCAAGGTCGACGTCACCGCCGTCAAGGCCCGTGAACTGCCCGCGCTGGACGACGACTTCGCCCAGCTGGCGAGCGAGTTCGACACGCTGGAGGAGCTCCGCGCCGACAGCGCCAAGCGCCTCGCCCGCATGAAGAAGTACGACCAGGCCACCCAGGCCCAGGAGAAGGTCCTCGACGAGCTGATCAAGCTGGTCGAGGTCCCGATGCCCGAGAAGCTGCTCGAGGACGAGGTCAACACCCGCAAGCACAACCTCGAGCACCACCAGCTGGGCCAGATGGGCCTGGACCTGGCGAAGTACCTGGAGATCCAGGGCAAGTCCGCCGAGGAGTTCGACGCCGAGCTCAAGGAGCAGGCCGAGAAGGGCATCAAGACCCAGTTCATCCTCGACGAGATCGTCAACAAGGAGAAGCTGTCGGTCGGCCAGGAGGAGCTCACCGAGCACCTCATGCGCCGTGCCCAGTCCTCCGGCATGAGCCCCGACCAGTTCGCCCAGGCCGTCGTCGAGGGTGGCCAGGTGCCGATGCTCGTCGGCGAGGTCGCCCGCGGCAAGGCCCTCGCGGCCGTCGTCGAGGTCGCCGTGGTCAAGGACAGCAACGGTGAGGTCGTCGACCTGGACGACGAGGACGAGACCGCCGAGACGGTCGAGGCCACCACCGAGACGGTCGAGGCCGGCGAGGACAAGACCGAGGCCTGAGCCCCGGCCCCCTCGTAGCCGGTTCACGCACCGGTACGCGCCAAGGGCCCGGCCGCGACATCCCACCAGGGTGTCGCGGCCGGGCCCGCCGCGTCTGCCGGGCCCGGTGAACCTGCGCTCAGAGCGAACAGTTCCTGATGCGGGATGGCCGCCGCCTACCAGCGCGTTAGGGTCCGTAGATACGGGGGCAGGGGAGTCCCGGGAGCGCGCCACGGGGATCCGGACGGCACCGCCCGTACCCCGCCCTTTGAAGAAGACGCTGAGACGGCTCGCGGCCGTCTAACAACGAGCAGGTGGATACGTGACGAATCTGATGCCTTCCGCCGCCGCCGGCGAGCCGAGCTTCGGTGGCCTCGGCGACCAGGTCTACAACCGACTGCTCGGGGAACGGATCATCTTCCTCGGCCAGCCGGTCGACGACGACATCGCCAACAAGATCACGGCGCAGCTGCTCCTCCTTGCCGCGGACCCGGACAAGGACATCTACCTCTACATCAACAGCCCCGGCGGCTCCATCACGGCCGGCATGGCGATCTACGACACCATGCAGTACATCAAGAACGACGTGGTCACCATCGCCATGGGCCTCGCCGCCTCGATGGGCCAGTTCCTGCTGTCCGCCGGTACGCCCGGCAAGCGCTTCGCGCTGCCGAACGCCGAGATCCTCATCCACCAGCCCTCCGCGGGCCTGGCGGGCTCCGCCTCGGACATCCGGATCCACGCCGAGCGGCTGCTGTACACCAAGAAGCGGATGGCGGAGCTGACCTCCTTCCACACCGGTCAGACCGTCGAGCAGGTCACCAAGGACTCCGACCGCGACCGCTGGTTCTCCGCCGACGAGGCCAAGGAGTACGGCCTCATCGACGAGGTCATGAACACTGCCGCAGGCGTTCCGGGCGGGGGCGGCACGGGGGCCTGAACCCCGGCACACCCCATACCGAACCCCCCGGCCCCCCGAACGCCACCAGGATGGTGAAGAAGCAGATGAACAACCACGCCGGCAGCGGCCTGCACACCGGCTCCCGGTCCGAGTTCTCCGGACCCCGCGCCGAGTCCCGCTACATCGTTCCGCGCTTCGTCGAGCGCACCTCGCAGGGCGTGCGCGAGTACGACCCGTACGCGAAGCTCTTCGAGGAGCGAGTGATCTTCCTGGGCGTCCAGATCGACGACGCCTCGGCCAACGACGTCATGGCGCAGCTGCTGTGCCTGGAGTCGATGGACCCCGACCGCGACATCTCGATCTACATCAACAGCCCGGGCGGCTCGTTCACGGCGCTCACGGCGATCTACGACACGATGCAGTTCGTGAAGCCCGACATCCAGACGGTCTGCATGGGCCAGGCGGCCTCCGCCGCGGCCGTGCTGCTCGCCGCCGGCACGCCCGGCAAGCGGATGGCGCTGCCGAACGCCCGCGTCCTGATCCACCAGCCGTACAGCGAGACGGGCCGGGGCCAGGTCTCCGACCTGGAGATCGCCGCGAACGAGATCCTGCGGATGCGTGCCCAGCTGGAGGACATGCTGGCCAAGCACTCCACCACGCCGATCGAGAAGATCCGCGAGGACATCGAGCGCGACAAGATCCTCACCGCCGACGAGCTGCTCGCGTACGGTCTGGTCGACCAGATCGTGTCGACGCGCAAGACGTCCGTTTCGGTCTGACCTTTTCCGGTCCGGCCACCGTGCCGCCGGCCACCCCCTTGGACCGAGTAGGTCCAAGGGGGGCCCGCTCGGGGGGCCCGGCAAGGTACCGTCGATAGGCAAGCACCCGGGTTCGCAGAGCAAGGCGGATCCCAGGCGAAGGGGAAGCACCTCGTGGCACGCATCGGTGACGGCGGCGATCTGCTCAAGTGCTCGTTCTGCGGCAAGAGCCAGAAGCAGGTGAAGAAGCTCATCGCGGGTCCTGGTGTGTACATCTGCGACGAGTGCATCGACCTCTGCAACGAGATCATCGAGGAAGAGCTCGCGGAGACCTCCGAGGTGCGCTGGGAGGAGCTTCCCAAGCCCCGTGAGATCTACGAGTTCCTCGAGGGCTATGTGGTGGGCCAGGAGGCCGCCAAGAAGGCCCTCTCGGTCGCGGTCTACAACCACTACAAGCGCGTGCAGGCCGGCGAGAACGGCGGCCACCGCGACGACGGCATCGAGCTGGCGAAGTCCAACATCCTGCTGCTGGGCCCGACCGGCTCCGGCAAGACGCTGCTCGCCCAGACCCTCGCCCGGATGCTGAACGTCCCGTTCGCCATCGCCGACGCCACGGCGCTGACCGAGGCGGGCTATGTCGGCGAGGACGTCGAGAACATCCTCCTGAAGCTGATCCAGGCCGCCGACTACGACGTCAAGAAGGCCGAGACCGGGATCATCTACATCGATGAGATCGACAAGGTCGCCCGTAAGAGCGAAAATCCGTCGATCACACGGGACGTCTCCGGCGAGGGCGTCCAGCAGGCCCTGCTGAAGATCCTGGAGGGCACGACGGCCTCGGTGCCCCCGCAGGGCGGCCGGAAGCACCCGCACCAGGAATTCATCCAGATCGACACGACGAACGTCCTCTTCATCGTCGGCGGTGCCTTCTCCGGCCTGGAGAAGATCATCGAGTCGCGCGCGGGCGCGAAGGGCATCGGCTTCGGCGCCACGATCCGCTCCAAGCGGGAGATCGAGGCCAGCGACCAGTTCCAGGAGGTCATGCCGGAGGACCTGGTGAAGTTCGGGATGATCCCGGAGTTCATCGGCCGCCTCCCGGTCATCACCTCCGTCCACAACCTGGACCGCGAGGCCCTCCTCCAGATCCTGGTCGAGCCGCGCAACGCCCTGGTGAAGCAGTACCAAAGGCTGTTCGAACTCGACGGTGTCGAGCTGGAGTTCGACCGTCCGGCCCTGGAGGCCATCGCCGACCAGGCGATCCTGCGTGGCACCGGCGCGCGCGGCCTGCGCGCCATCATGGAAGAGGTCCTGATGTCGGTGATGTACGAGGTGCCGTCCCGCAAGGACGTGGCCCGCGTCGTCATCACCGCGGACGTCGTCCACTCCAACGTCAACCCGACCTTGGTGCCGCGCATCGTCCCGAAGGACGAGCGGCACGAGAAGAGCGCGTAGCGCTCGCCGTCGTACGCACGTGAGGGGGCGCCCGGCACAGCATGTGCCGGGCGCCCCCTTGTGCGTACCCACCCCATGGGGTGGTTTAGCGCACCTGAGAGGCTTCCGCCCCTGTTGGGTACGGTGTGACCACTTTCCGCGCCTTGCGGCGTTCGGCCGCCGTTGCCGCCCTGCTTCTGGCGGCCGTCGCCCTTCCCTCCACGCCCGCGGCCGCCGTCCCGCGGGCCCATGGCGTACTCCGTCCGGCCGATGTCATCGACCCACCCGTTTCGGCCCGCAGCCTTCCGGCACAGGTCAAGAACGCCTGTGACATCTGGCGAGGACTGAGCTGGCCGACGGCGGACCGGGCCGAGGACTACGCGGTGCCGGACACCCGCTTCGTCATCCGCGGCAGCAACGTCTACGTGAACCGCAACGGCGACCTCCCGCTGGAGGGCTACTACCGCGAGTACGACGTCAACCCGCGCTCGCCCGGCCAGCGCCGCGACGCCGAGCGCCTCGTCCGCGACACCGATTCGCACACGGTCTGGTACACCAACGACCACTACAACAACTTCCGGAGGATCGCGTCCGGTTGCTCCTGACGGGGGCGGGGCGCCGCCTGGACGACCCGTCGGCGGAAGGCCGTTGGGCGCCACGGTGTTCAGGCCCGGTCGCGGGAGACCGCAGAGCCGGGCGGGGCGGCATCGGTTCGCACCGCAGTAGCCACCAGCGTGGCGTAGCGCATGGTGAAGCCGCCTCCCGCCGCGTCGATGGCGGCGCCGACGCCTGCCAGCACCTTGTCCAGCTCGACCGGCGGGAGCCGGGTGTGGCCGCCGGTGGTGGGCAGCTGGTCCAGCCACTCGTTCTTGGTGTAGGACCGCTCCCAGCCGAATCGCCACTGTTCCGGGTCGCCGAAGGTGCCCACTTGACGCATCCCGTCGGCTGCCCGGGTGCACAGCTCCGTGTACCCGTCCACGGCCGGCGTCGCCCATTGGCGGGCGGCAAGGGAGTCGGGCAGCACCCGGCGGTAGACCTCGGCGAAGGATTCCGCCAGCTCGGAGGGGAGTCGGCCCGCGTTCCAGAACACGGCGAGCCGGCCACCGGGCCGCAGCGCCCGCGCCGCCTTGGCCGCTCCCGCGACCGGGTCCACCCAGTGCCAGGTCTGCCCGGAGACGACCGCGTCGAACTCCCGGCCGGCGGGGTCCCAGGCTTCGAACGCCGCCACCTCGACGTCCAGCCCGCGCTGCCGCGCCAGGTCGGCCATCCGCGCGTCGACGTCGACGCCCAGCACCCGGCAGCCGGCGGCCTCGAACTGCCGGGCCGCGATGCCGGTGCCACATCCGACGTCGAGGATGTCGGGGCCTGTGGCGGCTATCCGGTCCACCATGGCCCGGGGGTAGCGGGGCCGGGCCCGGTCGTAGCGTTGCGCGTCGGCACCGAACGATTCCGCCAACTGCCGGTGCCGATGGGGCTCGTGGTCGGAGAAGGACGCTCGCTCAGGCGGTAAAGTGGGCATGCGCCCACTATTAATGGGCAAACGCCCACTCGTCAACGGGTGCAGCGAGAGGAGACGCACGATGCCGACAGGGGTGGCCATCCGCGACGCGCGCGAGCAACTGTTCGACGCGGCTGAGCGTGTCCTGCTGCGTGCCGGGCCGAGCGCGCTGACCAGCCGAGCGGTCACCACCGAGGCAGGCTGCGCCAAGGGCGTCCTGCACCGGCACTTCGCCGACTTCGACGCCTTCCTCGCCGAGCTCGTACTCGACCGCGTCGCCCGGATCGACCACCAAGCCGCCACCCTGCGCGACTCCGCCGGGACCGGTACCGTCGCCGACAACCTCACCGGCGCTCTGAAGGGCCTGTTCGGGCCCGTCGCGGTGGCGATCGTCGGCCTCGTCACCTCCCGGGACGACCTGCGCGCCCGGCTCCGCCGGACCACGCCGACCGGCATCCCGCTGCTGACGGAGGCCACGACCATGATCGCCTCCTACCTCGCCGTCGAGCGTGAACTGGGCCGCATCGCGGCCGATGCCGATGTCGACACCCTCGCCCCCACGCTCATCGGGACTGGCCACATGCTGTTCGCCGACCGCAAGGGCGTGCCGCCGGAGGCGGAAGCCGTTCGCAAGGTCGTGACCGCGGTGGTCGCCGGCGTCGGCCGTTCGGCGGCTCCCTCGCTTGACCTCAAGTCGGGTTGATTGTCGAGACTGGTCCTCGTCCCCGGCTCCTGCCGGGGCGTGGTGACTGAAGAGGATCGACATGCACGCGATACGGCTGCACGCCTTCGGCCCTGCCGAGAACCTGGCGTACGAAGAGGTGCCCGACCCGGTGCCGGGTGCGGGGCAGGTGCGCATCGACGTGCGGGCGTCCGGTGTCCACCTGATAGAGGCCAGACTCCGGCGTGGCCTGCCCTTCGGTCCGCATCAGCCGCCCACCCTGCCGGTCACGCCGGGCAGCGAGGTCGCCGGTGTCGTCGGGGCGGTGGGCGAGGGCGTGGACCCGGACTGGCTGGGTCGGCGCGTGGTGGCCAAGCTGCGATCGGGCGGCGGTTATGCCGAGCAGGCCGTGGCTGACGTGGGCTCGCTCCACCGGCTCCCCGATCACCTGGACGACGACACCGCCGTCGCGATGATCACCACCGGGGCCACGGCCCAGGGCATCCTCGCGGTGGCGCGGATCTCCGTCCGTGACGTCGTGTTGGTGATGTCCGCGGCGGGCGGGCTGGGCAGCCTGTTCGTGCAAGCCGCGCGCCATGCGGGTGCGGTCGTGGTGGGAGTGGCGGGCGGCCCGGCGAAGGTCGACCGCGTCCGTACGCTGGGCGCCGACGTGGCGGTCGACTACCGCGACGGCGACTGGCCGGCCCGGGTCCGCGAGGCGCTGGACGGGCGCCGGGTGTCCGTCGTGCTGGACGGGGTCGGCGGCGCGTCCGGCCGCGCGGCGCTGGAGCTGCTGGGCTCTGGCGGCCGCTTCCTGATGCACGGCTGGGCGGCGGGCGAGCCGACCGAGATCACCAGTCGCGACCTGATCGAACGCGGGCTGACCGCGACGTGGGCGTTGGCCCGGCCGGAGATGACACCGCCGGGCGGCCAACGCGAACTGGAGACCCGCTCCCTGACGGAGGCGGCGGCGGGCCGCCTGATCCCGTTGATCACGAGCTTCCCGCTTGAGCGGGCGGCGGAGGCGCATGCGGCGCTGGAGGGGCGGGGGGCCGAGGGGAAGGTGGTGCTGACGGTGTAGCGGTTGTGCCGGACTATCGATGGCCCAGCACGTTGACCACGCGGCCGTTCGGGTCGCGGACGAAGAAGCGGCGGACTCCCCACTCCTCGTCCCGCAGCGGATACACGATCTCCGCACCGCTCTCCCGCATGGCGGCATGGGCCGCGTCCACGTCGTCCACCTCCACGCTCATGTCCGGCGGGACGGGCGCGGTCGCGTCGCTGGTCATGAAGCTCGCTTGCGCCGACGGTTCGGACGTGGAGGCGAGCGTCATGATCCAGCCGTGATTCATGACCTCCTCCAAGCCCAGCAAGCCGTAGAAGTCCCGGTTCGCCTCCATGGTTTCGGGGCTCGTCCGGATGTTGGGTACGACGCGGCGGACGGACATGGACGACTCCTGTCGGTGGGAGGGCGAGGTCATGAGCGCACCGATGCCCACGTTCTCGCCGACGCCGGGAGGGTCTGCGGTCAGCCGTCGCCCGGCTCGTATCCTCACGGCTCGGCGCATTCGACGAGCACCTGGCCCACGCTGCCACTCAAGCACAGCACCGTGCCGCTGAGGTCGTTCACCGACTACTGAGCTTGTAGTCGTGGTGTCGGCAGTGTCCGAGGCAGCACCCCGCAGGCGGGCCGACCAGGACAGGTCCACCCGCAGGCCGCCGGAACCCGACCGGAACCGCTGCGACACCCGCACTTTGCCGAGCACTGCCAGCGGCGCCCTGCCGAGCGCGGCCAACCGGCACACAGACCATCCCGCCCCCCGGCGGCCGGCCCGGCCAGCGCGTCGGCATCGTCATCGGTGGACCAGCCGGACAACCGGTCCTTCCCTTCCGCGTCGCCGCCGGGACCAGCCATGGGTCATCGAGGCGGAACCGGTGCGTACTGCCCCGGCGACGACGAGCGAGGCCGCCGGCATCCCCGTGGGGACGGCGATCGTGCCGGGGGCGAGGAGCCAGTCCATCGCCGCGCGCCGGTCGAACTGCGGACGCACGTCCGTGCCGCCCATCGGGTCCGGGAAGTCTTCGTGTTGGCGGCGCCAGTTCATCACCGCTGCCCGACCTACCCCCGCCAGCAGCACCGTGTCCCACCCGCCGGCGACCTGCGCGAGGGCGGCGAGCGGGGAACGACGGCCCGCCGCCACGGTGTGGACCGCCCGCCGGTCCACCTCGGGGTGCACCATGCGGACCAGGGCGACGTCCTCGGCCAAGTAGAGCCGGACTGTGGTCACGCCCCCGGGGTGCTTGTAGTCCACCTCGACCGAGGGTTTTCTGCGTCGGCGTTCGTACCGGTGCCGCCCTGGCACCGTGTGGCTGGTGGCCACATGGGGGCATGTACGAGGCGGTTTCCAGCCCTTCGCATGGGCTTTGGCGCGGGTGGATAGCGGGGAAGTGTGGGTGCGCGTAGCGTCCGGGCAGGCCGTGGGCGGTGTGCCCAGGGCTGGGCGGAAGGGGAACCGGGTGTCCACTGCGGGTCTGGCGGCGGAGGAGCGGCGGGAGTGGTTACGGTCGCTGTTGTCGGGTGAGCGTGCTGATTCGCGGGCGGCGCGGAATATGGCGCGCGTGGAGCAGGGCAATGTGCTGTTCGGGGCGGCGCTGCATGCTGCGGACCGGTTGCGGGCGGGTGAGCAGGCGACCGATCTGGAGGAGATGCTCCTGAAGGTGCTGCGGGCCGCGGTGCCGGATGAGGAGATCAAGGGCTGGGGTCAGGTCTACCGGGAGGCGGTGACCGCGCGTGGACGGCTGGCGGGGGTGCCCGAGGCCCTCACCGGCCGGCCGGTGTCCGAGGGCTACAGTCTCGCCGACTGGGCCAAGGACCTGGGGCCGGCGGGCGAAGAGTGGATGGCGCAGTCGAACACGGCGCTCATCGACCCGGAGGCCCTGGCCGCGGGCGAGGAGTTCGACAGCCCGGAGTTCATCGAGGGCATGCGCGAGTGGGGCTTCGCGGTCACCGCCTCCAACCCGGCGGGCCGGTCGGCGGGCCGGCAGCAAATCCTGGAGCAGGAGGCGGACGGTGAGCAGGCCGCGCAGGCGGCCTCCGACGGGGTCCGGGTGGAGTTCGAGAACTTCCACGTCCACCGGGTGGTGGGCGACGGGTGGCCCAACACCCGGGATGAGATCCGCTGGCTCTCCGGTGGCAGCAGCGCCACCACCCCAGCCCAGCCGTTCATGTCACGGGAGTTCGGGGACGACGAGGCCTTGGTGGGAATGACCCCGGAATTCCCCCCTTTTCTCTCTCAGCGGGTGGCCTTCGACGGCCGGGCAGGAACCGGGCTGGCCCTGAACATCGACTGCTGGGAGTGGGACACCGGCAACGGCAACAACGACGACATCGTTGAAGCCCTGCGGGCCTTCAACCGTGACGTCATGCTCTCTACGGCCTGGTCCGTCATCATGGAACTGTCGGGGATCGGAATCCTCGCGTTCCTCTCGGACATCACCTTTCTCGCCGTCAACTTTCTCGGCTGGCTGGCGAAGAACGACCTCTCCTGCCGGCGCGCCTTCTTCCTGGACCGCTACGACCTGGCCCTGCTGGCTCGCGGTGACGGCAAGGTGAACTGGCACTTCAACGGAGACGGTTATCACGAGCTGCGCGTGAAGTTCACCACCTCGATGCCGTTCCCGACCGGCTCCCTGGAGTACGTGGTCCACAACGGCCTCGACGCCTGGGGCACCCCGATCCCCCTGCCGTGGGTGTCGATGTCCGCCCCGGCCCTGGCCTCCTACGCAGGCGCGCTCCACGCCCTGTATGTCCGCCCCAGTGACCAGGCGGTGCTGTGGACCCGCCTGCGAGGCAGCTCCTGGAGCGAACCCGAACACATCCAGGGCTGGCGGTCCCTCCTCGCGCCTGCCCTCACCGCGTTCGACGGCAAGCTGTACGCCGTCCACGCCGGCCAGGACGGCAGGCTGTTCCAGTCCCGATACGACGGATCCGGCTGGACCACGGCGGCGGCGCTGCCTCAGGGCAAGGTCCACAAAGCGGGCCCCAGCCTGGGAGCCAACGCCCGGCAGATGGTGCTGTCGCACGTGGAGGCATCCGAGGTGACCTACGACCGGCTCGGCACGGCGGCGGGATGGCAGGCTCCGTACGAGTTCCCCTTCGGGAAGACGCAGAACCCCGTCTCCCTGACCTGCTCCGACCAGCAGATCTACAGGGCCGTCCGCACCTTGGACAACCGGGTGTCCATGATCACGGAGATGTCCAACTCCCCCAGCGGCTTCCCCTGGGCCAGAACGGATGCTCCCACGCGGGAAGTCACCTGCGGGCCCACCGTCGTCAAATGGGTCGCGCTGTGGATCCTCATGCGCGCAACGAACGGCACTCTGGTCGCCGCACGCCGCACCGCTGACAGCCACCCCTGGCACGAGTACCCCGTCAGCGCCGGCAGGGTCAAACCCCTGGACGAAGTGGCCGCAGCCATCCACCTGGGCAAGATGTACGTCATGTACCGCCGCTGATGCCTGGCCCCGGGGTGACGCCGCCCAGCCGGGCGGCGTCACCCGGAACCGGGCCGCCCCTCGCGACGCGAAGTAGGCCCGGCCCTGGTTTACGACGGGCCGGAACCTGATGACTCCAGCCATGCCGCCGCAGCATCTGGGAGATTCCCGACAGCGTCATGGACTTGTGAAACCGTCGGCCGATCAGGGTCTTGATCCTGGCCAGCGTCCATCTCTGGTCCGGCCGCCCATGCGCGGGAGGGCCCTTGGCCAGCTCTTCCGTCGTCAGCCCCTACGACAACCCGCCTTCAAGGTCAGTAATGGGGCATCGTCGTGGCCGTCGAGCGCGACCCCGAGCGCGCGGCGCGGTCCACGAGCTGGAAGCGGTGGTCGACGCCGGGCTCGACCCGGAGGCGGCACAGGGCGGCGGTCAGCGAGATCGGCGAGCTGGTCGACAAGGCCCGTGCGTCACAGCACTACGCCGGTTCCGCCTCCCCCGGCGGGCCGATGTAGAGCTCCGCCAAGCCCATCCCCTCGCGGAGGCCGGCGGGGGAGAGGCACGCCGTCGGCAGGTCGGTGTGGAGCAGCTGGGCGGTGCGGAAGGCGTGCCCGCCCTTGGCGTGGCCCTTGATCACCGTGCCTTCCAGTTTGATGAGGCTGACGGCGCCGGCGCGGGCCCGGACATTGGACGTGTACTCGATCACGGACTCCCGTCCATCCGCGAAGCGCACGACCTCGCGGAACGGTGAGGTGTTCACCCCCAGGCAGGACGCCGGAAGCGTGCCCTCGAAGCGCCCGGTGGCCTTGACCGCCTTCCCCGAGCCCTCGGCGCAGCTGTACGTCTCGGTCGTCGAGATCCTCGTCGGCCGGGTGGACAGGGTCAGCCCGGGAGTCCACGTCGTGCGGTACTGCCCGGCGCAGACCACGGGCTCCGGGCCGGTGTGGGCCTGGGCGGCCGTCGGGGACCACGTCAGACACATCGCGGCCGCCAACGCCGCCCCCGCCGCTCTCCGACCGAACATGGGTCCCTCCTCGGCTCGCGGGGGCGCCCCCTCACCAGCGGCGCCCTGCCGGCCCCTGCCTACCCGGGGACGCTTTCGGCGACCCGCGACGCACAAGGCGCCCCGAAGCGCGGTACCGCCGTGCGCGCCATGGTGCGCACGCCCTCAGCCGCCGGTCTCCCGCCGGACGGTCACGGCACCCGCGCCGTACGAGGAGTCCGTGCCCAGCCAGACACCGCCCTCGCCGCCCCGGTCGAAGGGCCGGAGATCCAGCGGTGCGTGGGCGTGGTGCGTGAAGCGCACGCAGACCTCGCTGATGAGCGGGCACGCGTCGAGCACGGCCGCCGCCGACAGGTACGCGGAATGCTGGGACGAAGCGCTGCGCCGGTCGGCCGTCGCCTCCATGAACGCCCGTAACGCCGTGGCGCGGTACTGGTCGTAGTCGGCCGGCGGGCCGCTGTACTCCCAGCGCATGTCGCCGGACATGCGCAGGACGCGGTCCTCGGCGTTCACCTCATCGGCGCGGGTGTAGTCGTCCACCAGAAACCCCGTGAAGCTCGACCCCGTCGTCACCGCCCGGTGCAGACCGCTGATCCCGCTCACCACCGTCGCCGGCCGTCCGCGCCGGGCCGTCGCATCGGCCAGCCATCGGTCGGACGGGCCGGTGGCGAAGATGTGGTGACTGTCCGTCAGGAGTTTCCAGGGGTGTTCGATGACGGCGACCCGCGCGGTCGTCGCGGCGGGGCACTCCTCCAGCAGGCGTTCGGAGAGCGCCAGGGCGAGCACTTCGACGGCGGTGTCCAGATGGTCGTGGACGAAGGCGGCAGCGGTGTTGGCCATGCTGCGGGTCGGCAGGATGCTCCGGTTGTCGCCGTCGGTGAAGGCGTCGGCGAAGCCGCCTTCGAGGTCCATCGTCAGCTGGAGATCACGGGCAGCGTGCGCGTCCGCGCCGGGACGGACGCCGAGCAGGCGTAACTCATGCCGTCCATAGCTCGTGGAGACGACCTGATGCATGGGCGGGGGGCTCCTTCGACGGGACGATCAGAGCGTGGGCAGGGCGGCGAAGGCCGCGTCCCAGGGGTAGTCGGGCGCCGCGAGCGGCCGGCCGTTCTCGTCGAGCAGGACCGTCACCCCGCACTCCCGGAGGAAGGACACGCTGCGGGCGAACGCCGGGTGAGCGGCCTGTCCGTCGCTCAGGTGGGGGAGCGCCACGAGCGGCAGGCGCAGGCCGAGCGCCTCGTTGACGAGGCTCATGACGAGCGTGTCGCTGATGCCCGCCGCCCACTTGTTGAGCGTGTTGAACGTGGCCGGTGCGACCACCATCGCGTCCGCCGGCGGCAGGACATCCGGCTCGTCCGGCATCTTGTGCGTGCTGCGGACCGGATGTCCCGTGAGCCGTTCCAGCTCCGGCATGTCCCCTTCGAGCCACCGGGCTGCCGACGGCGTGAGCACCAGGCATACGTCCCAGCCCGCCGCCCGCGCCTTCTCCACGCCGGTACGGACCTGCCGGGTCGGCGACGCGGCACACGAAATCAGGTACAGCACACGGGACTTTGTCATGCGCCCCAGTTCACAGGGGGACGCGGCCGGGCGCAATCAGTTGCGGTCAGGTGGTGTGCCACTGCTGGTGGGAACCCAGGTTGCAGTCCCACGTGAGGACCGAGGCACCGTTCCACCAATTGGCGTTCCCGATGGTCAGGCATTTGTTGTACGCCGGATTGCGCAGCCGGGCGCCGTCCCAGACCCACTGCTGGGGCGCTCCGCCGTAGCAGTCCCACATGTTCAGGGCGGCGCCGTTGTCCCCGTTTCCCGCGACGACGTCGAGGCACTTGCCGTTGAGGTCGCTGCGGATGGTGTTGCCCTGCCAGTACCACCGCTCGTTCGTCCCGCCGTGGCAGTCCCACATGCCGACGAGCGCACCGCTGCCCGTGTTTCCCGCTCTGATCTCCAGGCATCTGTTGTTCATGTTCGAGGCGATCATGAAGCCGACCTTGATCTGCTGCTCCGCGTACGCGGCCGAGGTGGTGCACACGCTCACCACCGCCAGACCTGTGGCAGCCAGCAGCGTTCTCAAGCGATGTGTCGTCCGCACAGGTACCTCCAGATGGATGTACACGCGTCTCGTCGGCGCCGACGCTATGGGCCGGGAGCGGGTTGCGGTGAGACGAGAACGCGCCGTGCGCGGCGCCCTGTGGCCGGCCGCCAAGCGGTCCCGTGGGAGATCCTCCTGGGCCGGCGAAACCGCTGTACGGATGCGTCACCGATGCGCGGAGGGCCTGTCCGTCCGGAGCGGACGATGAGGGCAAAGACGAAGGCAAGGAGGAATACCCACTCCTTGCCACTCTCAACTTATAGCGCACTGGGGGGCTTGCGGCAAGGCCCCGGTCGTGGGTCAGAATCGCGGACCGAAGTCAGAAGCTGCGGAAATGGGAGATTCACGAAGTGCCTTTGTTGTTGTCGGGTTATGGGTCGTGCGGTGACGTCGAGTCGACGGTGGGACGCGCACTGCGGGTGCGGGCACTCCGCACCGGGATACGGGTGTGCGTGCCGTCGGCCGTCGCGGCAGCGACCTCGGACCGGAGCTGATGACATGAACCCCTTGACCACCAGCGCGTTCGACCTTCCCGACCACCTTTCCCCCAAGGCCGACCCGGCGCTGATCGACGGCGACGAGCGGCACTTCACGGCCATCTCGGAGAGCCTTGAGCAGGCGATAGCCGAACTGTCCGACCGTCTGGAGGTCGCGCGCAAGGCGCCCGGCGGCATAGGCCGGGAGGCGATGGACCGGGACACGGAGATCCACCGCCTGACCGGTCGCCTGCGCACCCTGCGCCGCTTCGGTCTGGACCTGTGCCTGGGCCACATCGTCCCTGCGGACAGCCCCGAGCCCGTGTACGTGGGACGCCTCGGCCTCACCGACAGCGCGGGGCGCCGGCTGCTGCTCGACTGGCGCTCGCCCGCGGCCGAGCCGTTCTTCGCGGCGACCCACGCCAACCCGATGGGCCTGGCGAGCCGCCGCAGGTACCGCTGGACCCGCGGCCGGATCAGCGACTACTGGGACGAGGTGTTCACCGCCGACGGGCTGGACGGGCACGCCGCGCTCGACGACCAGTCCGCGTTCATCGCCAGCCTGGGCGGCAACCGGTCGGCCCGGATGCGCGACGTGCTCGCCACCATCCAGGCCGACCAGGACGCCGTCATCCGGGCGGGATCCCGCGGCGCTCTCGTCGTCGACGGCGGTCCGGGTACGGGAAAGACCGTCGTCGCTCTGCACCGCGCCGCCCACCTCCTCTACTCCGACCCCCGCCTCGGTCACCGTCGCGGCGGCGTGCTGTTCGTCGGTCCGAGCCGGCCCTACCTGGCCTACGTCGCCGATGTCCTGCCCAGCCTCGGCGAGGAGGGCGTGCAGACCTGCACCCTGCGCGACCTCGTCACCGAGGGAGCCGGAGCAACGGTCGAGAGCGACCCGGACGTGGCCCGTCTGAAGTCGTCCGCGGACATGGTGAAGGCGATCGAACCGGCCGTCGGCATCTACGAGGAGCCGCCCACCAAGGGAATGACGGTCTCGACCCACTGGTCCGACATCTGGCTGAGCGCCGACGACTGGGCGGCGGCGTTCGAAGCGGTGGAACCAGGCACTCCGCACAACGAGGCCCGCGACCAGATCCGCGAGGAACTGCTCACGATCCTGATGGACAAGGACGACAGTGACGTCCCGCCCGACCTGCTCCGGAGGTCGCTGCTGCAGGACCGGGAGCTGATCAGGGCCCTCAACCGGGCGTGGCCGATGCTGGAGGTGACCGACCTCGTCGGCGACCTGTGGTCGGTGCCCGCCTACCTGCGCAAGTGCGCTCCCTGGCTCGCCCCCGATGACGTCCGCAAGCTGCAGCGCGGGGACGCCCATGCCTGGACGGTGTCCGACCTGCCGCTCCTGGACGCGGCACGGCAGCGGCTCGGCGACCCGGAGGTGTCCGTACGCAAGCGTCGGCACGAGGCCGCCGTCGCCGCCGAACGCGCGCACCGGGCCGACGCCATGGACAGCCTGCTGCAGAACGTCGTCATCGACGAGAGCGAAGGCGCGCTGGGGATGCTGCGCGGACAGGACCTGCAGGACGCCCTGATCGACGAGAGCGCACTGCCCGGCACCGAACCGGACCTGCTCGCCGGCCCGTTCGCACACATCGTCGTGGACGAGGCCCAGGAACTGACCGACGCCGAGTGGCAGATGCTGCTGCTCCGCTGCCCGTCCCGGAGCTTCACCATTGTCGGTGACCGCGCCCAGGCCAGGCACGGGTTCACGGAGTCGTGGCAGGAACGGCTCGAACGGGCCGGGCTCGACCGGATCACCGTGGCCTCCCTGAGCATCAACTACCGCACGCCGGAAGAGGTCATGGCGGAAGCCGAGCTCGTCATCCGCGCCGCACTCCCGGTCGCCAATGTGCCGACCTCCATCCGCAGCAGCGGCATCCCCGTCGCGCACGGATCCGTCGCGGACCTGGACTCGGTCCTCGACACCTGGCTCGCCGCACATGCCGACGGAATCGCCTGCGTCATCGGCGCTGGTGACACCGAGGCCGGCACATTCCGGGCGACATCCCGCGTCCGGTCGCTGACGCCGGAACTGTCGAAGGGGCTGGAGTTCGATCTGGTCGTCGTCATCGACCCGGAGACGTTCGGCAAGGGCATCGAAGGAGCCGTCGACCGCTATGTCGCGATGACCCGCGCGACCCAACGACTTGTCGTCCTGACGAGCCCCTGAGGACAAGTTCCCTAGGAGTCGCCAGGTTCGGCGACGTCCGGCGGCAGCTGCTTGGAGACGAAGGAACCCATTCCGGGTTCGGTGTAGATGAGCCCTTCCGCGCGGAGTGCGCGGTGCACCTTGTGGGCAGTCATGCTGGCGATGCCGAACTCCTCCGTCAGCTGGACCACGGAGGGCACACGCGATCGCGGCTGATACGTGCCGTCCTCGATGCGTCGCCGAATCACCTCGGCCACCTGCCGCCAGCGCGGGATATCGGGAGCAAATTCGATCACTTGATCAATCTACGCACGCCATGGCGCGCCAGTCGAGATATGAAGTTGCAGCAGTTGTTGCCGTTGCACGGTGTTCTATAGGGCTCTTCGCTAGGCTGGATCTGAAACCCCGGCGGCCGCTGCCACGGCCCCGGGGCATGGCCCACGCCTTTAGGAGCGTCGACATGCACGACTTTATCTCTCGGTGGCATCGAAGGATCCGGAAGGTTTTCGCCGGCCCTGACGCCGCCCCGCCGTCCCCACCGGCGGAGCCGACCGTGACGTCCCCGCCAGAAGCGCCCCGCTCAACCTGCGGCGTCTACATGTGGGCCACCGCGCACGGAATCGACCTCAAGCCCAACAGCCCCCTCGCCGCCTGCACCTGCTCCGCGCACCTGAGCCAAGTCACCCCCGCCGTCGGCACATTCGTGCTCGACACTCGGAGGGACAAGGTCGGGGAGGTCATGGGTCACGACGGCCCGTACCTTCAGCTGCGGCCGCCTGCCGGTGGCAGGGAGTGGGACGCGGAACCCGGCAGCGTCCGGCCCGCCACCCAGGCCGAGCTGCTGAGCGCCAGAGTGCAAGCCGCCAACAGGGTCAGCCGGTGGGGGAAGTGAGCCCGCGCCCGTAGAGGAGATTCCGTCGCCGCGGCTCCGAATGCCGCGGCGACGGCCAGGCTACTTCTTGACCTCTACGCGCACGTCCGTCCGCAGCTTCGCGACCAGGCCGCCCGCCTCGTCGAACGGTATCTTCACGCCCAGTCCCGACCGCGCCGCGTCGACGACGAAGACCGTGCCGACCGTGCTGTGGTCGGCCCAGATGCACAGCGGCATCGTCACCGTCTTGCTGCCGGTGTAGGTGACGTACTGGCACTTCATCACGGCGTTGTCGAGCCCGGCGGGGGCCACCTTCTGCGGGCTGCCCTCGACCTTGGACGTCACCGAGGCGTCGTCGTCCTTCTTCGCGGCGTTCGCCAGGCTGATGAACATGCGGTCCACGACCTGCTCCGGGTTCTTCACCTCGCCCCAGACGCCGTTGAACTTCAGGCCCTTCGTCGAGACGCCGGCGCCGGACTTGTAGCCGGCGCCCACGCTCTGCGGATTGGCGACGCCCATCCGCCGGACGTCGGCCAGCTCCTCGGTGTCGAAGCCCTCCTTGCCCTCGGCGGCGCCCTTCTTGTAATCGCCGACCACCGTCTCGGGCGTCGTGAGCTGGTAGCGCTTGCCGTCGTCGCCGACCGTGTCCCGGTTCTTCAGGAGCACGTAGCCGCCGCCCGCGATCGCCCCGACCAGGACGAGCGCGGCGACGCCGATGCCGATCGCCTTGCCCTTGCCGCCGCGCTGCGGGGGCATCGGCGGCGGGTACGGCATCCCGGGCTGCGGGTACGGCTGCGCCTGCCCGTACGGCTGCTGTGGGGGATACCCGTAGCCGGGCTGCTGTCCGTACGGGTTGCCCTGCGGCGGCGACTGCGGCGGCTGGGGCTGCCCGTACGGGCCCGGCTGGCTGTAACTCACGTGGGTGTCCCCCTCAGGGCCTCAGGCCCTACTACTTGTTCTTGCGGACTTCGTTGCGCACCTTAACCGTGGCGTCGGAGAGCTCCTTGGCGGACATCACGTTGCCGGTGGCGGCCGCTGTGCCGGCGACCGAGCTCTTCGATACCTGGTGCTGGACCACGCCCACCGCGCTCTTGTCGCCCCAGATGCAGGTGGACGTCTCCGACGTGGACGAAATGGTGCCGAGCGTGCTGGTGATCTTCTGTGTCCTGCACTTCAGCACGGCGCCGTCGAAACCGCTCGGCGTGAACTCGGTGTAGGGGGTGACTGTTTCGATCTTGGCCTTGAAGGTCCCCGCCATCTTGTTCTGGTTCTCGTCGATCTTGGCGATCATCGCGGCGACCGTGTTCTTCGGGTCGGCGATCGTGCCGTAGACGCCGCTGACCCCGAGGGTCTGCTTCTCGGTGTTGGCGTAGCTCTGCGAGACCGCCGCACCGTTCTCGACGCCGAACGCCTTGGCGTCCTTGTCGTTGGTGAGGTCCTTGGGTGCCTGGTCCGGGCTCGTTGCCGACGACTTCGTGTACTTGCCGTCCAGCAACGTCTCCGGCATCACCATCGTGTACGGAGCGACGTCCCCGTCGCTCCCGCCGCCCGTGAAGAACACGATGCCCCCCACGATCGCCCCCACGACCACCACGGCCCCCACCGCGATCCCGATCGCCTTCCCCTTGCCGCCGCCCTGCGGCGGCACCGGCGGCGGGTACTGGCCCGGCATGCCCGGCTGCTGGCCGTACGGGGCCTGGGCGTACGGGCCCGGCTGCTGGGGGGCGCCGTACGGCGGCTGCGGCTGCTGGCCGTAGGGGGCCTGCTGCTGCGGCTGGCCCGCGTACGGCGGCGGGGGCGGCGGGTAACCGTAGCCGGGCTGTCCGGGCGCGCCGGCAGGCTGGCCGTACGGGCCGGGCTGCTGGGGAGGCTGTCCGTACGGGCCCGGCTGGTTGTAGCTCATCGTGTCTCTCTCGATCCGTGGGGGGACTCAGACGTCTCTCGTGACAGTCCGATCATCTTTCCCGATGTCTTACGCGGGCTTTACCACTGAGCCGCAACGGTTTCGGAACAGTTGACGGCTTCCGCCACCGCTCTCACGCCTCGACGCGTACGTCCTGGCGGAGCTTGGCCGACCGGTTGGCGGCTTCCTCCAGGCTGAGGTCCTGACCGCTCACGATCATCGACGCGTCCAGGGCGAACACCGTCCCGACCGTGTTCTTGTCGGCCCAGACGCACAGCGGCATCTTGAGAGCCTTCTCGCTGCTGTCGCGACTGCCGAACTTCGCGACCTGGCACTTCATGACGGCGTCGCCGAGCCCGTCCGGGTTCATCCGCTGGGGGCTGCCCTCGAACTCGGTCTTCGACTCCGGGTCGGTGTCCTTCGCCGCGGACGCCGCCGTGTTCTTGAACAGGCCGTCCACCAGCGCCTCGGGGTCGCGCACGTCATCGCCCCACGCACCGGTGAACCGGAGGAGCTTCTGGGAGCGCTTGTCCTCGCCGCCGCTCTTGTACGCGGCCGCGGTGCTCTCCGGGTTGGTCATGCCGAGCATCTTGAGGTCGTTCAGGTCCTTCGTCTCGAAGCTGCTGCCCGAGCCGTCCTTCTTGTACTCGCCGGAGATGACCGTCTCGGGGGTGACGAGCTTGTAGCGCTTGACGGCCGGGGTCGGGCTGGGCGTGCTGGTCCGGGGGGACGCCGAGGCCGACGCGCCGGCCTTCGCGCCGCCGCCCTTCTCCTTGTCCTTGTCGCCGCCCATGATCACGACCGCGCCGGCCACCAGCGCGCCCACCACCACGACCGCGCCGACGGCTATGCCGATCGCCTTGCCCTTGCCACCGCCCTGCGGCGGGGCCGGGGGCGGCGGCGGGTACGCGCCCCAGCCGCCCGGCTGCTGCGGCGGCGCGCCGTACGGCGGGGCGGGCGGCTGGGGCGGGAAGCCGGGGGCCTGGCCGGGGGCCGGCTGCGCGTAGGGGTTCGGCTGCTGCGGGGGCCGGCCGTACGGGCCCGGCTGGTGCTGGCTCATCGTTGCCTCGGTGTCTCGCTGAACGTCAGGTCCACGTCATCCTTACGGACGGCTCCAGCGGGCTCCGCCCCGGCCCCGAATGGATTCGTAACCCCCGCGCACGCCCCCGTAGACTTCACCCCGTGACCGAGAACACTCAGCGCCCCGACAGCGGGCCGAACGACAGCAACCCCGAACTGCCGACCCAGTACGCGCCGGCCGATGTAGAGGGGCCGCTGTACGAGCGCTGGGTAGAGCGGGGCTACTTCGAGGCCGACGCGAAGAGCGACAAGAAGCCGTACACCATCGTCATCCCGCCGCCGAACGTCACCGGCTCGCTCCACCTGGGCCACGCCTTCCAGCACACCCTGATGGACGCCCTCACGCGCCGAAAGCGCATGCAGGGCTACGAGGCGCTGTGGCTGCCCGGCATGGACCACGCCGGCATCGCCACCCAGAACGTCGTCGAGCGCGAGCTCGGCAAGGAGGGCGTCTCCCGCCACGACCTCGGCCGTGAGGCGTTCACCGAGCGCGTCTGGCAGTGGAAGGAGGAGTACGGCGGCAAGATCCTCGGGCAGATGCGCCGGCTCGGCGACGGCGTCGACTGGTCGCGCGAGCGCTTCACCATGGACGAGGGCCTGTCCAAGGCCGTCCAGACGATCTTCAAGAAGCTCTACGACGACGAGTTGATCTACCGCGCCGAGCGCATCATCAACTGGTGCCCGCGATGCCTGACCGCCATCTCGGACATCGAGGTGGAGTACCAGGACGACGACGGTGAGCTCGTCTCCATCACCTACGGCGAGGGCGAGGACACCCTCGTCGTCGCCACGACCCGCGCCGAGACGATGCTCGGTGACACGGCCGTGGCCGTCCACCCGGACGACGAGCGCTACGCCCACCTGATCGGCAAGCTGATCAAGCTGCCGCTCACCGAGCGTTCGATCCCGGTCGTGGCCGACACCCACGTCGACCCCGAGTTCGGCACCGGCGCGGTCAAGGTGACCCCCGCCCACGACCCCAACGACTTCGCCATCGGCCAGCGCCACGGCCTGGAGTCGATGACCGTCATGGACGAGCGCGGCGTCATCACCGTGCACGGCCCGTTCCTCGGCCTGGACCGCTTCGAGGCCCGTTCCGCGATCGTCGGCGCCCTGCGCGCCGAGGGCCGGATCGTTGCCGAGAAGCGCCCGTACGTCCACTCCGTCGGCCACTGCTCGCGCTGCAAGACGACGCTGGAGCCGCGGCTGTCCATGCAGTGGTGGGTCAAGGTCGACCCGCTGGCCAAGGCCGCCGGTGACGCCGTCCGCGACGGCAAGGTCACGATCCACCCGCAGGACATGTCGAAGCGCTACTTCGACTGGGTCGACAACATGCACGACTGGTGCATCTCGCGCCAGCTGTGGTGGGGCCACCGCATCCCCGTCTGGTACGGCCCGGACGGCGAGACCGTCTGCGTCGGCCCGGACGAGCAGCCGCCCGCCGGCGAGGACTGGACGCAGGACCCGGACGTCCTGGACACCTGGTTCTCCTCCGGCCTGTGGCCCTTCTCGACCCTCGGCTGGCCGGAGAAGACGCCGGATCTGGAGAAGTTCTACGCCACCGACGTCCTGGTCACCGGCCACGACATCATCTTCTTCTGGGTCGCCCGGATGATGATGTTCGGCCTGTACGCGATGGACGGCGAGCCGCCGTTCCACACGATCGCGCTGACCGGCCTGGTCCGCGACCAGTTCGGCAAGAAGATGTCGAAGTCGTCGGGCACCGCGGTGGACCCGCTGGACTGGATGAACGAGTACGGCTCCGACGCCGTCCGCTTCACCCTGGCCAAGGGCGCCAACCCCGGCACCGACGTCCCGATCGGCGAGGACTGGGTCCAGGCGTCCCGCAACTTCGCCAACAAGATCTGGAACGCCACGCGCTTCGCGCTGATGAACGGCGCCACGGTCGAGGGCGAACTGCCGCCCGTCGAGCAGTTGTCGGCCACCGACCGCTGGATCCTCTCGCGCCTGAACGCCACGGTCGCCGAAGCCGACGCGTACTACGACGACTACCAGTTCTCCAAGCTCACCGACGCCCTCTACCACTTCGCGTGGGACGAGGTCTTCGACTGGTACGTCGAGCTGTCCAAGACCACGTTCATGGCCGGCGGTGAGCCGGCGAAGGTCTCCGGCCGCGTCCTCGGCGAGGTCCTCGACGTCCTGCTGCGCCTGCTCCACCCGGTCGTCCCGTTCGTCACCGAGACGCTGTGGACGACGCTCACGGGCAAGGAGTCGGTCGTCATCGCCGACTGGCCGCAAGACTCCGGCTTCCGTGACGCGGGCGCCGAGCGGGAGATCGGGAACCTCCAGCAGGTGATCACCGAGGTCCGCCGCTTCCGCTCCGACCAGGGCCTCCAGCCCGGCCAGCGGGTTCCGGCGAAGCTCGGCCTGAGCGGTACGGCCCTGGCCGCCCACGAGGGCGCCATCCGTCAGCTGCTGCGGCTCCAGCCCGCCGGGGACGACTTCCAGGCCACCGCGACCCTGCCGGTCGCCGGCGCCACCGTCGCCCTCGACCTCTCCGGCACCATCGACGTCGAGGCCGAGCGCAAGCGTCTGACCAAGGCGCTGGCCGCGGCCGAGAAGGACAAGGTCCAGTCCACGGCCAAGCTGGGCAACGAGGCGTTCCTCGCGAAGGCCGCCGAGGTGGCCGTGGAGAAGATCCGCAAGCGGCTGGAGACGGCCGAGGCCGACATCGAGCGGATCACCGCCCAGCTGGCGGGCCTGCCCAAGGCCTAGTCCGGTCCGGGTCCCACATGGGACCCCACGGCCCTTCCACAGGCCCCTCGTCCATCCGGTCGAGGGGCCTGTTCCGTTCCCGGCGGTCACGCATCGGCCAGAACAGCACGTACGCCGTCGACACCGCCACGAAGGCGAGCCGGATCAGGCCCTTGGCGGACTCGCCGGGCACGATGAAGACGCTTCCGTAGAGGACGATCAGCGCGATCCAGCTCCACCACGGCACCAGGCGCCGCTGCCCGCACACGTCCCACAGCAGGGTGCCGAGCAGCACGGAGGCCGTGTAGTAGGTGTAGACGCTGGGGTCGAGGAGGATCCGGGCGTTGGCGCCCAGCAGGACGACGCCGGCCCAGCGGCCGCGCCACACCGCGATCGCGCCGAGCGTGAGGCCGAGGGCGGCCTGCGCGGGCCGGGCCCAGTCAGGTGTCTCGGGGTTGTTGGCGCCGAGCCAGCGCAGCGCGGAGGCGGGGTTGTTGGGGATGGTGAACTTGGCCGCGGCGAAGGAGTCCGGGGCCGCGAGGAAGAACGGCAGCCAGGCGACGGCCAGCAGGCCCGCGCACCACAGCACCGCCCGCAGCCAGCGGTCCCGGGGCAGGGCGAGGATCAGCGGCAGGAAGGCCAGCGCGGTCGGCTTGGAGTCCATGGCCAGGGCCAGGCAGGCGCCGACGGCGGCCGGGTCGCAGCGGGTCAGGAACCAGACGGCCAGCGCGGTGAAGAACAGCGCGAGCACGTCGTCCAGGTGCCCGAAGCGCACCGACACCTCGATCCACATGGGGATGAAGGCGAGCCCGGCGATCAGGACGCGCTGCCGCAGCCGCTGGTGGTTGGTGCCGGTGCCCAGGAAGTGCGTGGCCGCGCTGCGGCCCGCGAGGACGACGATGACCAGGCCGAGGCCGGACATGAAGGCCGCCGCGAGGAACTGGCCGGTGTGCTCGGAGAACGGGTTGAACAGCCCCGCCACCAGGAAGCTGATGGGTCCCATCTGCAACTCGGGGTGGTGGGCGTAGAGGTTGAGCCCGCCGGTGCCGTCGCCCGACGAGCCCTGGTAGATCAGCTCGCCGCCCGTGCGCAGGTAGTGCCAGGAGAAGCCGCCACTGGGCTCCACCACGGCGAACCACAGCACGGTCCACGCCGTGAGCAGCAGCAAGTGCATCCGTGTGCTGACTTCCGGTATCCGCACAACGCTCCCGTTCCGCTGCCCGGAACCTCTCCGGGCATGTTTCACCGGGGGTCAGATGTCGTACCGGCGGCGGAGGTTGCCCGGCGGGGCCGTTCTGTGACTCACCTCATGGTGCGGTGAGGTGTGGCTCCGTCAGCTCTCCACGGCGGTCGGACCGGAGACGACGACCTCGGCGTTGCGGCGCGTCTTGGCCCAGCCGTTGCGGCCGCGCAGCATCCGTACGAAGCCACGGGCGGACGCCGGGAAGAGGTGGTACGCGTACAGCCACAATGCCAGCCCCCACAGCAGGGAGACGAACAGCGACCGGTCGGCCGCGCGGTCCCGGCGGTAGACCGGGCCCCACAGCACGAACGGGGTGATCGACACGACGGCCAGGCCCAGCACCAGCGGCCACAGGGCGAGCATGCCGCCGAACGCCTCGCCGGGCCCGTCCTCGGCGGCGCGCACGCCGAGGAGCACGAACATCACGGCACACAGGGCGAGCGTCACCAGGTGGGCGACCGGCTGGAGGAAGGTGTAGAGGGTCTCCAGGACGCCCTTGCCGCTGTAGTGGCGGGAGGAGACGATGCGCGGCGCGTAGCGGACGCACTGGAGGTTGCCCTGCGCCCAGCGGGTGCGCTGGGTGAGGAAGCGGCGGCCGTGCGGCAGGCCCTCCTGGGAGACCCAGGTGTCGGCTATGTGCGCTATCCGGTCACCGCCGAGGATCATGTGCAGGCCGAGCTCGTAGTCCTCCAGGAGCGCACCGCGCTGCCAGGGCCGGCGCTCGGCCGCCGCGATGCGGTCCAGGGCGGCGAGGCGGGTGAACTGGCCGTTGCCGCCGAGCCCCACGGAGCCGGTGCGGCCGCGCAGCAGCTGCATGCCGGCGTTGGACACGGAGAACTCCATGTCCTGCATCCGTACGAGGAGCCGCGCGAAGGCGTTGCCCAGCCGTCCCCGATCGGCGAGCGGACGCGGGTCCTCGGCGTTGCGCATGTGCACGCTGACCTGCACCCCGCCGATCTCGGGGTCACCGAAGCCGCCGGGGCCGCTGACGCGGGCGAGGGCGCGCGGGTCGAGCTGGCCGTCGGCGTCGATGACACAGACCACGACCCGCTCCCGGTCGGTGCCCTTCGGCAGGAACTGGTTCAGCTCGTCGTACGCGGAGTTGAGAGCCGCGCCCTTGCCCTGGCGGGCGTTCGGGCGGTGCCGGCGTACGAGGTGGACGCGGCGGTCGGTCTCGGCGAGCTCGGCCACGATGGCGCCGGTGCGGTCGTCGCTGTCGTCGTCGATCACCCAGACGTGGGCGGCGGGGTGATCGGTGCGCAGCCGCTCGACGGTGGTGCCGATGACGGCCTCCTCGTCACGGCACGGCACGAAGAAGTGCCAGTCGTGGGTGGAGGGGTCGCCGTCGACGACGGCGGGGCGGCGGGTGAACGCGTGCCGGGCGCCGGCCCAGTAGAGGAGGAAACAGAGGAGGAGGAAGAAGGGGAAGGCGAGGAGGAGGGGGTTGGAGAACATAATTGAGCCCGTCCGGCGTTTGAGGACACCGCGCGCAGCGCGGTCGGGGGGCCGGGGCGAAGCCCCGGGAAACGGTGAAAGGGCGGGGCTGGGGAAGAACCCCCTACGCCGCAGCCGCCATTCGGTCCGGCGCCCCCACCGCCACCAGCAGATTCACGATCCGCTCCGACGCCAGCCCGTCCCCGAAGGGACTCCGCAAGCCGGCCAGCCGCTCAAGACCCGCAGGGCCTTCGGCCAGCCGTCGCCGCGCGGCGCTTCCGATTCCGGCCCCCGGCGAGACCAGCGACGCGAAGTCCCCCATCGCCTCCGGCCGCTCCGTCGAGCGCCGCACGACCACCAGCGGCCGCCCCAGCACCGTGCACTCCTCCTGGATGCCGCCGGAGTCGGACACCAGCAGCGCCGCGTGGCGGGCCAGGGCCAGGAACTCGGAGTAGCCCAGCGGCGCGGTCACCGTCAGCGGGGCCAGCAGACCGGTCAGGCCCGCCGCCTCGATACGGGCCCGCGTGCGCGGGTGCAGCGGCAGCACGACCGGGCGGTCGGCGCCGGCCAGGGCGCCCAGCTCGGTGAGGATCGCCCGCAGCGCGTCGGCGGAGTCCGTGTTCTCGGGCCGGTGCACGGTGGCCAAGACGTAGCCGTCGGCGGTCAGACCGTGCCGGGCCAGGAGCGCGGCGCGGTCGGCGTCGCCGGGGAGCTGGTTGCGTACGGCCTCGACGACGGTGTTGCCGGTGACGGCGATACGGGCGTCGTCGATGCCCTCGGCGAGGAGGTTGGCGCGGTTGTCCTCGGTGGCCGCGCACAGCACGTCGGCGATGCGGTCGATCAGGACGCGGTTGTGCTCCTCGGGCATGTTCCGGTCGTGGCTGCGCAGCCCGGCCTCGACGTGCAGCAGCGGGATGCCCCGGGCGTTGGCGGCGAGCGCGCCGGCGAGCGCGGCGTTGGTGTCGCCCTGGACGACGACGGCCAGCGGCGGCTCGGCGGTGAACAGCGCGTCGAGCTGCGCGAGCGCGGCGGAGATCTGCACGGCGCGCGGCTGGCCGCCGACGCCCGTCAGGAAGGTCGGCTCGGGCAGGCCCAGCTCGTCCAGGAAGCGGCCCGACAGCTCCTCGTCGTAGTGCTGCCCGGTGTGCACCAGGTGGGCGGCGGGGCCCAGGAGGCGGACGAGGTCGGTGAGCTTCACGAGTTCGGGGCGGGTGCCGAGGACGACGGCGACGCTGCGGGGCGGGAGGGGCTGCACGGGTGACTCGCTCCTGGGGCCGGGGGTGGGTACGGCTCCAGACGGTGCGGGGTGTTGGTTGTCGGTCCGTAGGGGGGACGGTTGCCGGACGGTTGCGGTTTGCCGCGGGGGCGGGGTTCGGGACCTTGGTCCCGGGGCGGGGCGGGCCTTACGGCGGTGCGTTCCCCGGACCCGCCCTTTCACCGTTTCCGGGGGCTGCGCGGTGTCCTCGAACGCCGGACGGCTGGGGGGTGGGGCTGTGCGGTGTCCTCAAACGCCGGACGGGCTGGGGGGGGGTGGGGCTGCACCCCTCGACCCCGGCCGCGCTGCGCGCGGTGCCCTCAATCGCCGGACGGGCTGGAGTGGTGCCCCCGGACGGGCTGAAGTGGTGCTGCCTAATCCGCCCGGTACCGGTACCCCAGCCCCCGTACCGCCTCCAGCGGATCCGCCGCCTCGTCGCCCGCCGCCTGGCGGAGCTTGCGGCGCAGGCGCAGGACGGCGAACTTCACGCGTTCGCGGCCCCTGCCCTCCGGGTCGTCCCAGACGCGGTCCAGCAGCTGGTCGGTGGTGATCACGCGGCCGCGGTTGCGTACGAGCACCTGGAGCAGCCGGTACTCGATGTCGCTGAGCCGGGCCTCGTGGCCCTGCCAGACCGCCGAGCGGCGCTCGGGCACCAGCCGCAGGCCGCCCTCGAAGGAGTCGCCGGCCCAGCGGGCGGGCGCGGTGCGCCGCAGCAGGGCCTCGACGCGGGCGAGCAGCTCGTCGTTGCCGAAGGGCTTGGGGAGGTAGTCGTCGGCGCCGGCGCGCAGGCCGCGCACCCGGTCGGTCTCGGCGCCGCGCGCGGTGAGCAGCAGGACGGGCAGGTCGCTGAGGTCGCGGGTGCGTTCCAGCACCTCCCAGCCGTTGAGCTGCGGCAGGCCGATGTCGAGGAGCATCAGGGCGGGGCGCTCGGCGAAGAGCAGCCGCAGGCCCTCGCGGCCGTTGGCGGCGTGGAGGACGTCGTAGCCCGCGCGGGTGAGGAGGGTGCGCAGGGCGAGGGAGAGGTCGGGGTCGTCCTCGACGACCAGGACGCGGGTCATGACGGGCCCGCCAGGGGCAGCCGGATCCGGAAGGCGGCGCCCTCGCCCTCCGTACCGCCGGCGGTGAGCGTGCCGCCGTGCAGCTTGACGACGGTGCGGCTGATGGCGAGGCCCAGGCCGGTGCCGGGGTAGCCGCCGGTGTGCGCGTTGGGGGCGCGGACGAAGCCGGTGAAGATCTCCTCCCGGAATTCCTCCGGGACGCCGATGCCGGTGTCGGCGACCTCGATCTCCCAGAACCCGCGGCGGGGCGCGGCGGTGACGGTGATCAGCCCATCCGGTGGAGTGAATTTCGCGGCGTTCTCCAGCAGGTTGGCCAGGACGTGCTGGAGGCGGTGCCGGTCGCCGTGGAGGGCGGGGCCGGGCGCGCAGTCCAGCACGGTGAAGGCGCCCGTGCCGTCGCCCCGGGTCATGTGCTCCAGCACGGCGTCCTGGAGCATCCCGGGCACGTCCACCGGGCCGAACTCCAGCTCCGGGGCCGCCCGCATCCGGGTGGCGAGCAGCAGGTCGGCGATCACCTGCTGCATCCGGTCGGCGTTGCGCCGGATGGCGTCGAGGAACGAGCGCTGCTCCGTGCCCAGGGTCCCGACGGACGGGTCGGTGAGCAGCTCGCAGAAGCTGATGACGGAGGTGAGCGGGGTGCGCAGCTCGTGGGAGGCGGCGGCGGTGAAGGCGTTGCGCTGCCGGGCGAGCTCGGTGAGGGCGAGGTTGTCCCGTTCCAGGTCGTGGTCGCGCCGCTTGCGCTCGCTGATGTCGTGGAAGACCCACAGGGCGCCCAGATAGGTGTCCTCGTGGCGCAGCGGCTCGACCTCCCGTCTGATGGTGCGCCCGTCGGGAAGGGTGATCTCGGCCGTCCGGTGGACGTGTCGCCCGGCCAGGATCCCGCCCGCGGTGTGGGGCCCGGTGTGATCGGGGGCGAAGAACGCGCGTACGAGCCGCGCGACCGGCCGCACGGGCGCACCGGGGGAGAGGTCGACCCGGCCCGCCAGATCGAACATGCGAACGAATTGCTGATTGACCGTCAGCACCTCGTCGGCGGGGCCCTGCATCAGCGCGCCCGCGGGCAGGGCCTCCAGGACGGCCTGGAGCCGGTCCCGGTCGGGATGCGGACCCTCGGACGGCATCTTCCTCACCCAGCTCTCGTGGAGGCGGGGAAACCGTGGCCCCCCTCGGGGGCATATCGGGAAAACCGTATGTCAGGGAGCGGGGCCGCGCCCCCGATGGCGCCGAACGCCTCGCCGGGGCCGCCCGGGCCCGCCCCCACCGCCTGATGCCCGCGCTGTCGGTCCCCCTCCGTAGACTGGTCGACGTGACCGAGCGCCCCCTGAACCACGACAACGGCGACACCGGCCCCGGCGAGGACGACCGGTTCGCCGAGATCGTCGAAACCGAGACCGATCTTCCCCAAGCTCTCGACTCCGCTCGAGCAGGGGATGCCCCAACCCCCGACCTCGCCGTCATCGAGGCCGGCAGCCGTACCCTGCGCGCCCAGTCCGGGCCGCCGCAGGGCGACGGCGTTCCCTCCCGCCCCGCCGACCCCGAGGTCGAGCGGGCGCTGCGGGAGGTGGAGGCCGAGCTGGCCGGGCGCTGGGGGGAGACCAAGCTCGACCCGTCGCGGGCGCGCATCGAGGCGCTGATGGACATCCTGGGGCAGCCGCAGCGCGCGTACCCCTCCATCCACATCACCGGCACCAACGGCAAGACCAGCACCGCCCGCATGATCGAGTCCCTACTGGGCGCCTTCGAGCTGCGCACCGGCCGGTACACCAGCCCGCACGTGCAGTCGATCACCGAGCGGATCAGCCTCGACGGCGCGCCCATCGCGGCCGAGCGGTTCATCGAGACGTACCGCGACATCGAGCCGTACGTCCAGATGGTCGACGACCGCGAGGAATACCGCCTGTCGTTCTTCGAGGTCCTCACCGCGATGGCCTACGCGGCCTTCGCCGACGCGCCCGTCGACGTCGCCGTCGTCGAGGTCGGCATGGGCGGCACCTGGGACGCCACCAACGTCATCGACAGCACGGTCGCGGTGGTCACGCCCATCTCCCTCGACCACACCGACCGGCTCGGCGCCACGACCGGCGACATCGCCGGGGAGAAGGCCGGCATCGTCAAGCCCGACGCCACGGTCGTCCTCGCCCAGCAGCCCGTGGACGCGGCCCAGGTGCTCCTCAAGCACTCGGTCGAGGTCGACGCCACGGTCGCCCGCGAGGGCATGGAGTTCGGCATCGTCTCCCGCGAGGTCGCCGTCGGCGGGCAGCTGCTGACACTGCGCGGCCTGGGCGGGGAGTACACCGACGTCTTCCTGCCGCTGTACGGCGCGCACCAGGCGCACAACGCCGTGGTCGCCCTGGCCGCCGTCGAGGCGTTCTTCGGGATCGGCGCGCAGCACGCCCGCACGCTCGACCTGGACACCGTCCGCCGCGCCTTCGCCTCCGTCACCTCCCCGGGCCGGCTGGAGATCGTGCGCCGTAGCCCCACCGTGGTGCTGGACGCCGCCCACAACCCCGCCGGTGCCGCCGCGGCGTCCGAGGCCGTCACCGAGGCGTTCGGATTCAGCCGTCTCATCGGTGTCGTCGGCGCCAGCGCCGACAAGGACGTACGGGGCCTGCTGGAGGCATTCGAGCCGATCTTCGCCGAGGTCGTGGTGACCCGGAACTCCAGCCACCGCGCCATGGACCCCGACGAGCTGGGCGCCGTGGCGGTCGAGATCTTCGGCGCCGAGCGGGTTCAGGTCGAGCCCCGTCTTGACGATGCTCTGGAGGCGGCCATCACCCTCGCGGAGGAAGAAGGCGAGTTCTCCGGCGCGGGCGTCCTGGTGACCGGCTCGGTGATCACGGTCGGCGAGGCCCGGCTGCTTCTGGGAAGGGACTGACATGCGAACGCTGTGCGCCAGCACTCTGATCGGTGAATTCTTCATCATCGGATTCGCCGGCCTGGTCGCCATGCAGACCTCGGACCTCTCGTCCGGCACGGTCTGGGCCGTCAGCGGCACGGCCATGGCCGTGAGCGTCCTGCTGTGCGGGATGATCTCCCGGCCCGGCGGCGTGCAGCTGGGCTGGCTGCTCCAGATCGGCCTGATCCTGAGCGGCCTCGTCGTCCCGACGATGTACATCCTCGGCGTGGTGTTCGGTGCCCTGTGGTGGGCGTCGGTCCACTTCGGCCGCCGGATCGACGAGACCAAGGCGCGGTTCGCCGCACAGGCCGCGGCGGCGGAGGCCGAGGCTCCCGCCGCCTGACGGGGGCGGTGCGGGGGGTGCCCGTCACCCCTGTAGCCTCTGCCGCAATACACCTGCCTGCCCCCAAGGAGCCGCACCATGACCCAGCGCACCCTCGTCCTCCTCAAGCCCGACGCCGTCAAGAGGCGCCTGGTGGGCGAGATCATCCGCCGTATCGAGAACAAGGCCGGCTGGACGATCGGGGCGCTGGAGCTGCGCACGCTGGGACGCGAGGTGCTGGAGCAGCACTACGCGGAGCACGAGGGCAAGCCGTTCTACGAGCCGCTGATGCAGTTCATGTCCTCCGGGCCGATCGTGGCGCTCGTGGTCGAGGGTGAGCGTGTGATCGAGGGCGTACGGGCCCTGGCCGGCCCGACCGACCCCATCTCGGCCGCTCCCGGCTCCATCCGTGGTGACTTCGGCACCATCACGCGCGAGAACCTCATCCACGCCTCGGACTCCGAGGAGTCCGCCCAGCGGGAAATCAAGATTTTCTTTCCCGGTCTCGCCTGATTGCTCATCAGAGGCACAAGCATTCTGATCAGGGGCGACCGATTTCTTTTCGGTCGCCCCCTGGCATATGCGCGGCGAACGAGGGAACCTCTCACTCCGACACGACGTCACCATTACTGGGGCGAGCTCGCGTTCCGCCCACAATGGCGGAGGAACCCTCGCACCGCGTTCGAGTCGTCGAGACTACGATGAAGCTTCCGCGCACCGCAGCGCACCGCACACCTGCCGACCTCAAGTAAGCACCCGCTCCAGCTGGGAAGGCCAGACGTATCCTCATGGGGAACAACATGTCGTTCATCGGCCGTGACATGGCTGTCGACCTCGGGACCGCCAACACGCTGGTGTACGTCAGAGGTCGCGGAATCGTCCTCAACGAGCCATCGGTCGTCGCCATCAACACCAACACCGGAGGCATCCTCGCGGTCGGTGCCGAGGCGAAGAAGATGATCGGCCGGACCCCGGGCAACATCGTCGCCGTGCGGCCGCTCAAGGACGGCGTGATCGCCGACTTCGAGATCACCGAGCGGATGCTCCGCTACTTCATTCTCAAGATCCATAAACGGCGCTGGATGGCCCGCCCGCGCGTCGTGGTCTGTGTGCCCTCCGGCATCACCGGGGTCGAGCGGCGCGCCGTGATCGAGGCGTCCACCCAGGCCGGTGCCCGCCAGGTGCACATCATCGAGGAGCCGATGGCCGCCGCGATCGGCTCGGGCCTGCCCGTCCACGAGGCCACCGGCAACATGGTCGTCGACATCGGCGGCGGCACCACCGAGGTCGCCGTGATCTCCCTCGGCGGCATCGTCACCGCCCAGTCCATCCGCGTCGCCGGCGACGAGCTCGACAACGCGATCATCCAGCACATCAAGAAGGAGTACAGCCTCCTTCTGGGTGAGCGCACCGCCGAACAAATCAAGATCACCATCGGTTCCGCATACGACCTGGAACAGGACGAGCACACCGAGATCCGCGGCCGCGATCTGGTCAGCGGCCTGCCCAAGACCGTGGTCATCTCCGCCGCCGAGGTCCGCAAGGCCATCGAGGAACCGGTCAACTCCATCGTCGACGCCGTCAAGACCACCCTCGACAAGTGCCCGCCCGAGCTGTCCGGCGACGTCATGGACCGCGGCATCGTCCTCACCGGCGGCGGCGCCCTGCTGCGCGGCCTGGACGAGCGGCTGCGCCGCGAGACCGGCATGCCCATCCACATCGCCGAGGACCCGCTGGACTCCGTCGCCCTCGGCTCCGGCAAGTGCGTCGAGGAGTTCGAGGCACTCCAGCAGGTCCTGGACGCCCAGCCCCGCAGGTGACCCCAGCGGCCGCCCGGGACTGACCGCCCGCCCCTCGCGCACGCCGGTGGCCGACCGGCGCGCGAGGGCGGCGCCCGGCGTACCCGCCGCCGGGAATCAACCTGATATACAGGCAGAACGCTCCCGATGACCGGCCCGGACCCGCAGCCGACCGGTCCGACGAGAAGGGCACGCCGCCGCACGTGAGGGACACACGAGAGAGCCGGCTGCTACTGGTGCTGCTGGTCGCCATCGCGTTCGCACTGATCACGGTGGACATCCGCGGCGGCGAGCATTCCCCGCTCGACAGCGTCCGGCACGCCGCCGCCTCGGCCTTCGGCCCGGTCGAGGAGGGCGTCGCCTCGGCCGTCGACCCCTTCGGCGACGCCGTCGCGGCCGTACGGGACTCCGGCGAACGGCACAACCGCATCAGCACCCTGGAGCGCGAGAACGCCTCCCTCAAGCAGCGTCTGGGCAGCGACGACCGCAACCGCGGCCGGGCCCGCGAGCTCGACGCCATGCTCAAGACCGCCGGCGCCGGCCAGTACGGCATCAAGGGTGCGCAGGTCGTCGCCATAGGAGCCGCCCAGGGCTTCTCCTGGACGGTCACCATCGACGCCGGGAGCAACGACGGCATCAAGCGCGACATGACCGTGCTCAACGGCGACGGTCTCGTCGGCCGCGTCACCACCGTCGGCCCCTCCACCGCCACCGTGCTGCTCGCCAGCGACCCCAAGTTCACCGTCGGCACCCGCATGGAGAAGACCGGCGAACTCGGCTTCGCCAATGGCCAGGGCGACCGCGACCTGCGCGTCGAACTCCTCAACGGCAAGGCCACCGTCCGCGAGGGCGACCGCCTCGTCACCTTCGGCTCCAGCCACGACAAGCCCTTCGTCCCCGGCGTCCCCGTCGGCGAGGTCACCCGCGTCGAACCCGCCGGCGGCGGCCTCACCCGCACCCTCCAGGTCCGCCCGTACGTCGGCTACAGCAAGCTCGACATCGTCGGCGTCGTCGTCCAGCCGCCGCGCACCGACCCGCGCGACACCGTCCTGCCGCCGAAACCCGAGCCGCCCAAGCCCACCCCCACGGTGACCGTCACCGTCACCCCCACCCCGAGCGCCAAACCCCAGGACTGACCGATGCGCCTGAACCGGATCCTGCTCTCGACCCTGCTCGTGGTGGTCGCCCTCGTCGTGCAGGTGACCGTCCTCGCCCGCCTCCACCTGCCCGGCGCGGTCCCCGACCTGCTGCTCCTCGTCGTCGTCGGCCTGGCCCTGGTCTACGGCCACACCAGCGGCGCCCTCATCGGCTTCGGCGCGGGCCTCCTCGCCGACCTCGCACCGCCCGCCGACCACGCCACCGGCCGCTACGCCCTCGTCCTCGCCCTCGTCGGCTACGCCGTCGGCCTCGTCAGACCGGAGACCGGCCGGCTCCGCTCGGCCACCGTCCCCATGCTCGTCGTCGTCGCCGCGGCCGTCGGTTCCACCCTGCTCTACGCGGGCGTCGGCTCCCTCGTCGGCGACACCTCCGCCCGCCACGTGGGCCTGACCGGCCTGCTGCTGAGCGCCGCCGTCTACGACCTGCTGCTCGCGCCCTTCACGGTGCCGCTGCTGATGGCCCTCGCGCGCCGCACCGAGAACGACCCGCTGGCCGGCGAGGGCCCCTCCACCATGGGCGGCGGCACCGGCGAGGCCGCGTACGGCTGGCTGGGCGGCGGCGGGCGCGGCAGCCGCATCGGCAGCCAGCGCGGCGGCCTGCTCGGCAAGTCCATGCGCGGCCGCAGCGGACGCGTCAAGGGAGTGAAGCGGCTGTGAGCCCGTACTCGTTCGAGGGACATCTCCGCGGGCGCCGCACCGCCAACCCGTGGGAGGCGCCGTGAGCAAGATCCCCGAGACCGGGCGGACCTCCCGGGTCACCATCCGCCTGGTCACCATCCAGATCCTCGTCTTCTCCCTCCTCCTCACCCTCGGCGGACGGCTCTGGTACCTCCAGATCCGCAACGGCGACCAGTACACCGCCGAAGCAGCCGACAACCACATCCAGCAGGTCGTCGCCCCCGCCACCCGCGGCTCGATACTGGACGCCCGCGGTGTGCCGCTCGCCGACAACGAGACCCGCCTCGTCGTCTCCGCCAGCCGCACCGACCTGATGAAGATGCGCGACCGCGGCAAGGCCGTCCTCACCCGCCTCGCCGGCGTCCTCGGCCTGCCGGCCGACGAGGTCGCCGCCAAGGTGCGGCTGTGCGACGCCAAGACCCCCAAGCCCTGCTGGGCCGGCTCGCCCTACCAGCCCATCCCCATCACCGACGAGGCCACCACCCAGCAGGCCCTCCAGATCCGCGAGCGCGCCGAGGACTTCCCCGGCATCACCGCCGAGCCCACGGCCGTACGCCGCTACGCCGGACCCGGCGAGTCCAACACCGCCCAGGTCCTCGGCTACCTCTCGCCCGTCACCGACGACGAGATCATGAAGGCCAAGAACAGCCGCTCCCCGCTGCTGCGCTCCGACCAGATCGGCCGCTCCGGCCTTGAACGCCAGTACGACACCGAGCTGCGCGGCAAGGCGGGCGTCACCCGCTACGAGGTCGACAACCTCGGCCGCGTCATCGGCAAGGCCAAGAGCGACAAGGCCGTCCCCGGCGCCAACGTCGTCACCAGCATCGACGCCCGCGTGCAGGCCATAGCGGAACGCGAGCTGGACCAGGCGATGAAGGACGCCCGCAAGGAGATCGACCGGAACACCGGCGTCCCCTACAAGGCCGACGCCGGCGCCGTCGTCGTCATGGAGTCCAAGACCGGCCGCGTCGTGGCCATGGCCTCCAACCCCACCTACGACCCCAACGCCTGGGTGGGCGGCATCTCCGGCAAGGACTACAAGGCCCTGACCGGCAAGGACTCCAACTACCCCCTGCTCAACCGGGCCATCCAGGGCCAGGCGGCCCCCGGTTCGGTCTTCAAGGTCATCTCTGCCACCGCGGCCGTCAACGCCGGCTACTCCTTCACCGACAACTACAACTGCTCCAGCTCGTACAGCATCGGCGGCCAGGTCTTCAAGAACTTCGAGTCCAAGGGCTACGGCCCCATCAACCTCGGCCGCGCGCTGGAGGTCTCCTGCGACACCGTCTTCTACGACCTGGCCTACCGCCAGTGGCAGAAGGACGGCGGCAACAACCCGAAGAACCCCAAGGACTGGTTCTACCGGACCGCCCACGAGTTCGGCCTCGGCAAGGAGACCGGCATCGACCTCCCCAACGAGGTTCGGGGCCGCGTCCCCGACCGCGAGTGGAAGAAGAGCTACTGGGAGGCCAACAAGGACGTCTGGTGCAAGGAGAAGGACAAGGGGGACAAGGGCAAGGCCGAGGACGACTACGCCGCCAAGATCGCCAAGGAGAACTGCGAGTCCGGCATGCGCATGCGCGCCGGTGACTCCGTCAACTACTCCATCGGCCAGGGCGACACCCTCGTCACCCCCGTCCAGATGGCCACCATCTACTCCGCCATCAGCAACGGCGGCACGCTCTACAACCCCACGGTCGGCAAGGCCGTCGTCAGCCCCGACGGCAAGAACGTCCGGCAGATCCCGCCGCAGTCCCACGGCAAGCTGCCCTTCAACGGCAAGACCCGCGACCAGCTCGACGCCGCCCTCGCCGGCGTCGCCACCAACGGCAGCGCCGCCTGGCGCTTCGAGGGCTGGCCGCAGAAGGAGATCCCCATGCACGCCAAGACCGGCACCGCCGAGGTCTACGGCAAGCAGACGACCTCCTGGTTCGCGACCTACACCCAGGACTACACGATCGTCATGACGATCTCCCAGGGCGGCACCGGCTCCGGCGCCTCCGGCCCCGCCGTCCGCAACATCTACAACGCGCTGTACGGCGTCGACGAGAAGGGCAAGATCGACGGGAAGAAGGCGCTGCTGCCGCACCCCGAGCAGAAGCTGCCCAGGATCGAGAAGGACGGCACGATCGAGGCCCAGAAGATCGAGCCTCCCGCCCCGCCCGCCAGGAAGGAGGAGGAGAAGCAGCAGTGAGCGCCACCGAGGGCTACAAGGTCCGCCGCTACACCCCCGAGCGCTCCGCCTGGGGCCGGCTCACCGCCCGCGACTCCGTCGTCCGCCGCCTCGACTGGGTGATGCTGTGGGCCGCCCTGGCCCTCTCGGCCATCGGCACCCTGCTCGTCTACTCCGCCACCCGCGGCCGCACCGAGCTCAACCACGGCGACCCGTACTACTTCCTGCTCCGCAACCTCCTCAACACCGGCGTCGGCCTCGGCCTCGCCGTCGCCGCCGTCTGGGTCGGCCACCGCGCGCTGCGCGGCGGCGTCCCGATCCTCTACGTCATCTCCGTCCTGCTCACCGTCGCCGTGCTCACCCCGCTCGGCGCGACCATCAACGGCGCCCGCTCCTGGATCCAGCTGGGCGGCGGCTTCTCCATCCAGCCCTCGGAGTTCACGAAGATCACCATCACGCTGGGGATGGCGATGCTGCTGGCCGCGAAGGTGGACGCCGGCGACCGGCACCACCCCGACCACCGCACCGTCATGGAGGCCCTGGGCCTCGCCGCCCTGCCCGTACTGATCATCCTGCTGATGCCCGACCTCGGCTCGGTCATGGTGCTGGTCGTCATCGTCCTCGCCGTGCTGCTGGCCTCCGGCGCCTCCAACCGCTGGATCGCCGGTCTGCTCGGCGCCGGCGTCCTCGGCTGCCTCCTCGTCTGGCAGCTCGGCGTCCTGGACGAGTACCAGATCAACCGCTTCGCCGCCTTCGCCAACCCCGCCCTGGACCCCTCCGGCGTCGGCTACAACACCAACCAGGCCCGCATCGCCATCGGCTCCGGCGGCCTCACCGGCTCCGGCCTCTTCCACGGCAGCCAGACCACCGGCCAGTTCGTCCCCGAGCAGCAGACCGACTTCATCTTCACCGTCGCCGGCGAGGAACTGGGCTTCCTCGGCGCGGGAGCCATCATCTTCCTGGTCGGCGTCGTGCTCTGGCGCGCCTGCCGCATCGCCCGCGAGAGCACCGAGCTCTACGGCACGATCGTCGCCGCCGGGATCATCGCCTGGTTCGCCTTCCAGGCGTTCGAGAACATCGGCATGACCCTCGGCATCATGCCCGTCACCGGCCTGCCCCTGCCCTTCGTCTCCTACGGCGGCTCCTCCATGTTCGCCGCCTGGATCGCGATCGGACTGCTCCAGTCCATCAAGGTGCAGCGGCCCATGTCCGCATAGGGCCCGCCGGCGGCCGGGGCCGACGCGCCCTCCCCAGCGGGCGCCCCGCGCACTAGATTCGATGGCATGGCGGACACCGTGCGAGAGATCGAGCGGAAGTACGAAGCCGGCGACGGCGCGGCCCCGGCCGGGCTGCCCGACCTGAGCCGGGCCGACGGCGTCGCCACCGTCGCCGACCAGGGCACGGACGAACTCGACGCCGTCTACTACGACACCGCCGACCACCGCCTCGCCCGCGCCGGCATCACCCTGCGCCGCCGCACCGGCGGCGGCGACGCCGGCTGGCACCTCAAGCTCCCCGTCGCCCCGGGCGTGCGCGACGAGATCCGCGCCCCCCTGTCCCCGGACGCCCCACGCGCCCTCACCGACCTCGTACGCTCCCGCATCCGCCGCGCCGAGCTCACGCCCCTCGTCCGCATCGTCTCCCGCCGCGAGGTCCGCCACCTCCTCGACGACCGCGGCACCCTCCTCGCCGAGGCGAGCACCGACGACGTCACCGCCGAACGCCTCACCGACGGCGGCGGCACGGCCCGCTGGACGGAGTACGAGGTCGAACTCGGCAAGGACGGGGACCCCGCCTTCCTCGACACCGTCGAGCGGCACCTGCGCGAGGCCGGCCTGCGGCCCTCGAAGGCACCCTCCAAGCTCGCCCGCGCCCTGACCGAGACCGGACCACCCGCGCCCGAGCAGCGCGCGAGACCGGGCAAGACCGCCCGAGCCACCGCCGGCCACCACGTCCTGGCCTACGTCCGGGAGCAGACCGCGACCGTCCTCGCCCTCGACCCGGCCGTACGGCGCGGCGTCGACGACTCCCTCCACCAGATGAGAGTCGCCACGCGCCGGCTGCGCAGCGCCTTCCGCACCTTCGGAGAAGTCCTCGACCGGCGCGCCACCGACCCCGTCGCGGCCGAACTGCGCTGGCTCGCCGCCGAACTGGGCGTCGACCGCGACCGCGAGGTCCTCGCCGAACGCCTCCGCGACCGGCTGGCCGAGGTGGACGGCACCCTCAGGCTCGGGGCCGTACGCGCCCGGCTGCGCATCTGGGAGGCCGCCCGCGGCAAGGGCTCCCGCGAGCGCCTCACCGCCCTCCTCGACGGCGACCGCTACCTCACCCTCCTCGACAGCCTCGACGCCCTTCTCGCCGACCCGCCGCTGCGCCCGGCCGCCGCCCGCCCGGCGGACACCGTCCTGGCCGCCGCGGTCCTGCACGACTACGGGCGCCTGGTCACCCGCGTCGAACACGCCCTCGCCACCGCCCCCGGCCCGGAGCGCGACGCCGTCCTCCACGACGTTCGCAAGGCCGCCAAGCGCACCCGCTACGCGGCGGAGGCCGCGCGGCCGGCCGTCGGCAAGCCGGCGAAGCGTTTCGCCGCGCAGGTGAAGTCCGTCCAGACCCTCCTCGGCGACCACCAGGACAGCGTCATGGCCCGCACCGCGCTGCGCGAGCTGGCGGTACAGGCCCACGCGGCGGGCGAGAGCACGTTCACCCTGGGCCTGCTCTACGGGCGCGAGGAGGAGCGGGCGGCGGCGGCCGAACGGGAGCTGCCGGAGCTGTGGGCGGAGGTCTCGCGGAAGAGGCACCGGGAGGCGCTGGGGGAGTGACCGCCGGCGCGGCCGGTCGTTCTGCCGGTGTCCGCTTCTGCGGTCCCCACGGTCGCGGGGGCACAAGGCAAGATCGCCGTGCGGGGGGTCATTGCGGCCGGGTTACGCTTGAGAGTCGCCCTTGTCAGCTCACTGAAGGTTCGCCCAGATGTCTGTCGAATCGGTCTTCCCGCGCCTGGAGGCCCTCCTTCCGCACGTCCAGAAGCCGATCCAGTACGTCGGTGGAGAACTGAACTCCACCGTCAAGGACTGGGACAGCGCGGACGTCCGCTGGGCCTTGATGTACCCCGACGCCTACGAGGTCGGGCTGCCCAACCAGGGCGTCATGATCCTTTACGAGGTCCTCAACGAGCGCGAGGGCGTGCTCGCCGAGCGCACGTACAGCGTGTGGCCGGACCTCGAGCAGCTCATGCGCGAGCACGGCGTCCCGCAGTTCACCGTGGACGCGCACCGCCCCGTCAGCGCCTTCGACGTCTTCGGGCTCTCCTTCTCCACCGAGCTCGGCTACACCAACATGCTCACGGCCCTGGACCTCGCGGGCATTCCGATGGAGTCCAAGGACCGCACCGTCGACCACCCGATCGTGCTCGCGGGCGGCCACGCCGCGTTCAACCCCGAGCCCATCGCGGACTTCATCGACTGCGCGGTCGTCGGCGACGGCGAGCAGGCCGTCCTGGAGATCACCGAGATCATCCGCGCCTGGAAGGCCGAGGGCCGCCCCGGCGGCCGCGACGAGGTGCTGCTGCGCCTGGCCCGGACCGGCAGCGTCTACGTCCCGCGCTTCTACGACGTGGAGTACCTGGCCGACGGCCGGATCGCCCGCGTGGTCCCCAACCGCTCGGGCGTGCCGTGGCGCGTCTCCAAGCACACCGTCATGGACCTCGACGAGTGGCCCTACCCCAAGCAGCCGCTCGTCCCGCTCGCCGAGACCGTCCACGAGCGCATGTCCGTGGAGATCTTCCGCGGCTGCACCCGCGGCTGCCGCTTCTGCCAGGCCGGCATGATCACGCGCCCCGTGCGGGAGCGCAGCATCACCGGCATCGGCGAGATGGTGGAAAAGGGTCTCAAGGCGACCGGTTTCGAGGAGGTCGGCCTGCTGTCGCTGTCCTCCGCGGACCACACCGAGATCGGTGACATCGCTAAGGGCCTCGCCGACCGGTATACCGAGGACAAGATCGGCCTCTCCCTGCCGTCGACCCGCGTGGACGCCTTCAACGTCGACCTGGCCAACGAGCTGACCCGCAACGGCCGTCGGTCCGGCCTCACCTTCGCCCCCGAGGGCGGCTCCGAGCGCATGCGCAAGGTCATCAACAAGATGGTCTCGGAGGAGGACCTGATCCGTACGGTCTCCACCGCGTACGGCAACGGCTGGCGCCAGGTGAAGCTGTACTTCATGTGCGGCCTGCCCACCGAGACCGACGAGGACGTCCTCCAGATCGGCGACATGGCGGTCAACGTCATCGCCGAGGGCCGCAAGGTCTCGGGGCAGAACGACATCCGCTGCACCGTTTCCATCGGCGGCTTCGTGCCCAAGCCGCACACCCCCTTCCAGTGGGCGCCGCAGCTCTCCGCCGAGGAGACCGACGCCCGGCTGCAGAAGCTGCGCGACAAGATCCGCGGCGACAAGAAGTACGGCCGCTCGATCGGCTTCCGCTACCACGACGGCAAGCCCGGCATCATCGAGGGCCTGCTCTCGCGCGGCGACCGCCGCGTCGGCGCCGTCATCCGCGCGGTCTACGAGTCCGGCGGCCGCTTCGACGGCTGGCGCGAGCACTTCTCGTACGACCTCTGGATCAAGTGCGCCGAGCGGACGCTGCCGCCGCAGGGCGTCGACGTCCCCTGGTACACGACCCGTGAGCGCACGTACGAGGAGGTCCTGCCCTGGGACCACCTGGACTCCGGTCTCGACAAGGACTGGCTCTGGGAGGACTGGCAGGACGCCCTCGACGAGACCGAGGTCGAGGACTGCCGGTGGACGCCGTGCTTCGACTGCGGGGTGTGTCCTCAGATGGACACGTCCATTCAGATCGGACCCACGGGCAAGAAGCTGCTGCCGCTGAGCGTGGTCAAGTAACGGTCACCGATGTCCGCGAACTCCCCCGGCTACCGCTGGGGGAGTTCGCGGATCGGGGCCGGCGCGGGCGGACAACGGGGAGAAGGCATGGAGCCCGCGGGGGGCGAGCGGCGGGGCGAGGTGTCGCTCGACAAGGGGCGGCAGGACCCCACCCGTTACGAGCCGGGTGAAGGGTGTGTGACCACGCTGGTCCGCATACCCGTGCGGATCGTCGTGCTGGTGCTCGTGGTGCCGGTGCGCATGGTGTGGGACGTACTGGCCGGCTGCGCCAAGACCGTGGACCGGGCCGTCCTGCGGCCCGTCGGCCGCGCGCTGCGGTGGCTGGGGCGGACCCTCGTCGTCACACCGCTGCGCGCGCTCGGCGCCGCGGCGGCCTGGCTCGGCCGGACCCTGATCGCCGCGCCGCTGGCCTGGCTGTACCGGCAGGTGCTCACTCCCGTCGGCCGGGTCCTGCGCCGGCTCGGCGGAGCCATCGCTGCCGGACTCGCCCTCGCCGGGCGGGGATTGGGCGGCGCGCTGGTGTGGCTGGGCAAGGCGGTGTTCGTGTGGCCGTGGGTGGGGCTGTGGCGGTTCGTCGTGGTGCCTCTCGCGTGTGGTGTCGTCTGGCTCGGCCGGACTGTGATCGTGGCGCCGGTGGTCTGGGTGTACCGGCGGGTATTGACGCCGGTCGGGCGCGGCATCGCGTGGCTCGTCCGCGTCCTGGGTGTCGGCATCGCGGCCGGTGCGCGCGGCATGGGTGCGGGCGGCACCTGGCTGGTGCGGCACCTGCTGGTGCTGCCCGCCCAATGGACGTACCGCCGTCTCCTCACCCCCCTGGGTCACGGCATCGCCTGGCTGGCCCGGGGCGCCGGTGTCGCCCTGGTGTGGCTGGGCAAGGCGGTGTTCGTGTGGCCGTGGGTGGGGCTGTGGCGGTTCGTCGTGGTGCCTCTCGCGTGTGGTGTCGTCTGGCTCGGCCGGACTGTGATCGTGGCGCCGGTGGTCTGGGTGTACCGACGGGTGCTGACACCCGTCGGGCACGGCATCGCCTGGCTCGTGCGGAATCTCGTCGCCGTCGTCGCCGCCCTGCTGCGCTGGACGCTCGTCGTGCCGGCCGTCGTGCTGTGGCGTCACGTCCTCCGGCCCCTCTGGCGCGCGCTCTCCGCCACCGTGCGGGTCGTCGTCCGCGAGACCGCCGACACGTTCGGGCACTGCTGGCGGGTGGCGGGACGCGTCTCGCGCGGCATCGGCCGGCTCCTCGGCACGCTCCTTCGGTGGATCTTCGTCGATCCCTTCCGCCGGGCCTACCGGACCGTCCTCACCCCCGTGGGCCACGCCCTGCGTGACAGCGTCTGGCGCCCGGCCCGCGAGGCCGTACGCGACGCGGGCCGCGCCGCCCGCCAGGCCCTGACCACCGCGCGCGAGACCGCGCGGCAGACCCGCCAGGAGATCCGCCGCGCCCTGTTCGGCAGCCGCGAGCAGCGGGTACGCGAGCCGGTACGCGCCGACGCGGTGCCGCCCCTCGCGGGACCCGGCGCCCCGGATGCACGTACTCTAGGTAGCAGTACGACCGCACTCACGAAGGATTGAGAGACACTGGGCAAGCGACAGCCCGAAGGCCCGCCGCCCGCACCCGCGGTGCAGCGCATTCGCCTGCGCTACACCAAGCGCGGCCGCCTCCGGTTCACCAGCCACCGTGATTTCCAGCGCGCCTTCGAGCGGGCCCTGCGCCGCGCCGAGGTGCCGATGGCCTACTCGGCGGGCTTCACCCCGCACCCCAAGGTGTCGTACGCCAATGCCGCACCCACCGGCACGGGCAGTGAGGCCGAGTTCCTGGAGATCCAGCTCGCCGAGGCCCGCGACCCGCAGGAGCTGCGCAAGCTCCTCGACGAGTCGCTGCCCGACGGACTCGACATCACGGACGCGGTGGAGGCGCACACCTCCTCGTTCGCCGACCGGCTGCAGGCTTCCGTCTGGGAGATGCGCCTCGACGGCGTCGAGGCGGAGGACGCGCGGCACGCCGTAGAGGCGTTCCTCGCGGCGGAGACCGTCGAGGTGCAGCGCAAGACGAAAAACGGGTTGCGGACCTTCGACACCCGCGCCGCGGTCGCCCGGCTGGAGGCCCTGGACGCCCCGGCCGATAGGCCCGGCGACGGTGCCTGTGCGATACTGCGGCTGGTTGTTCGGCACTTGACACCTGCCGTTCGACCCGACGACGTCCTGTCCGGTCTCCGCGTCACGGCCGACCTGGCGCCGCCGGTCCCCGCTGCGGTGACCAGGCTGGCGCAGGGGCTGCTCGATGAGGAGTCCGGCACGGTGACCGACCCGCTCGCGCCCGACCGCGACGCTTTCCCGGCCGCAACTACCACCACGGCCGCCGGACCGAGCGCCGGTGCCGCGCAGGTGCCGGAAGGTTCCGCGTAGGACGGCCGTCGCCGCGCCGCCGGTCGACCAGGGAGCCACCCGGGTCCGGCAGGCGCACTGACCAGGAGACTTTCGCCGGTGCCGCCCTTCGGACCGGCGAGCGAGACGACAGCTCCCGTGCGGCGCCCACGCCCCGGACGGCGGCATTCGCGCACTGCGCGGTGCCGCCGCCGGAACAAGGCCCGGCGCCCGGGAGCGTGACGGGAGAACCGCCCGCATGCTCGAACCCACTGAGCCCATCGAGACCGACAAGCACTCCGACAGCGGTCCTGGGGACACGCTGCCGCCGCGTCGCCGCCGCCGTGCGGCGTCCCGCCCCGCCGGCCCGCCGTCGGCGGGTACCGAAGCCGCGGAGCCGGTGACGGCCGCCGCCACGGAGGCCCAGCCGGCC
>NZ_JAGGOL010000091.1 GCF_018614525.1 Streptomyces sp. ISL-11
GTCCACCGCCGCGCCGGGCCAGGCCCGTTCGAGCATCGCGCGGCGGCGGCGCACCTCGCGCCGCACGGCGGCGACCGGCACCGGCCGGACCGGGCCGAGCCAGTGCCGGGCCTCCCGCAGGAACCGCTCCGGAGGGCGCTTGCCCGCTTCGAGCGGGCACAGGACGAAGTAGGCCGCGTCGAAGAGGGCGCTGAGGTGGCACAGTTCCAGCTCGCCCTGGCTCAGCCGGCCGTGTTCGACGAGGAAGCCCCCGGCACGGTAGCCCGGGCCGCCCCGGGAGACGGCCTCCTCCCAGGTCTCCGGTGACAGCCGGCCGCCCGCGGTCAGCCGCCTGCCCACGTCCGGCGCGGCCGGGCTCTCCGCGTGCACCACGGCGCCGTCGGCGAGATAGAGCGCGCCGACCGGTCCGTGCAGCGCCCCCGTGGCGCGTTCGTCGGCCAGCCGGACCAGGGCGGTGTCCTCGGCGGACGACGGCTGCTGAATCGATTCCTCCGGATCCGGGGCGCCCCACGTCACGACAGGACCAGCTCGGCGGTCAGGTCTCTGAGTCGGAAGCGCGCCACCGCCAGATTGGCCTCCGCCCGGTCGAGCCAGACGTAGAGGAAGACACTGCTGTCGAACGCCGTCTCCACGAACCGGATCAGGTGGTAGCTGCCGCGCGCGCTGACGATCAGGTCCTCGACCGGTCCCGCGTCGTCCGTGGCCCGGGTGAACGCGCTGCTCTCGAAGACGAGCCGGGCCAGTTCGGCGGCCTCCGCCGACGCCGTCTCATGGTCGCGGTTCGGCCCGTCGCCCGCCGCGCCCAGCGTCAGACCGCTGGTCCAGTCCACCAGGCTGGCGCCCCGGACCCCCGGGATCGCCATGGCCTCCGATAAGCACGCGTCGATACCGGACACTCAAACCTCTCACTCGCACAGCCAGCCACTCGCACGGACGCCGGCCGCCGCTACCAACGGCGGACCGACTGCGACGGAAGGTAATCGAAAACGGAACCCGGTGAGACCGTTTTGGCAAATTCGCTCGGCATAGGAAGCGGGTCCGTCAGGATGCCCGCCGCCGTGCGCCGTTCGAGGGAACGGCGCCGCCGCGTGCGAAGCCACGACGGCGGCTCCGCCGCAGACTGGGCGCCACGGAAGAGAGGCGGTGCCCGATGGAGACGACGGTCACGGAGATCGCGCCGGACATCTATCGGCTGTCCACGTACATCAGCGACGCGGACTTCATGTTCAACCAGTTCCTCGTCGAGGCCGAGGAGCCGCTGCTGTTCCACTGCGGCCTGCGGGCGCTGTTCCCGCTGGTGTCGGAAGCGGTGGCCCGGGTGACGCCGGTGGCGAATCTCCGCTGGATCACGTTCGGCCATGTCGAGGCCGACGAGTGCGGCTCCCTGAACTCCTGGCTGGACGCCGCGCCGCGGGCCGCGGTCGCGCACGGCGCGATGGGCTGCCTGGTGTCGGTGAACGACATGGCCGACCGCCTGCCGCGCCCGCTCGACGACGGCGAGGTGCTCGACCTCGGCGGCAAGCGGGTCCGCCGCCTGGAGACCCCGCACGTGCCGCATGGCTGGGACGCCGGGCTGATGTACGAGGAGACGACGGGCACGCTCCTGTGCGGCGACCTCTTCACGGCGATCGGCGACGCCCCGCCCCTGACCGAGTCCGAGATCGTCGGCCCGGCACTCGCCGCCGAGGACGTCTTCCACGCGTCGTGCCTGACCGCCCACACCGCCCCCACGATGCGCCGGCTCGCTGACCTGGACCCGACCACGCTCGGCCTGATGCACGGCCCGTCCTACGCGGGCGACTGCGGCCAGGCCCTGCGGGACCTGGCGGCGGCGTACGAATCGCGGTTCGCGGAATCGCTGGGGCGGTGAGGGGGCACGCCGGTGCCGGGGCGCGTGCGCTGCGGGCAGTGTCGTGCGCATCACCGCTGCGCGGTGGTGTCCTCAATCTCCCCCAGCTACCGCTGGGAGGTGCCCCCAGACGGGCTTGATTTCGGCTGAGCTCAGCCGAAATCAAGCCCGTCCGGCGCTTGAGGACGCGCCCGCAGGGCGCCCGCCGCCGCAGGTGGCAAGGACGGCCCGCGGCCGAAGAGCCGCGCCCGCCGCCGCAGGTGGCAAGGACGGCCCGCTCCGCCGCAGGCGGCCAGGCGGCAAGGACGGCCCGCGGCCGAAGTCCCGCCGGACACGGCCTACTCCGGCAGCCCGGACCCCGGGGCCGAGCCCCGTACACCCTCTCCCACCGAAGGTGCACCGTGCTCAGGCCCGGCACCGCCCGGTCCGCCATGAAGCACGCCGCCGACATGCCCCCGTACGTCAGCATCAGCACGCCCAGCGGACTGCCCTCCGGCAGGCAGCCCACCGGCTCCACCGCGATGACGGGGTCCGCCGCCCAGCGGAGTTCGTGCCGGGCCACCAGGCCCGAGACGCCCACGACGGCGTGGGACGGGCCGGCCAGTCTCCGGGTGAGCCCGCGCAGCGCCCAAGCGGGCAGGCGTGGCCCGGCGACGGTGCGGCGCAGCGCCTCGCGGTGCCGGTGCGACTTCAGCGGGGCCGTGGCGCGGACGGCGCCCACCAGCTGGTCGGCCAGCGGGGCGTCGCCGCCAGGGAGCGTCAGCCGAACCATCGCCGTCCGGTTGCCCGGGGCGCCCGCCTCGCCCGGACGGCGGACGTTGGCCGGCATGACCAGGTCCAGGCCCGGCGAACCGTGCGCCGGAGGCCAGTACGCGGCCGCCCAGTCCTGCAACGCGTGGGCGAGCGTGGCGAGATACGCGTCGTTCGAGGAGCCGCCGACCGGTGCCGCGACCTGGCGCAGGCACCGCGTCGGGACCCGCGCCCAGCGGAAGGTCCGGCGGGCGGAGAGCGGGTGCCGTGCGGAGGTCCACACGCCCGTGCGGCGCGCCGGGCGCGCCGTCGTGGCCAGCGCCCGGACCCGGTCGCGCACGGTCGGCGGCGGGGCGCCGAGCAGACCGGGGAAGACCGCGGACGACTGCTCCTCCGGCACCCCGTGCGGGGTAAACAGGGTCTCCAGGGTGTGCAGCATGCCCGCGCCGTCCTGGACCGCGTGGTGCACGAGGTACAGCACGGCGTACGTGCCGGGTGCGTGCCCGTGGAGCAGCCAGAGACGCCAGTGCGGTGCCCCCTCGGGCAGGGGGTCCCGCAGGAGCCGCTGCACGGCGCGCTCCAGGTTCTGGTGCCCGGGCGGCAGCGGGTGGTCCACCACGTGCGTGGCCGGTTCGAGCCGGGAGGCCGCGGCCCACTCGGTGCCGGCGTCACCGAGATAGTGGGTCAGGGCCGGCAGGGCGGGCAGCCGTTCGAGGACGTGGTCGCGCAGCCGTTCTCGGCGCGGGGCGGCCCCGGCGAAGTGCAGCAGGGCCCCGATGCGCAATCGGGCGTCGGGGTGGCGTACGGGGAAGGCGCGCATCGCCCGGTCCGTCAGGGACGGGGCGGCGGGGCTGAACGGTGTGCCGGGCGTGAAGGTCATCGATGGACGTCACCTGGTTTCGTAAGAACGTTCGGAGGGCATGGCCCCCGCCCCGGCCCGAGTCGAGGGGTACGGCCGGAAGGTAGCCCTCCGAACCCGTCGGATCACAGATCGTTTCCGGTCGGTACGGACTCGCGCCAAGCCCTGGCCGCACCGCGCCGGCCGTGACAGCCTGGGCGCCCGGAGGCGTACAACAGCCCCTTGCCGAAACCCCACTTGGGAAGGATCCATGGACGCACTCACCGGACCGGCACACACCCCCGACGCCCAGGACCCCGCCCGTACCGGCGCGACCGGCGACCGGACGGACGGCGCGGCCCTGCCGCTGCGATTACGGGTCAACGGACAGTGCCACGAACTCCTGGTCGACCCACGCACCACCCTCCTCGGCCTGCTCCGCGAACACCTCGGCCTCACCGGCACCAAGGTCGGCTGCAACCACGGTGCCTGCGGCGCCTGCACCGTCCACCTCGACGGACGCCGCGTGCTCTCCTGCCTGACCCTCGCGGTCACCACGCAGGACCGCGACGTCGTCACCATCGAGGGCCTCGCGACCGACGGCGCGCTCCATCCCGTACAACGCGCCTTCATCGACCACGACGCCCTCCAGTGCGGCTACTGCACCCCCGGACAGATCATGTCCGCCGCCGCGTGCCTGCGCGAGGGCCACGCCCGCTCGGAGGCGGAGATCCGCGAGTACATGAGCGGCAACCTCTGCCGCTGCGCGGCCTACCCCACCATCGTCGCCGCGATCGCCGCGGCCGCCGGGGAGAGCTAGCCGTGCGCCCCTTCGTCTACAGCCGCGTCCGCTCGCTCGACGAGGCCGTACGGGCCGCCGGCGAGCCCGGCGCGGTCGTCCTCGCCGGCGGCACCACCCTCGTCGACCTGATGCGGCTGGAGGTCATGCGGCCCCGGCACCTGGTCGACATCGGCGGCCTCGGCGAACTCCGCGCCTTCGACACCGGCGGCCCCGTCCTGCGCTTCGGCGCGCTCGCGAACATGGCCGACGTCGCCGAGGACCCGGTCCTCGCCCGCGACCACCCCGCCCTCACCGAGAGCCTGCGCCAGGCCGCCTCCCAGCAACTGCGCAACGTCGCCACCCTCGGCGGCAACATCCTCCAGCGCACCCGCTGCGCCTACTTCCGCGACGGCGTCTCACCCTGCAACAAGCGCTCCCCGGGCACCGGTTGCGCGGCGCTGACCGGCGTCAACCGCGAACACGCCGTGCTCGGCGCGACGGACGCCTGTATCGCGGTCTACCCGGGGGACTGGGGCGTCGCCCTCGCCGCCTTCGACACCGAGGTCGAGCTGGTCTCCGCGCACGGCCGCCGCACCCTGCCCTTCGAGCACCTGCACCGCGCCCACGGCGACCGCCCCGACCTGGAGACCGTCCTGCGCCCCGGCGAGATCGTCACCGCCATCACCGTGCGCGCCACCCCCGCCGGCCGCCGCTCCGTCTACCTCAAGGTGCGCGACCGCGCGAGCTACGCCTTCGCCGTCGCCTCGGCCGCCGTCGCCCTGGAGATGGCCGGCGCGACGGTCGTCGGCGCCCGCGTCGCGGTCGGCGGCGTCGCCACCCGCCCCTGGCGCAGCCGCGAGGCCGAGGCGGAGCTCACCGGCCGGCCGCTGACGGAGGAGACCGCCCGCAGCGCCGGGCGGGCGGCCTTCGCGCACGCCCGCGCCCTCAGCGGCAACACCGCCAAACTCCGCCTGGGCCCGCGCACCGTCGCCGAGGCCGTCATGCTCGCGAGCCGGAAGGGGCAGGACCTGTGACGGACACCGTGGGAGCGCCGGTCGTCCGCGCGGACGCCCTCGCCAAGGTCACCGGCGCCGCGCGCTACGCCGCGGACGCGACCGAACCGGACGCCGCGTACGCCGCCCTGGTGACCTCCGCCGTCGCCCGCGGCCGCCTCACCCGCCTCGACACCGGCGCCGCCGAGGCCGTACCCGGCGTCCGGCTCGTCCTCACCCACCGCAGCCCCGAGGCCGCCCTCCTGGCGGGCGGCTTCCTGACCTCCGGGGAGCCGTTCCAGTCGAGCGTCAACCCCCTGGGCTCCGACGGCATCCACTACGCCGGCCAGATCATCGCCCTCGTCGTCGCCGACTCGGCCGAGGCCGCGGAGGAGGCCGCCCACCGGGTGGAGGCCGACTACGACACGCTGCCCGCCCGGGCCACACTGGACGAGGCGATGGACGGCGCCCGGGCCCAGGAGCGCCTCGCGATCGACGTCGGCGACACGGCGGCGGCCCTGCGCGCCGCGCCGGTCGTCGTCGACGCCGAGTACACGACCCCGGCGATGCACCACAACCCCATCGAGCTCTACGCCACCACGGCCGTCTGGCGGGACGACGGCCTGACGGTGCACGTCCCCAGCCAGTGGGTCCGCGGCACCCGCGCCGCCCTGGCCGCGCTGTTCGCCCTGCCCGTCGAGCGCGTGCGGATCCTCAGCCCCTACGTCGGCGGCGGCTTCGGCGCCAAGGCGACGGTGCTGTGGCACACGGCCCTGGTCGTCGTCGCCGCCCGGCTCCTGGGCAGACCGGTGAAGCTGCTCGTACCGAGGGAGCGGATGTTCACCGTCGGCTCCTTCCGCCCGCAGACCCGGCACCGGGTGCGGCTCGGCGCCGACCGCGACGGGCGGCTGCTCGGCTACGAGCACCACGCGTGGGGACAGAACTCCCGTGCCGACACCCTCGCCCTCCCCGGCGCCGAGCTCACCTCACGTTTCTACGCCCACCCTTGCATCAGCGCCCGCGACCACGTGGTGCCCACGGACGTGAACACGCCCGGGTTCATGCGCGCCCCGGCCGAGTTCCCCGCCGTGTTCGCGCTGGAGAGCGCGATGGACGAGCTCGCCGAGGCCCTGGGCGTCGACCCGCTCGCACTGCGCCTGCGCAACGAGCCCGGGCGCGACCCCGTCACCGGTCTGCCGTTCAGCAGCCGCTCCATGGTCGCGTGCTACCGGCGCGGCGCCGAGCTGTTCGGCTGGTCCGGGCGCGACCCCCGGCCCGGCTCGATGCGCGACGGCGAGGGCCGGCTGGTCGGCTGGGGCTGCGCCGCCTCCGGCTACCCCGTCCTGCGGGCGCCGTCCCGGGCCCGGGTCCGGCTCACCGCCGACGGCCGCGCGACGGTCCTGGCCGCCGCGCACGACCTCGGTACGGGCGCGTACACGGTGCTGGCGCAGATCGCCGCGCGCGAACTGGGCCTGTCCGCCGAGGAGGTGACGGTCCGGCTCGGCGACAGCGATCTGCCCACCGGGCCGATGGCGGGCGGTTCGATGACCACGGCGTCCGCCGGCTCCGCCGTGAAGGTGGCGGCCCGGGCGGCGGGGGACCGGCTGAAGGCCATGGCAGAGGCCCGAGGCCGCACGGTCGCGTGGACGTGGGCCCACCTGCCCGGCGGGTCCCTGGAGGCCGACGGGCAGTGGGCACCGCCCGAGCTCGACGCCGCCGCGGCCCGCCAGGGGCTCGGCGCCGACTTCGGCGGCTTCGTCGCGGCGGGGGCGGTCGGCGACACGCATGTGATGTTCAGCCACGGAGCCCAGTTCGTGGAGGTCCTGGTCGACCCCGGCACCCGCCGGATCCGGCTGGGCCGGATGGTCGGCGTCTTCGCGTGCGGGCGGATCATCAACCCGCGCACCGCGTACGGGCAGTTGGCGGGCGGCATGATCTGGGGTGCCGGCCACGCCCTGCTGGAGGAGACGTCCGTCGACCGCGCCCTGGCCCGTTTCACCAACACCGACCTCGGCGGCTACCACATCGCCTGCAACGCCGACATCGGCGAGGTGACCGTGGAGACGGTCGACGAGCACGACGAGGTCGTCAACCCCCTGGGAGCCAAGGGCGTGGGGGAGCTCGGCATCGTCGGCACCGCCGCGGCCGTGGCCAACGCCGTGCACCACGCGACGGGCATCCGCGTACGCAAGACCCCCATCCTGATGGACGACATCCTGCCGCCCGGCCCTTGGTGAACGGGATCGCGGGTCCGCCCGTGCGGAGGCGGGCCCGCCACGGCTCCCGGTCAGCGTGCCGACCGGGCGTCCGTCACTCCTCTGGTCAGCGGGCCGCCCGCCGAACCGGTGTTGACGACCCCCGCCGGTTCCAGCAGCAGGACGGCGGTCTCCTCCTCGGCCACCGGGCAGTGCTCCACGCCCCGGGGCACCACGAACACCTCGCCCGGTGCGAGGGTGACGTCTCCGTCGCGGAGCCGTATGGTCAGCCGGCCGCTGATGACCAGGAACAGTTCGTCGGTGTCGTCGTGGCTGTGCCAGACGAACTCCCCGAGCAGCTTGGCTATCTTGACCTCGTAGTCGTTGAGGTCGGCGATCTTCCGCTGCGCCCAGTGGTCGTGGAAGCCGGCGAGGCGCTCGGCGAGGTTCACGGACCGGGCGGGCTGTGGGGGCTGAGCCGGGGTGGGCAAGGGGTTCCTCCTGGAGGCCGGGTCGGGCGGATGCGTACGCGGCCGCCGATGCCGGGAGTCTCCCGGGACCGGTCACGTCCGGTCTTGTACGTTCCTGGCATGAACGGACAGCGTCCTCGTGCGGAGATCTCCGCCTGGCGGCCCGATGTCCCCGGCATCGCCGAGGTCTTCCACGCGCGGTTCGTCGACCACGCCTATCCTGCCCACACCCATGACACCTGGGCCCTGATGATCATTGATGACGGGTCGGTGGAGTTCGCCCTCGACCGCCACCGCCACGGGGCGACCGGTGGAGGAGTCGCGCTGTTGCCGCCCGGGGTATCCCACGACGGCAGAACCGTCACCGACAGCGGCTTCCGTAAGCGTGTCCTCTACCTCGACACCACCGTGCTCCCCGAGCGGCTCGCCGGTCCCGCGGTCGGCGTTCCCGTCCTCCACGACCGCCTGCTCCGCCATCGGGTCCATCAGCTGCATACCGCTCTCGCCCACCCGGCGGACACCTTCGAAGCCGAATCCCGGCTCTCCTTCCTCCGCGAACGGCTGCACGCCCACCTCGCAAGCCCCCGTCCGGGCACGCCGGGGCGCGAGGCCGGGCCCCTGGCCGCGGCGCTGCGGGAACTCCTGGACGCACGGATACAGGAGGGCATCACCCTCCAGGAGGCGACCGCGATCCTGTGCGCCCATCCCACCCACCTCATCCGCTGCTTCAAGCAGACGTACGGACTCCCGCCGCACACCTATCTGACGGGCAGACGCGTCGACCGGGCACGCGGCCTCCTGCTCGCCGGCCATCGCCCCGCCGAGATCGCCACCACCGTCGGCTTCCACGACCAGGCCCACTTGCACCGGCACTTCACCCGGCACGTGGGCACCACCCCCGCTCGTTACGCGGCCCTGGCCACCGGTCGCCTCCGGGCCGCGGACGGCCGCCGGAGGTCGCCGGGGGCAGATCACCCGTTCGGGGGAACCCGCCGTCGCCCTGGAACCGGGCGCGGCGAATCCGGCGTCCGGTGAACTCCTCTTTCCCCGGGGGAGATCGGACGCATCCGAGGGGGTACGTGACCTCTCGTACCCCGCCGCGCTCCCGGCCCTCGTGAAGGGGTGCCGACCAGGGGCATATGCCGGGTCCGCGCAAGCCGCGCGACCTCGCCCCGCGGGCCACGCGCCACTGCTACCGTCGCGCGGCATGGAGCAGCTCTTCAGCCACGACGAACTCGCCCTCATCACGGCGGCCGCAGAGGAGGCGGGGATGCCTCCGCGGGAGTGGGTCCGCGGTGTCGTCCTCCAATACCTCACCGAGGATCCCGAGGATCTCTACGAGGACGCGCGGGCCACCGTCGACCCCCGGGCGTCCGGTGGCGCGCCCTACCGGCCGGACCTGGAGCACGCCCTCTGGCCGATGACCTCGCACCGCCGGTCGGGCCGCACCATGCTCGAAGTGCATCACGCGGGGTGCTGGGTACCGAAGGGGGGCGAGGAGACCATGACCACCGCCCAGGCCCGCGAGCAGCTCCTGGCGGGCAACGCGCGGCCGTGCGACGCCTGCCTGCCCGAACGGTTCCTCACACCGTCCGTCTGAGCTCCGCCCGCGGCGGAAGCGGCTGTACGACATCTCCTGCCGGCCCTGAGGGCGCGGGCTCCGCCCGGCCCGGAGTCCGCCCCGCCACATCCGGCCATTCCCCCGGCCGGGGCGCGATCCGGTTTCCGCCGCCCGGGAAGGCTCTCGATCCCGCGGGCTGGCCGAACGCCTCGTGGACGCCCCGAGGCGTTCCCCCTGTTTCCGGCCAATAGCCTATCTCGGGACTCTGTCAATTTTGCGGTACGTTCGACCTTGTTCCATGATTGTGAGTGTGCGTCAGCTGCGACGCCGAGGCGAAATGGGTCCGTACTCCAGGGCTCGTTGAGCCTTCAACAGGAAACGGCGAGTGTTGCCCCTCACCGTCCTGATACCCCTTCACTCTCGTGTACAGACAAGGTCTCATGCCCGTCCAACAGCTATCGGACCTCATACGTTTCGCCCGCCGGCACTCGCCGTTCTACGCGAATCTCTACGCTTCCCTGACGCCGGACGCGGACCGCCTCGCGGACCTTCCCGTCGTCGACCAGGGTGAGTTCTGGGCCGCCAATACCCTGCACGACAATCAGGTGCTGACCGCGCCCCTCACCGAAGCGTCGGTATTCAAGACCGGCGGCACCACCGGGGCACCGAAATTCTCCCCTTATACCCGCGAGGAATGGCGCGAGTTCGTCACCGCGTTCGGCGAGGGGCTGGTCGACGCGGGCCTGCGCCCCGGCCACCGCGTGGCGGACCTGTTCTACGCCGGAGAGCTGTACGCCAGCTTCCTCTTCATCCTCGACTCCTTCTCCCACGCCCCCGTCGAGAGCGTCCGGCTGCCCATCGGCGGCGGCGCCCCGCTGGAGTCGACGGTCCCCACCCTCGAGGACTTCGCCGCCCAGGTCGTCGCCGGGACCCCGACCACCCTGTGCCGCCTCGCCGAGCACCTGATCGCCCAGGACCGGCAGCTGCCCGACGTGGAGCTGCTGTTCTTCGGCGGCGAGGCGCTCTTCTCCGACCAGCGCCGGCTCCTGGCCGCCGCCTTCCCCAACGCCGAGCCGCGCTCCCTCGGCTACGCCAGCGTCGACGCCGGCCTGCTCGGCCGCCCCGTGCCCGGCCCCGACCCCCGCGTGCACCGCGCGTTCACCCCGCACTCCGTCGTCGAGATCCTCGACGAGACCACCGGTGAGCCCATCCTGGAGGCCGGCCGGCCCGGCCGCGTCGTGGTCACCAGCCTCTTCCGCAAGCTCATGCCGGTCATCCGCTACCCCGCGGGCGACCGCGCCGAGTGGACGGACACCGAGGCGGGCCACTTCCGCATCCTCGGCCGCGCCGAGGAAGGCGTGCGTGTCGGCCCCGTATCGCTGTACTCGCAGGACGCCCAGGCCGCCGTCGAGGAGGCGGACGCCGACGGCCGCGTCATGGGCATGCAGCTCGTGGTGCGCCGCTGGGACGGCAGGGACGGGCTGGTGCTGCGCCTGGCCACCGCGCCCGGCGACGACGACCCGGCCGGCCTCGAACTCCTCGCCAAGGAGATCGTCACGGGCCTGTACACGGCCCGGCCCCTCTACCCCGACAGCATGGCCGCCGGCTTCGTCCACCCGCTGGAGGTGGAGTGGGTGCGCCACCGCGACCTCGTCGTCAACTCCCGCTCCGGCAAGCTCGTCCGCGTGATCGACGAGAGGCCGACCGCATGACCACCGCGACCACGAGCCGCGGCCTGCCGCTGGTTCTGCGCAACCGCGCCTTCGGGACCGTATGGCTGAGCCAGGTACTGACCCAGGCCGCCGTGCGGATGTTCCAGGTCGGCGTCTCCTGGTGGCTCGTCGCCTACGCCGTCAGCGGCGGCAACGGCCTCGCCTCCGGCCTGTTCATGGCGGTCAGCACCCTGCCCGCCGTGGCCCTCGCGCCCCTCGTCGCCCGCGCCATCGCCCGCTTCGCCCACCGCTCGCTGCTGCGCGGCGCGGCCGGCGGCGCCGCCGTCGTCGCGAGCGCGCTGGCCGTGTGGGCCTACGCGAGCGACCTGCCGCTCGCCACCGCCTACGCCGCCACCCTCGCCCTGGCCGCCTGCCAGGCGTTCTTCGACCCCTGCCTGACCACCTCCGTGCCGGAACTCGTCGACGACGAGGACATCGAGGCCGCCACCGGCTTCGAGCTGTCCACGCAGTCGCTCGCGAGCCTCGGCGGAGCGCTGCTCGGTGCGCTGATCGTCGACCGCGCCGGAATCGCCGGCCTCGCGGTCGGCTGCGCGGCCGCCTATGTGACGGCCGCGGCGCTCCTGGCGACCGTACGCTTCCGCGACCCGGCGTCCGGCACCGGTGACGACGCGGGGACGGAGCCGGAGCGGCGGACACTGCGTCAGGTCCTCGCCGGCCTGCCGTTCGTCCGTAAGATCCTGATCAGCTTCACGGCCGCCAACCTCTTCACGACCGCCGTCTTCGTCGTCATCCCGCTGTACACCAAGTCGGTGCTCCACGCCGGCGGCGGTACCGTCGCCCTCCTGGAGGCGTCGCTCGGCGCGGGCACCCTGATCGGTTCCTTCAGCGGCGCCCGTGTGCCCGGCCGGCCCACCGTCGTCGGCTCCCTCTGCCTCGCCACGATGGCGCTCGCGCTGGGCGTTCCCGGGATCGTGGCCCAGCGGCCGGTCTTCGCGGGCTGCCTGGTCGTCGCCGGCTGGTGCGTCGGTGTGATCGGCGTCCGCTTCGTGGCCCTGTTCCAGCGGCTCGTGCCCGCCACCGACAAGCCGGCGTTCTTCGCCGTCATGCAGGCCGTCCTCGGCGCGACGTTCCCCGTCGCCTCGCTCCTCTTCGGCCTGCTGGGCGACCACCTGCCCGTACGGACCCTGTGCCTGATCCAGGCGGCCGGCCTGGTGCCGGCGGCCTGCGCGCTGGCCCTGCTGCGCGGTGACACGCGTGAGGGCGCGTCCGCGCCGGGTGCCGGGCCGGTGTCCGACGCCGCTCTCGTGGCCGGCGCAGAGGGCGCGGCCGCGGCCCCGGCCGGGCCCGGTTCCTTGCCCGCGTCCGGTGCCGCCC
>NZ_JAGGOL010000092.1 GCF_018614525.1 Streptomyces sp. ISL-11
GCGAAATCAAGGACTGACACCCTCACGTCACCCTTCCGTGGGCCCCGGCCGGATCACTCCGGCCGGGGCCCACGGCGTGTGCGGGGCCGTGGGATCCGGCCGCCTGCCGCCCGCCCGCCACGTCACGCCCGCCCCGCCTGGCATCCTTGGGGCGCGGGACGAAGGCCGCCGCTGGCGGCCACTGAGCGGGAGGACGGACGGAATGGCGACCGATACGGCGCAGACGTCACCACGGCCCATGCGCGCCGACGCACGGCGCAACTACGAGCGGCTGCTCACCGAGGCCCGTACCGCCTTCACCGCACACGGCACGGACGCCTCCCTGGAGGACATCGCCCGCCGCGCGGGGGTGGGCATCGGAACGCTCTACCGCCACTTCCCCAACCGCACGGCGCTGATGAGCGCCGTCTTCCAGGGCGAGCTCGACGGACTCCTCACTCGTTCGCGTGAGCTGCTGGCCTCGCCCGAGCCGTGCCGGGCCCTCGTGGACTGGCTGCGGGCCATCGTGGCCCATGCCAGTACCTACCGAGGGCTCTCACGGGCCCTGATGGCCGCGCAGACCGACGAGGCGTCGGCGCTGTCGCGGTGCAGCATGCCGCTGCGGGACGCGGGCAGCAGGCTGCTCGCCCGCGCCCAGACGGCCGGCGCGGTACGGGAGGACGTGGACATCGTGGATCTGATGCAGCTGACCAACGCCATTTCGCTGGCGGCGGAGCAGTCGCCGGACGATCCCGGACTGGCCGACCGGCTCCTGCTCCTGACCCTCAGCGGCCTGAAGACGGTGACCTCACACCCCGGGAGCGCCTGAGGTCACCGGGAATCACCGCCTCCTGGGGGCGAGGTCGGCCACCCGCGCCGACGAACCGTCGCCCAGGGACACCGCACTGCGGAGCTGGGGCCCCGGCTGGCCTCCCTGACCGGGCCCGGGAGGCTGACCCGGCCCCATGGGATGCGTACGGCGCTGACCGGGCAGCGGCGGGACGTCCCGGCGCCGCGAGGGCGGCCCGGCCTCCCCGCCGCCCGGGACGCCCGTCGGCCCCGAGCCCGACCCCGCGCCGGGCCCGGCGACCGAGATGTGAACGCCCTGGTCGGCCAGGGCCTGGAGCTCCGTGGCGGCACGGCCCTCGTGCGCGGGAGGCTCGTCCGTCACCAGCCGGGTGATCACGTCGGTCGGCACCGTCTGGAACATGGTGTCGGTGCCCAGCTTCGTGTGGTCGGCCAGCACCACCACCTCGGCGGCGGCCTGCACCAGCGCCCGGTCCACGCTCGCCGAGAGCATGTTGGACGTGGACAGGCCGCGCTCGGCCGTCAGCCCGCTCCCGGACAGGAACGCTCTCGTCACCCGCAGCCCTTGCAGGGACTGCTCGGCCCCGCTGCCCACCAGGGCGTAGTTGGAACCGCGCAGGGTGCCGCCGGTCATGACGACCTCGACCCGGTTGGCGTGCGCCAGGGCCTGCGCGACGAGCAGGGAGTTGGTGACCACGGTCAGGCCGGGTACGCGCGCGAGCCGGCGGGCCAGCTCCTGCGTGGTCGTACCGGCGCCGACGACGACGGCCTCGCCCTCTTCGACGAAGCTCGCCGCGAGATCGGCGATGGCCGTCTTCTCCGCGGTCGCTAGATGGGATTTCTGCGGGAAGCCGGACTCCCTGGTGAAACCGCCCGGCAGCACCGCACCGCCGTGCCGGCGGTCGAGCAGTCCTTCGGCCTCCAGCGCCCGCACGTCACGCCGCACGGTCACTTCGGAGGTCTGGACGACGCGGGCGAGCTCACGGAGCGAAACCGCTCCGTTGGCCCGCACCATTTCGAGGATCAATTGACGACGTTCTGCAGCGAACACGAAACCGACAGTAACGCCAACGACCATCCGTTTTCAGCAGCTTGCAGCAATTAACGGAAGTTGTCCGCTACTGAACGCAAGAGGTGGTATAGAGGCACTCCCGCGAACACCCTGCGTGACTACGCCTCGTGCTGCCCCTGCTGCGTCTTGCGGGTGTGCAACTGCCGCGCCACCTCGGCGAGGGAGCCGGACAGCGAGGGGTAGACGGTGAAGGCGTTGGCGATCTGCTCCACGGTCAGGTTGTTGTCGACCGCGATGGAGATGGGGTGGATCAGCTCGCTGGCCCGCGGCGCGACCACGACACCGCCGACCACGATGCCCGTGCCGGGGCGGCAGAACATCTTGACGAAGCCGTCCCGGATGCCCTGCATCTTCGCGCGCGGATTGCGCAGCAACGGCAGCTTCACCATGCGGGCGTCTATCTTCCCGCTGTCGACGTCGGCCTGGGTGTACCCGACTGTCGCAATCTCCGGATCCGTAAATACGTTCGCCGATACAGCCTTGAGGTTCAGCGGGGCCACCGCGTCACCCAGGAAGTGGTACATCGCGATCCGGCCCTGCATCGCCGCGACGGACGCCAGCGCCAGGACACCGGTGCAGTCTCCGGCGGCGTAGACGCCCGGAGCGCTGGTCCGCGACACCCGGTCGGTCCAGATGTGCCCGGACTCCTTCATCCGGACGCCGGACTCCTCCAGGCCGATCCCCGCCGTGTTGGGGATGGATCCGACGGCCATCAGGCAGTGCGTGCCCGTGATCACCCGGCCGTCGGCCAGCGTCACCTCGACCCGGTCCCCCACGCGCTTGGCGGACTCCGCCCGCGAGCGCGCCATGACGTTCATGCCGCGCCGCCGGAAGACGTCCTCCAGGACGGCCGCGGCGTCGGGGTCCTCACCGGGCAGCACCCGGTCGCGCGAGGAGACCAGGGTCACCTTGGAGCCCAGCGCCTGGTACGCGCCGGCGAACTCGGCACCGGTCACACCGGAGCCGACCACGATGAGCTCCTCGGGGAGCTCGTCGAGGTCGTAGACCTGCGTCCAGTTGAGGATCCGCTCGCCGTCCGGCAGGGCGTCCGGGATCTCCCGCGGGTGCGCGCCCGTGGCGATCAGCACCGCGTCCGCGACGAGCGTCTCCTCGGTGCCGTCGACGGCCTTGACGACGACCTTGCGCGAGCCGTCCGGAGCCTGGTGCGGCTCCAGCCGTCCGCGGCCCCGCAGCACGCGTCCGCCCGCCCGGGTGACGGACGCCGTGATGTCGTGCGACTGGGCCAGCGCGAGGCGCTTGACCCGTCGGTTGACCTTGCCCAGGTCGACGCCCACCACGCGCGCCGCCTGCTCCAGATGCGGCGTGTCGTCGGCGACGATGATCCCCAGCTCCTCGTACGAGGAGTCGAAGGTCGTCATCACCTCGGCCGTCGCGATGAGTGTCTTTGAGGGCACGCAGTCGGTGAGCACCGACGCCCCGCCCAGACCGTCGCAATCGACGACGGTCACCTCCGCGCCGAGCTGCGCGGCGACGAGCGCCGCCTCATAGCCGCCGGGTCCGCCACCGATGATCACGATCCGAGTCACGTACTCCATTGTCCCGCACCCATCAAAGCGACTTCTCCCGGGGCCTCCCTCGGGACATACGTACCTCAATACGTACGTCCATCCGTGCGAGGACCGGCAGGAGGTTCCGGACGAACCTCCCTTCGAGCCTGCCATCCCAAATGCCGTTCCGCCTCACTCCCGTACCCTCGGAGCCATGTCGCTCTACGCCGCGTACGCCGGCAACCTCGACGCGCGGCTGATGTCCCGCCGCGCACCGCACTCGCCCCTGCGCGGCACGGGCTGGCTCGCCGACTGGCGACTGACGTTCGGCGGCGAGCAGCTGGGCTGGGAGGGGGCGCTGGCCACGGTCGTCGAGGCGCCGCGCTCCCAGGTCTTCGTCGCGCTCTACGACATCGCTCCGATGGACGAGGACTCGATGGACCGTTGGGAGGGTGTCGGCCTCGACATCTACCGCCGGATGAGAGTGCGCGTGCACACCCTGGACGGCGAGGAGCCCGCCTGGGTCTACGTGCTCAACGGCTACGAGGGCGGCCTGCCCTCCGCGCGCTACCTGGGCGAGATCGCCGACGCGGCCGAATCGGCGGGCGCGCCGCACGACTATGTGATGGAACTGCGCAAGCGGCCCTGCTGATGTTCCGGCCCGGCGGCGCGCCGATGACGAATCGGTCTCGTCACATGCCACAAAGCAACAATCGGAACACCGTGACCAGCGACATCTACGCGCGTAGGCGAAGAGCGGCTACCCTCGTCCGCGTGAACGCATCAGTTACTCCGGACATCCAGGCCGACCCGTACGCCGCGGCCGACACCGCCGCCGCCCGTCTGCGTGAGCTCACCGGCGCGGAGACCCACGACGTCGCCCTGGTCATGGGCTCCGGCTGGGTACCCGCCACCGAAGCTCTCGGCACCCCCGAGATCGAGTTCCCGGTCACCGAGCTCCCCGGCTTCCCGCCGCCGGCCGTCGCCGGCCACGCGGGCACCATCCGCTCGTACAAGGTCAACGACAAGCGCGTGCTCGTCTTCCTCGGCCGCACCCACTACTACGAGGGCCGCGGCGTCGCCGCCGTCGCCCACGGCGTCCGTACGGCGGTGGCCGCGGGCGTCAAGACCGTCGTCCTGACCAACGGCTGCGGCGGCCTCCGCGCGGGCATGCGCCCCGGCCAGCCGGTGCTGATCAGCGACCACATCAACCTCACGGCGACCTCGCCGATCGTCGGCGCGAACTTCGTCGACCTCACCGACCTGTACTCCCCCCGCCTGCGCGCCCTGTGCCAGGAGGTGGACCCGACCCTCGAAGAGGGCGTGTACGTCCAGTTCCCCGGCCCGCACTACGAGACCCCGGCGGAGATCAAGATGATCCGCACGCTCGGTGCGGACCTGGTCGGCATGTCGACCACGCTGGAGGCCATCGCGGCCCGCGAGGCGGGTGCGGAGGTCCTCGGCATCTCCCTGGTCACGAACCTGGCCGCGGGCATGACGGGCGAGCCGCTGAACCACGAAGAGGTCCTGCAGGCCGGCCGCGACTCCGCCACGCAGATGGGCGCGCTCCTGGCTTCGGTCCTCGACCGCATCTGATCGCAGAAGTACCTTTCCGCCCTCGGCGGGAGTAAGGGTGTTTGCAGGGCCGCTGAGCTTCACGCCTCGCAAACACCCTTACGCGTACCCGGCCCGCAGATGTAGGACCGGCGGGAGGGGGCGGGGCGGGGCGGGCCCGGCAAGGGGCGTAAAGCGTGATTTGCGGGCGGGGTTCAGGGCAACGAATGAGCATTGAGCAGCGCCCGTAAATCATGCAGCCCCGTAGGGCCCACCCCGCCCCGCCCCCGACCCACGACGCGCCCGCACCCCCCGAACCACAGCACCCGGCACATTTTTCTGACCCCTCCGGAGGAGAACCCGTGGAGCGAGACCTCATCGCGCAAGCCAAGACGTGGCTCGCCGAGGACCCCGATCCCGACACCCGCGAAGAGCTCGCCGCGCTCATCGACGCCGGGAACACCGCCGAGCTGAGCGTCCGCTTCGGCGGCACCCTCCAGTTCGGCACCGCCGGCCTCCGCGGCGAGCTCGGCGCCGGCCCCATGCGCATGAACCGCGCCGTCGTGATCCGCGCCGCCGCCGGTCTCGCCGCGTACCTGAGGAAGCAGGGCCACGCCGGCCGCACGGTCGTCATCGGCTACGACGCCCGTCACAAGAGCGCGGACTTCGCGATCGACACCGCGGCCGTCATGGTCGGCGCGGGCCTGAAGGCCGCGATCCTGCCGAAGCCGCTGCCCACCCCGGTCCTCGCCTTCGCCATCCGCCACCTCGACGCGGTCGCGGGCGTCGAGGTGACCGCGAGCCACAACCCGCCGCGCGACAACGGCTACAAGGTCTACCTGGGCGACGGCTCCCAGATCGTGCCGCCGGCCGACGCGGAGATCGCCGCCGAGATCGCGGCGATCGCGAGCCTGGACGACGTGCCCCGCCCGTCGGCCGGCTGGGAGACGCTCCACGAGACGGTCGTGGAGGCGTACCTGGAGCGTACGGACGCGGTCCTGACCAACGGCTCCCCCCGTGACGTCCGCGTCGTCTACACGCCCATGCACGGCGTCGGCCGCTCCGTGCTGACCGCTGCCTTCGAGCGGGCCGGCTTCCCGGCGCCGACCGTGGTCGCGCAGCAGGCCGAGCCGGACCCGAACTTCCCCACGGTCGCCTTCCCCAACCCGGAGGAGCCGGGCGCGATGGACCTGGCGTTCGCCACGGCCCGCGCGGCCGGGCCGGACATCGTCATCGCCAACGACCCGGACGCCGACCGCTGCGCCGTCGCGGTGCCGGACGCGGACTCCGTCGAGGGCTGGCGCATGCTGCGCGGCGACGAGGTGGGCGCGCTGCTGGCGACGCACCTGGTCCACAAGAAGGCGCAGGGCACGTTCGCGACGACGATCGTCTCGTCGTCGCTGCTGTCGCGGATCGCGGCCGCCGCGCCGGGCGCCGCGTACGAGGAGACGCTGACGGGCTTCAAGTGGCTCGCCCGCGTCGACGGCCTGCGCTACGCGTACGAGGAGGCACTGGGCTACTGCGTCGACCCGGAGGGCGTCCGCGACAAGGACGGCATCACCGCGGCCCTGCTGGTGGCCGAGCTGGCGGCGGAGCTCAAGGAGTCCGGCCGCACGCTGACCGACCTCCTGGACGACCTGGCCGTCGAGCACGGGCTGCACGCCACGGACCAGCTGTCGGTGCGGGTCGAGGACCTGTCGCTGATCTCGGACGCGATGCGGCGCCTGCGCGAGCAGCCGCCGACGGTCCTGGCGGGGCTGCGGGTGACGTCGGCGGAGGACCTGTCCAAGGGTTCCGAGTCGCTGCCGCCGACCGACGGCCTGCGGTACCACCTGGCGGGTGACACGGCCGGGGAGGTCTCCGGCGCCCGTGTCATCGTCCGCCCGAGCGGCACCGAGCCGAAGATCAAGTGCTATCTGGAGGTCGTCGTCCCGGTGGCGTCCGCGATCGCCCTGACGGACGCGCGCGCGAAGGCGACGAACGTCCTCACGGCGATCAAGACGGACCTGTCGCGGGCGGCGGGAATCTAACGAGGTCCACTACCTCGAGCGCCGGGCGGGCCGGAAATCCAGCCCGTCCGGCGTACGGCGTCCGGCGACGGGGCCTCAGGCCGCAACGGCGCCTCAGGCCACCGCGACCAGCACCACCATCAGCACCAGCCCCACCAAGCACGGCACGATCAGCTCGTAGGCCCAGCGCACCACCGGCGCCCCCTGCGCCCCCTCGCGGGACGCGTTCCGCTCCGCGAGCTCCCGCAGGTCCTCGATCGCCTGGTCCGAGGGCGCCCGCAGCGACTCCTCGGCGCCCAGCGCCGTGGCCGCGCTGCCCTCCAGCCCCTCCGCGATGGCCTGGTTACGCCGCCGCGCCGCCGTCTTCCGCCGGCGCAGGGAGACGGGGATGGACCACAGCTGGTACTTCGCGCCGCCCGCGAGCACCTCGCTGGAGTAACCGGCGCGGACCCCGTCCACGCTCGCCCACGGCAGCGTGATCGTACGGAACGGGTTGCGCACCAGCAGCCGGTCCTGGCCCGCCCAGACCGCCGGCCGCAGCGTGAAGGCGATGACCAGCGGCACCACGCACAGCAGCCCGGCGAGCGCCAGCCACGGCGTACGGCCGGCGCCCCGTACCACCGCGTCGCCGCCCAGCCAGGCGGCGAGGCCGAGCAGGAGCACGCCGCTCGCGATGCCGGCGGATGAGCGGTAACACCGGTCGGCGTACGCGGGGTCCGGTGCCTGCGGGGGCGGTGTGGCGGAGGAGTCGTCCGGGCTCGTCATGGGCCGATTGTGCACCACACCCGGACGGGGCCGGCCGCCGCGCGGTGGACGGTTCGCCGCCAGGGGCCCGCGGCCCGCGGTCCGTACGGCCGTGGCCCGCCGCTTCGCCCGCCGCGAGGCCGCCGCCGCGAAGTCGTTATCCAAAGCGGCCGGGCGAGGGGGTGACACGCGCTACGCGCGTAGATATGCTCATCTGGTGACCATGCCCACCACAGTTCCCGCACACGGCAATGACGCCGCGGGGCGGCTGACGGAGCTGGCGGACGTGACCGCCTCCGACAGCGCGCTGCGCCGCTTCCTGCACGGCCTCCCGGGCGTCGACGCGGTCGGGCTGGAAGCCCGCGCCGCCTCGCTCGGCACCCGCTCGATCAAGGCCTCGGCGAAGGCCCGGGCCATCGACCTGGCGATCTCGATGATCGACCTGACCACGCTGGAAGGCGCGGACACCCCGGGCAAGGTCCGGGCGCTCGCCGCGAAGGCCGTCCACCCCGATCCCACCGACCGTACGACACCCACGACCGCCGCGGTCTGCGTCTATCCCGACATGGTGGCGACGGCCAAGGCCGCGCTCGCCGGCTCGGACGTGAAGGTCGCGTCCGTGGCCACCGCGTTCCCGGCCGGCCGTGCCGCGCTGCCGGTCAAGCTGGCGGACACGCGCGACGCGATCGAGGCCGGCGCCGACGAGATCGACATGGTCATCGACCGTGGCGCGTTCCTCGCCGGCCGCTACCTCGACGTCTTCGAGGAGATCCGGGCCGTCAGGGCCGAGTGCGCCGACCGGGCCCGCCTGAAGGTGATCTTCGAGACCGGCGAGCTGTCGACGTACGACAACATCCGCCGCGCCTCCTGGATCGGGATGCTCGCGGGCGCCGACTTCATCAAGACCTCGACCGGCAAGGTCGCGGTCAACGCCACCCCGGCGAACACGCTGCTGATGCTGGAAGCCGTCCGCGACTTCCGCGCGCAGACGGGCGTCCAGGTCGGTGTGAAGCCGGCCGGCGGCATCCGCACCACCAAGGACGCGATCAAGTTCCTGGTCCTGGTCAATGAGACCGTGGGCGAGGAGTGGCTGGACAACACCTGGTTCCGCTTCGGTGCCTCCAGCCTCCTGAACGACCTGCTGATGCAGCGGCAGAAGCTGAGCACCGGGCGCTACTCCGGTCCCGACTACGTGACGGTGGACTGACCGACATGGCATTTGAATACGCACCCGCACCCGAGTCGCGCGCGGTCGTCGACATCGCCCCGTCGTACGGCCTGTTCATCGACGGCGAGTTCACCGACGCCACCGGCGGCAAGGTCTTCAAGACCATCAGCCCCTCCTCCGAGGAGGTGCTCTCCGAGGTCGCGCACGGCTCCGCCGAGGACGTCGACCGCGCGGTGAAGGCCGCTCGCAAGGCGTTCGAGAAGTGGTCCGCGCTGCCGGGCGCCGAGCGCGCCAAGTACCTGTTCCGCATCGCGCGGATCATCCAGGAGCGCTCGCGCGAGCTGGCCGTCCTGGAGACCCTGGACAACGGCAAGCCGATCAAGGAGACCCGCGACGCGGACCTCCCCCTGGTCGCCGCGCACTTCTTCTACTACGCGGGCTGGGCGGACAAGCTCGACCACGCCGGCTACGGCGCCAACCCCCGGCCGCTGGGTGTCGCGGGCCAGGTCATCCCCTGGAACTTCCCGCTGCTGATGCTGGCCTGGAAGATCGCCCCGGCGCTCGCCACCGGCAACACCGTCGTCCTCAAGCCGGCCGAGACCACTCCCCTGTCGGCGCTGTTCTTCGCGGACATCTGCCGCCAGGCCGGCCTGCCCAAGGGCGTCGTCAACATCGTCACCGGTGACGGCACCACGGGTGCCGCGCTCGTCGGTCACGAGGGCGTGAACAAGGTCGCCTTCACCGGCTCCACGGCGGTCGGCAAGGCCATCGCCCGTACGGTCGCCGGGTCGGACAAGAAGCTCACCCTGGAGCTGGGCGGCAAGGGCGCCAACATCGTCTTCGACGACGCGCCCATCGACCAGGCCGTCGAGGGCATCGTCCAGGGCATCTTCTTCAACCAGGGCCAGGTCTGCTGCGCGGGCTCGCGCCTGCTGGTGCAGGAGTCGATCCAGGACGAGCTGCTGGACTCGCTCAAGCGGCGGCTGTCCACGCTGCGCCTGGGCGACCCGCTGGACAAGAACACCGACATCGGCGCGATCAACTCCGCCGAGCAGCTGGCCCGGATCACCGAGCTGGCCGACAGTGGGGTCGCGGAGGGCGCCGAGCGCTGGGCGCCGGCCTGCGAGCTGCCGGAGAACGGTTTCTGGTTCGCGCCGACGCTGTTCACGAACGTCACCCAGGCCCACCGGATCGCCCGCGAGGAGATCTTCGGCCCGGTGCTGTCGGTGCTGTCCTTCCGCACCCCGGCCGAGGCGGTCGCCAAGGCGAACAACTCGCAGTACGGCCTCTCCGCCGGCATCTGGACGGAGAAGGGCTCGCGGATGCTGGCCGTCGCGAGCAAGCTGCGCGCGGGTGTCATCTGGGCCAACACGTTCAACAAGTTCGACCCGACCTCGCCCTTCGGCGGCTTCAAGGAGTCGGGATTCGGCCGCGAGGGCGGCCGCCACGGCCTGGAGGCGTACCTCGCCCCGTCGAACCCGAAGGGTGAGCGTTGATGAGCACCGTTGAGCGCTTGACTGTCTTCAAGACCTACAAGCTGTTCGTCGGGGGCAAGTTCCCCCGGTCCGAGAGCGGGCGGGTGTACGAGGTGACCGACTCCAAGGGCAACTGGCTGGCCAACGCCCCGATGTCCTCGCGCAAGGACGCCCGTGACGCGGTCGTCGCGGCCCGCAAGGCCGTCGGCGGCTGGTCCGGCGCGACCGCGTACAACCGCGGCCAGGTCCTCTACCGCGTCGCCGAGATGCTGGAGGGCCGCCGCGACCAGTTCGTCGCGGAGGTCGCCGACGCGGAGGGCCTGTCGAAGGCCAAGGCCGCCGCCCAGGTGGACGCCGCCATCGACCGCTGGGTCTGGTACGCGGGCTGGACCGACAAGATCGGCCAGATCACCGGCGCGGTCAACCCGGTCGCGGGCCCGTTCTTCAACGTCTCCGCCACCGAGCCGACCGGCGTCGTCGCCGTGCTCGCGCCGCAGGAGTCGTCGTTCCTCGGTCTGGTCTCCGTGATCGCCCCGGCGATCGCGACCGGCAACACCGTCGTCGTGGTGGCCTCCGAGAAGGCCCCGCTGCCGGCGCTGTCGCTGGGCGAGGTGCTGGCCACCTCCGACGTCCCCGGCGGTGTCGTCAACATCCTGTCGGGCCGTACGGCCGAGATCACCCCGTCGCTGGCCGCGCACCAGGACGTCAACGCGATCGACCTCGCGGGCGCCGACGCCGAGCTGGCGAAGGAGCTGGAGATCGCCGCGGCGGACAACCTCAAGCGCGTCCTGCGTCCACAGCCTGTGGACTGGGCCGCGGCTCCCGGCACGGAGCGCATGACGGCCTTCCTGGAGACTCGGACGGTCTGGCACCCCACCGGCTCGCTGGGCGCCGGCGGCTCGTCCTACTGAGCCTCCTCGCGTACGACGACGGCGGCGGTTCCCCTCACCGAGGGGAACCGCCGCCGTCGTCGTACGCGCGCCAGGCCGTGTCCGGCGGATCATGTGAGCGAGCACTGCGGGCCGTGTCGTGCGCACCACCGCTGCGCGGCGGTGTCCTCAAACGCCGGACCGGCTGAAAGCGGCTGAGCCCAGCGAAATCAAGCCCGTCCGGCGTTTGAGGACACGCCCGCAGGGCGCCCGCCGCCGCAGGCGGCGAAGAGAGCCCGCAGCCGGAGATCCGCCGGATACGACCTACCGCCGATCCGGCGCGGCCAAAGTGGCGACCGTGTGCTTCACCGACAGGTCCTTGAGCGAACCGCTCTCCTTGGCCGGCAGGCGGGCCGGCTTGGGCGCGGTCGGGGCCGTCAGGGTCTTGAGCGTGGCCGGCACGGACAGGTCCTTCAGCGAGCCGCTGCCCTTGTCGCCGGGGGAAGTCGCGGCGTGGGCCCGCCCGGTCTCCGGTACGGCCCTGACCGGCGCCTGGCCCTTGGCCGGGGTGCGGGGGGACGGGGCCTCGGCCCGCGGGCCCCTCAGCGCCTCCAGCCGGTCCGTCACCGAGAAGTCCTGCAGTGCGGCGCCCTTGGTGATCGGCTCGGTCAGCACGGAGGTGCTCACCGGCCTGAAGTCGGAGACCTGGGTGCCGACCGAGTTGTCGAAGGGGTCGCTGCCCGTACCGGCGAGCGGGTTCAGGCGCAGTGTCTTCATCGGGGTGAACGCGCCCTCCGACGACGCGCCCAGCGCCGTGTCGAGCCCCTGGGTGGCGGCCGGCAGCGACATCGTGCCCAGCGTGGTCTTCGGGGGGTGCGGCAGGGCGTTCGCGGCCCCGGCGCCGCTTGCGACGACGGCGGCCCCGGCCGACACGGTCAGGCCGAGGCTCATCAGGCCGCGCCGGCCGGCGAGCGAGGAGCGAGCGGGGCGTGCGTGTCGTGCGTGCGAGGCCATGGCCACCTGCCGGGTCGGGAGTCGTGCCGATCGACAACGCACCGTAGTGGAGCCGTGACGCTGGGCGCACCTTCCGACCCGGGGGGATCCCCCATGCGGCCCAATGCCTCACACTGGTGTCCCGTGACTCCCCACTTGACCCCCGCGCGCGTCATCCTGCTCACCGGACCTTCCGGTTCCGGAAAGTCGTCCCTCGCGGCCCGCACCGGGCTGCCGGTGCTCAACCTCGACGACTTCTACAAGGAGGGGACCGACCCGACCCTGCCGGTCCTCGCCGACGGCTCGGGCACCGACTGGGACTCGCCGCTGTCGTGGGACGCCGACGCGGCCCTGCGCGCGATCGACGAGCTGTGCCGTACGGCCCGGACGCACGTGCCGGTGTACGACATCGGCACCAGCTCGCGGACCGGGGAGAGCGCCCTGGACATCGGCCGCACCCCGCTGTTCATCGCGGAGGGCATCTTCGCCGCCGACATCATCGACCGCTGCCGCGACCTCGGCGTCCTCGCCGACGCCCTGTGCCTGCGCGGCCGGCCGGCCACCACCTTCCGCCGCCGGCTGCTGCGCGACCTGCGCGAGGCCCGCAAGCCGGTGCCCACCCTCATCCGCCGGGGCCTGCGGCTGATGCGCTCGGAGCGTGGCATCGTGGCCCGTCAGACGGCGCTCGGCGCCCACGCCTGCGGCAAGGAGGCCGCCATGGGCCGGATCGCCGCCGCGGCCGCCGGGCGGCGCGAGAGCGCACGCGTCTGACCGATCAGGAGGGGAACATGACCACGCTCCACACCTATGAGACGACCGTCACCTGGACGGGGAACCAGGGCAGCGGCACCAGCGGCTACCGCGACTTCAGCCGTGATCACGAGGTGGCCGCCCCCGGGCGGCCGGTCGTCCTCGGCAGCTCCGACCCGGCCTTCCGCGGTGACGCGAGCCGCTGGAATCCCGAACAGCTCCTGCTGGCGGCCATATCGGAGTGCCACCTGCTCTGGTACCTGCACGTGTGCGCGGTGGCCGGCGTCGTCGTGACCGCCTACACCGACGACGCGCGCGGCACGATGCGGGAGACGGCCGACGGCGGGCACTTCACCGAGGCCGTGCTGCGGCCGCGGGTCGAGGTGGAGGCCGCGGACATGACCGGCAAGGCCCTCGCCCTGCACGACGTCGCCCACCGGTCGTGCTTCATCGCCAACTCCGTGAACTTCCCCGTCCGGCACGAGCCGGTCGTCACCGTCCGCGCGGCGTAACATCCCCGGCGCCGGCTCCGGGCGCCGTACACGCCGGAGCGGGCCGGTACAGGCCCCCCGCCTGTCCCGACCCGCTCCATCCCCCCCCCGTGGGCCCCCTGCGCTCCCCCCGAGCGCCCCCCACGGTCCTTCAGGCCACCAGCTCGCCGAACGACTCGCGAACCCCCCGCTCGGAGCCGATGACCTCGTCTTCGCGCAGCCGGCGCAGCGAGCGCCAGATGCTGCTCTTGACCGTGCCGACGCTGATGTCCAGGATCTCGGCGATCTCCGGGTCCGTACGGCCCTCGTAGTAGCGCAGGACGAGCATCGTGCGCTGCAGTTCGGGCAGCCGGGCCAGGGCCTGCCAGAGCACGGCGCGCAGCTCGGTGCCGCGCATCGCGTCCGTCTCGCCCACCGTCTCCGGCAGTTCCTCGGTCGGGTACTCGTTGAGCTTGCGCCGGCGCCAGGCGCTGATGTGCAGATTGGTCATCGTGCGGCGCAGGTATCCGCCGACCGCGGCCTTGTCGGTGATCCGGTCCCAGGCGCGGTAGGTGGAGAACAGCGCGCTCTGCAGCAGGTCCTCCGCCTCGTGCCGGTCACCGGTCAGGTGGTACGCGGTCGCGTACAGGGAGGCCCGGCGCTCCTGGACGTAGGCGGTGAACGCCGCTTCGGCGTCCGCCTTCTCCGTCCGGGACGCGCCCTTGCCCTCCCCCGGGGCCCCCGTGGCCTCCCCGTACGCGATCGCGTCGATCGCCACCATGTACGGCGGCCGTACACGTCCGGTGCCGCGGGCGCACCCCCGCCCGCCCACGGCACCGGACTTCTCCGAGCCCCGCCCGGCGTCGTGCAGGCGCGTGCGAATGACTGCGCTGGTCGTGGTGCTGTGCAGTGTGTTCATCTCGCGCCCCCCGTCGGTCGGAGCCAGCTCGGTCCGTTGGTTCCGGGCCGTTCGCTGCCCGATGACGCAAAGCCTGCCGGGCCAGTTTCATCGCGTTGTCCGCCGACTGTCACAGCCCTGCAACAGGCCGGGGCGCCGGGCGGCGGGAGCCTTCGGTCGAACCACCTGCCCGACGTAGGCCAGAATGACCGCGTGCCTTTCCTGTTGCTGATCGAGGACGACGACGCCATCCGCACGGCTCTGGAGTTCTCCCTGTCCCGCCAGGGTCACCGTGTGGTGACCGCGGCGACGGGCGAGGACGGTCTGAAACTGCTGCGCGAGCAGCGGCCGGACCTGATCGTGCTGGATGTGATGCTGCCCGGGATCGACGGTTTCGAGGTGTGCCGGCGCATCCGCCGCACCGACCAGCTGCCGATCATCCTGCTCACCGCGCGCAACGACGACATCGATGTCGTGGTGGGTCTGGAGTCCGGGGCCGACGACTATGTGGTCAAGCCCGTGCAGGGCCGGGTGCTGGACGCCCGGATCCGCGCGGTGCTGCGCCGCGGCGAGCGGGAGTCCAGCGACTCCGCCTCGTTCGGTTCCCTGGTGATCGACCGGTCCGCGATGACGGTCACCAAGAACGGCGAGGACCTCCAGCTGACCCCGACCGAGCTGCGGCTGCTGCTGGAGCTCAGCAGGCGGCCGGGGCAGGCGCTGTCGCGCCAGCAGCTGCTGCGGCTGGTGTGGGAGCACGACTACCTGGGCGATTCGCGGCTGGTGGACGCCTGTGTGCAGCGGCTGCGCGCCAAGGTCGAGGACGTGCCCTCCTCCCCGACCCTGATCCGCACCGTGCGCGGCGTCGGCTACCGCCTGGACGCCCCGCAGTGACCGCCCCCGCCCGCCACAACAGCACAGAGAGCGCACCGTGACACAAGAGCCCGGTCGAGCACGGGGCTGGGCGGCGCCCCGGAACGTCATGAAGCTCAGCATGCGGTGGATCAGCCTGCGGCTGCGGCTGATGCTCGTCTTCGCGCTGGTGGCCCTTGCGGCCGCCGTCTCGGCGTCCGCCATCGCGTACTGGCTCAACCGCGACGCGGTCCTCACCCGCACTCAGGACGCCGCGCTCGACGACTTCCGCAAGTCGTTGCAGGACAACACCGGTTCGCTGCCGCTGAACCCGACCTGCCAGGAGCTCCAGGCGGCCGCGGACCGGATGGCGGCGACCTCGCAGAAGTACGAGGTGCTGCTGATGGGCACGTCCGGCAGCGGCTGCGCGGCGCCCTCCGACCGTGATCTGTTCACGCTCAGGGTCGTGCCCGCGTCGTTGCGGGCCGCCGTCGAGCGCGAGCGCCGGATCGACGACTCCAACCGCTACGCCTACCACCTGTACTGGCAGCGGATCACCTTCGGCGGCAAGCCGTACCTGGTCGGCGGCGCCAAGGTGATCGGCGGCGGCCCCACCGGCTATCTGCTGAAGTCCCTGGAGAACGAGCGGGCCGACCTCAACTCCCTGGCGTGGTCGCTGGGCATCGCCACCGGCCTGGCGCTCATCGGCTCCGCCCTGCTCGCCCAGGCGGCCGCCTCGACGGTGCTGCGGCCCGTACAGCGGCTCGGCGACGCGGCCCGGCGGCTCGGCGAGGGCAAGCTGGACACCCGGCTCCAGGTGTCGGGCACCGACGAGCTGGCGGACCTCTCGCGGACGTTCAACAGGACGGCCGAGTCGCTGGAGAAGCGGGTCGAGGAGCTCAGCGCCCGGGAGGCGTCCAGCCGTCGCTTCGTCGCCGACATGTCGCACGAGCTGCGCACCCCGCTGACGGCGATCACCGCGGTGACCGAGGTGCTGGAGGACGAGGCCGACAACCTCGACCCGATGATCGCGCCCGCCGTGCAGCTGGTGGTCAGCGAGACCCGCCGGCTCAACGACCTGGTGGAGAACCTGATGGAGGTCACCCGCTTCGACGCGGGCACCGCCCGCCTGGTCCTGGACGACGTCGACGTCGCCGACCAGGTCACCGCCTGCATCGACGCCCGCGCCTGGCTGGACGCGGTCGAACTGGACGCCGAGCGCGGCAACGTGGTCCGGCTCGACCCCCGCCGTCTCGACGTCATCCTCGCCAACCTCGTCGGCAACGCCCTCAAGCACGGCGGGTCGCCCGTACGGGTCTCGGTGCGGACGGTGGACGACTCGCTGCGCATCGACGTGCGCGACCACGGCCCCGGCATCCCCGAGGACGTCCTGCCGCACGTCTTCGACCGCTTCTACAAGGCGAGCGCCTCCCGGCCGCGCTCCGAGGGCAGCGGTCTGGGCCTGTCCATCGCCCTGGAGAACGCCCACATCCACGGCGGTGAGATCACCGCCGCCAACTCCCCCGAGGGCGGTGCGGTCTTCACGCTGACGCTGCCGCGCGACGCCTCGCGGCTGACCGACGAGGCGGAGGAGGGCGGAAAGTGAACCCCGCAGCCCGAAGGATCCGGACCGCCGCCGTGGCGCTGGCGCTGCTCGGCGCGTTCCCCGCGCTCTCCGGCTGCGGGATCCGCGGCACCGCGGTGCCGGTGGACGCCGGCGGCGCGCCCTCCCGCGCGTCGTGCGTCGTACCGGCCGACCGGAGCGCGCCCGGGGGCCTGGCCACCGTGACCATCCAGCTGACGTGCACCTCCCAGCTGGTGCCCGTCACCCGGCAGGTCTCCCTGCCGGACAAGCCGGGCGACACCGTGGTGGTCGCCCGCGCCCTCCTCGACGAGCTGCGCGAGTCGCCGTCGAACGAGGAGGCCGCGGCCGGGCTCACCTCCTCGGTACCGCAGCGGCTGACCGTGGCCGGGCCGCGGCCGGGCGACCCGGGCGGCACGCTGCGCCTGGGCCGGGAGCCCGAGGAACTGCCGCAGGTCGCGCTGGCCCAGGTGATCTGCACGTACGCCGGTACGGCCGCGGCCGACGGCAAGGACACGGTCGTCCTGGGCGGCCCCGGCGAGGAACGGCCCCGCGCCTACGGGTGCACCGACGCGATGCGCGGTCACCCCGACACCGCGGAGATCAAGGGCACCCGGATCCCCTGACGGTCGTCACGCGCCGTCACCGTGCGCCGTCGCGACTCTCCGTCGCCGCCGGCGGAACCGCGCGACCGGCGCACGGCGTCCTGTGGGGCGTGCAGGGTCATGGTTACGGCGGTACGCCCGCCCTCCGATACCGCTACCGCTTCGCGGGGTGCGTGCTGCTCGTCGCCCATCTCCTGGCCGTCGGCTGGCTGGCCCTGCGCCCGCTGACGGCGCCCTGGGTGGCCGCCGCGCACCTGGAACCGCTGGCGACGATCCGTGCCGATCTGGCGCTCGGCCCCTGGGGTGCGGCGCGCGCGATCGGCGCGGCCGTGCTGCCGCTGGCGCCGCTGGGAGTGCTGCTGCCGTGGGCGAGGGGCCGGGTGTGCGCGTCCTCGCTGGGCTCGCTCACGCGCACCGTCTTCACCGCCGCGATGATCTCCCTGGTCCTCCAGGTCGTCCAGAGCGGCGTCATGGGCCAGGTGCTGAACCTGGACGCGCTGCTGCTCAATGTGACGGGTGTGGCGCTCGCGCACCTGGCCGTGGTGCCCGCCGTACGGGCCCGCCTCCGTCGCGGCGGTGACGGCGGACGGCCGGAGCCCCTACGCCGCGAGGAGGAGATGCCGGGGATGACCCCGACGATCCCCAGGGTCCGGATCGCCCCTTAGGGCGACGCCCGGGCAGGGCCCGCGACCGTAACGTGGAGTCACCGGGAAACGCTCCCGCCGGTGCCGCGAAGACGGCGCCGGGTCCACGACGAGGAGTCACCGTCATGTCCGCTCCGCTGGTCCGGCCCCGCCACCACAGGATGATCGCCGGAGTCTGCGCGGGCCTCGCCCAGCGCTATGGAACCTCCCGCACCACGATGCGCGTGATCTTCCTGGTCTCGTGCCTGCTGCCCGGCCCCCAGTTCCTGCTCTACCTCGCGCTGTGGCTGCTGCTGCCGAGCGAGAAGAACGCCGGCGGGTCCGCGCCCGCGTGGTGATGTCGCGGTAGGCGCGGGCGGACGGCGCACGCGGCGGGCCGCGCACCCCGGTGCGGGACGCGCGGCCCGCCGTCGCGTTGCGGGATCCGTGGCTCAGCCGCCGGCGCCCGGAATGGAGAGGTTGCCCAGCGGCAGACCGCCGAGCAGACCGCCGTTGCCCTTGGTGTCGGCCGGCAGCTTCGGCACGGCCGGGAGGTTGGGTGCCAGGGCCATGTCGGCGGCCTTGGACGGGGCCTCCAGGATGCCGCCCTGGATCGCGCGGTCCGTCGCGGAGACCAGGGGCCCGCCCGCGGGCGCGAGCTTGGCGGCCTGCTGGACGGGGAGCCCGCCCATCGTGGTCTTGGTGGTGCCGGCGATCGACTCGAAGGTGCCCGCGGTGCCCGCCGCCGACGCGCTGCCCGCCGCCGTGGCGGCGAAGGCAATACCGAGCGCGGCAACACCGAGGGTCTTGATGGTTCCCTGCTTCATCTGAATTCTGTCCTCGCGACGGGGGATTTTGAGCGGGCACTGCAACTTAGTCGCGAGTTCCGGGCCACCGCAATCAATGACACGGCCGGGACAGAAACCGTCCCGGCCGTGGTCACGGTATTCCCCGTGGATTCACCGTCCGTGGCGACGGTGTACAGATGTGCTGGTCAGGCGGTTTCCGTCACCGTCTGCCGGAACAGCCATTCCGACTTGAGCTCGGCGTATCCCGGCTTGATGACGTCGTTGATCATCGCCAGACGTTCATCGAATGGGATGAACGCGGACTTCATCGCGTTGACGGTGAACCACTGCATGTCGTCGAGACCGTACCCGAATGCCTTCACCAGGTGCTCGAATTCCCGGCTCATGCTGGTGCCGCTCATCAGACGATTATCGGTATTCACCGTCGCCCGGAAATGCAGCTTGCGCAGCAGGCTGATCGGGTGCTCCTCGTACGAGGCGGCCGCACCGGTCTGGAGGTTCGAGGTCGGGCACATCTCCAGCGGAATGCGCTTGTCCCGTACGTACGACGCCAGCCGGCCGAGCTTGACCGTGCCGTCCTCGGTGATCTCGATGTCGTCGACGATGCGCACGCCGTGGCCGAGCCGGTCCGCGCCGCACCACTGGAGGGCCTGCCAGATGGACGGCAGGCCGAACGCCTCACCCGCGTGGATGGTGAAGTGGTTGTTCTCGCGCTTGAGGTACTCGAAGGCGTCGAGGTGGCGGGTGGGAGGGAAGCCCGCCTCCGCGCCCGCGATGTCGAAGCCGGTCACGCCCGAGTCGCGGTAGCGGTTCGCGAGTTCGGCGATCTCCAGCGCGCGGGCGGCGTGCCGCATCGCGGTGAGCAGGGCGCCGACGCGGATGCGGTGGCCGCTCGCCTTCGCCCGGCGCTCGCCCAGGCGGAAGCCCTCGTTCACGGCCTCGACGACCTCTTCGAGGGAGAGCCCGCCCTCCAGGTGCTGCTCGGGGGCGTAGCGCACCTCGGCGTAGACGACGCCGTCCTCCGCCAGGTCCTCCGCGCACTCGGCGGCCACCCGGACGAGCGCGTCGCGCGTCTGCATCACGGCGCAGGTGTGCGCGAAGGTCTCCAGGTAGCGCTCCAGCGAACCGGAGTCGGCGGCCTCCCGGAACCAGACGCCCAGCTTGTCCGGGTCGGTCTCCGGCAGACCGTCGTAGCCCGTCTCGCGGGCCAGGTCGACGACGGTGCCGGGGCGCAGTCCGCCATCGAGGTGGTCGTGCAGCAGCACCTTGGGCGCACGACGGATCTGCTCGGGAGTGGGGTGGGAGGAGGTCTCGGTCGTCATCTCGGCACTCTAACGCCTACGCGCGTAGACGGCGGCGAACGATACGGAACGGTGACCCATCGACGGGGTGGACACCACGCGGCCTTCTGCCATCGTTTCTGCCATGTCTCAGCAAGCGATGCCGCAGCGGGACCCCGGAGCTCCGGGAAGCGGGGCCGCGAGCCTCGGAAAGCCGCTGGGCGCCGGGCATTCGGTGCACGGCGTAGCCCTGTTGCTGCCGGCCGGCCACGCCGCCGGAACCCGCCGCCCCTCGGCCCTGACCCTCGCCGCGCAGCGGCCGCTGGCCCGCCGGCTGGCCCGGGCCGGCGCGGCGGAGGGGCTGGTCACCCACGTCGTCCGCTACCGCCGCCGCGGCTGGAACGACGCCGCGGCCGACCCGGTGCGGGACGCGGAGTGGGCCGCGGACGAGTCCGTACGCCGCTACGGCGACGTGCCGGTCTGCCTGGTCGGCACGGGCATGGGCGGCCGGGCCGCCCTTCGCGCCGCCGGGCACCCGGCCGTCACGTCCGTCCTGGCCCTGGCGCCCTGGCTGCCCGAACGGGATGCCCACCTCACCCCCGACCCGGTGCGCCAGCTCACGGGCCGGCGCGTGCTCCTCGTCCACGGCACCAACGACGAACACACCGACCCGGACCTCTCCTTCCGCCTCGCCGAACGCGCGAAGAAGGTCAACCGCGACGTCTGCCGCTTCGAGGTCCACTCCGACGGCCACGCCCTCCACCAGCACCGCTCGGAAGTCCGCGCCCTCACCGTGGACTTCGTCCTCGGCTCCCTCTTCGGCCGCCACTACGCCCGCCCGGTCGCGGACGCACTGGCGGCTCCCCCGCCGCTGGGACTGAGGATGCCGCTGGCTTCGGGGTTCGGGTCGTCGCTGGGGTATTGAGGGCGCGGAAGGCGCACCCCTACCGCGGCAGCAACTGCCCCCGCCGGGACAGCAGGAAGCGTTTGAACGCCGCCACCGGTGGGGTGTCGGGGTGACCGTCCAGCCAGGCCACGCCGATCTCGCGGATCGCGCGCGGTGCCGTGACGCTCAGTTCCACCACTCCCGGGCGCGCCACCGCCGGCGGTGGGAGGAGGCCGACGCCGAGGCCCGCGGCCACCAGGCCGCGGAGGGTTTCGGGGTCCTCCCCCTCGAAGGCCACCTTCGGGGTGAAGCCCGCCTCGGCGCAGAGCGCGTCGGTGATGCGGCGCAGGCCGTAGCCGGGTTCGAGGGTGACGAACAGCTCCGTGGCCGCCTCGGCGAGGCGCACGCGCTTGCGGGCCGCGAGCGGGTGGTCGTCGGGGACGACCAGGCGGAGCTTCTGCTCGTCCAGCCGGCGGGCCGCGAGGTCCGGGGCGTCGGGCAGCGGCGAGGTCAGGCACAGGTCGAGGTCGCCGTAGCGCAGCCGTTCCAGCATGGCCTCCCCGTAGCCCTGGACGAGCTGGAACCGTACGCGCGGATGGTCGGCGCGGAAGGCGCGGATCAGCTCGGGTACGGTCTCCGAGCCCAGGGTGTGCAGGAAGCCGAAGGCGACCTTGCCGCTGGTGGGGTCGGCGTCGGCCTGTACGGACTCGGCGGCGCGCTCGACGTCGGACAGGGCCCGCTCCACGGACGCGAGGAAGGCCCGGCCGGCCGCGGTGAGCGAGAGCGTCCGGCCGTGGCGGGCGAACAGCGCCACCCCCAGGTCGTGTTCGATGCGGGCCATCGACCGGCTGAGGGTGGACTGCGGCATCTGCAACTGCTGCGCGGCGCGGGTGACGTGCTCGTGGCGGGCGACCGCCACGAACTGCGCGAGGCGCGGAGTGAGCGTGGCCGCCCAGGAATCCGCCTTGATGTCGGGAGCGTCAGGGGTTGTCGAGTTGTCAAAATTCCGGGTCACGCTTTCGTTGCCGATCGGTGACAGAGACGGCCCTGGCCTGCGGTCATGCTGCATGGGATCGATTATCGCGTTTTTGTGCATTGGACGCATGAGCGGTGCGTGCATACGGTCGGGACATGCCTCCTGCCGATACCGGGGCATCCGTCGTCATCACGCGATCGGGTGCCGCCGCACTGTCGTCCCTCACCACCTCCACCGACTCCGCCGCCTCCGCTGTCTCCCCCGATGACAGCAAGCTGGTGCCCGGCGGTCCCGGCTACCGCCGTACGAGCCTCGCGCTCTTCGCCGCGGGTGTCGCCACCTTCGCCCTGCTCTACTCCACGCAGGCCCTCCTTCCCGCGATCTCCGACGACCTCGGGGTGACGCCGGATCAGGCGAGCTGGACCGTCTCCGCCGCGACCGGCGGCCTCGCCCTCGCCGTCGTGCCGCTCAGCGCCCTGTCCGAGCGCTTCGGCCGGCGGACGATGATGACCGCCTCCCTGTGCGTCGCCGCGTTCGTCGCGCTGCTCGTACCGTTCGCCCCCGACCTCGGCTGGCTGGTGGCCCTGCGCGCCGTACAGGGTGCCGCGCTGGCCGGGCTGCCGGCGTCGGCGATGGCCTACCTCGCCGAGGAGGTCCGCGCGAAGGCGCTGGTCGGCGCGATCGGCCTGTTCGTGGCGGGCAACAGCCTCGGCGGCATGTCCGGGCGCATCGTCGCCGGCTGGTTCGCCCAGGCATGGGGCTGGCGAGCGGGTCTCGCCGCGGTCGGGGTCCTGGCCGTCGTGTGCGCGGTCGCCTTCCGGGTGCTGATCCCCAGGGCCCGGCACTTCACGCCGACGCCCGTCTCCCCGCGCGCCCTGGCCCGTACGGTCCGCGGCCACCTCTCCGACCCGCTGCTGCGCCGGCTGTACGCGATCGGCGCGCTCTTCATGACCGTCTTCGGCGCGGTCTACACGGTCATCGGCTACCGCCTGGCGGAGGCGCCGTTCTCCCTGCCGCAGGGTGTCGTCGGCTCGATCTTCCTGATCTACCTGGTCGGTACGGCCTCCTCCGCGGCGGCCGGCACTCTCGTCGGCCGCCTGGGCCGGCGCGGCGCGCTGTACCTGGCGGTCGGCACCACCACGGCGGGCCTGCTGCTCACCCTGACGGACTCGCTGCTCGCGGTCCTGCTGGGCCTGGTCCTGATCACGGCCGGCTTCTTCGCCGGCCACGCGGTGGCCTCGTCCTCCGTCAGCCGCGCCGCGAAGACGGGCCGCGCCCAGGCGTCGGCCCTCTACCAGACGGCGTACTACCTGGGCAGCTCGGTCGGCGGCACGGTGGGTGCCGTCGCCTTCCACCTCGCCGGGTGGGACGGCACGGTGCTGCTGGGCCTGGTGGCGATGGTCGCGGCGGCGTCGATCACGCTGTACGCGACGCGGAAGGCGCTGGTGGAGCGGCGGCGGCTGAGCCCAGCCACATCAAGCCCGTCCGGCGTTTGAGGACGCGCCCGCAGGGCGCCCGCCGCCGCAGGCGGCAAAGGCCGCAGGCGGCAAAGGCCGCAGGCGGCAAAGACAGCCCGCGGTCAGCGGCACCGTGGCGCAAACCTGACGCCCCCTCATACCAGGTCGCGCTCATCCCGGTTGGCCTTCACGGCCTGTGACGCGCTTCTCACACCGCGGTCGTACGGGGTGACTTTTCTTCCCGCGTCCGGTGTCCTTGCCCATCGACAGATGTGAAGTGCACATGCCGATGAGGACGGGTGTGAAGTGGGCAGACAACTGCGCCAACTGTGGAGCACTACGGCAAGGGCGGTCGCCCGGAGCAGGGTCGCCGCGCTCGTAGGAGCGGTCGCGCTGATCGCGACCGTACTCACCGGCGCCACCACCGGCACGGCCAGTGCCGCGACCGGGGCGTCGCAGGCCGCCGGCGGGTGGTCCTGCTCCGGGGCGCCCGTTCCGGCCGGCTACGTGATCACCAATTACGACCGCAACGGGTGCCGGGGCGCGGGCGCCTGGTACCAGCAACCCGTACGCGACGGGATCTGGACCTGCTCGGGCTCGCCCATCGTGACCGGTTACGTCATCAGCAATTACGACCGCAACGGATGCAGCGGCATCGGCGCCTGGTACCACCAGCTCGCCCGCGACGGCATCTGGACCTGCGCCGGCTCGCCGATCGTGTCCGGCTACGTCGTCACGAACTACATGCGCCCCGGCTGCAACGGCATCGGCGCCTGGTACCACCAGCTCGTCCGCAACGGCATCTGGACCTGCCCCGGCTCCCCGATTCCGCCCGGCTACCGCAGCACGACGTACTCCGCGAGCATGTGCGGCGGCCTCGGCGGGTGGTACACGGTGCGGGTCTGATCCCGATCACGCACGCGTGCGTCTGCGCGCGTGGCAAGGGCACCGCGTATTCCGCGGTGCCCTTCGCCATTACATGGCGGGAAAGACACCCGTGTCGATCGCGATGCCGAACGGCTCGGGAAGGTGGATCTCGTCGCCGAACTTCCCCGCCTGAAGAACCCGGTAGACGTCGTCCTTCGGCTCACCGTAGAGGGTGATGGTCGGGCCTCCCAACGCCCACCTGTCGACAAGAAGGTAGAGCGGTACGCCGGCATGGGCGTACGCCGCCGGCTTGCTGACCCTGTCGTGCCGGAGGCTGGACTTCGACGTGATCTCCGCGACGAACGCCGAGGCCGACGCGGGGATGTAGTGCTCGGACTCGGACAACTCGACCAGAGCAGCCTCCGGCGCCACGGTCAGATCCGGGATGAAGACGCCACTCCGTGACGGCACCGAAACGGCGAGGGTCTGATAGATGCCCCAGTCCTCAGGGATCGCGGTGTACAGGGAGCGCTGAAGCTTCCCGGCGATGACGTTGTGCTTGTTGGCAGGCGCGGGTGACAAGGTAATGAGCCCCTCAATGATCTCCGCCTTCCAGCCCTCGGGAGGGTCGAGCTCCTCCCAGGCACGGACGAGCTCATCCCAGCCGCAGCCGTTATCCGGCCCGTGGTCGACAGTGAGTGCGCTCATGGCGATCCCCTCGATCGTTATGTCACCGCATCCCAGCATGCCGACGGGATCGGTGGGGGTCCACCGATCCCGTTCACCCGTACGGGGAATCTCCGGCTCAGAGGGTGAGCCTGCCGGCTTTGACGCTACGGAGGAGGGTGGCAAGCGTGGCCGCCGTGGTCGTGATTATTCGGGCGGGTTGATCGCTCTCGCGGAAGCGTATGAGGCCGCCGGGGGCGGGGGCGACTTCTACGCATGAGCCCTCCCCGCCGACACTGAATGAGGACTTGCGCCATGCGTGTTGAGTCATACCGCCGCCTATCGCAGTTCGTACAAAACGTGCTGGAGCAAGCGCAACGAGTCCTGGGCCTCCACGCGCTCAGGCGCTGCCTCCGGGTCGATGGGGGCGAGGGCCAACGAGGACAGTCGCTCGAACATTCTGGCGTAGTCGGCGATGGTTTCTCCATCCCCAATGAAGTCCGCACCCGTCGGGTGCTCCCGGTACAAGGTGTCCAATTCCGGAGTCGCAGCGCCCAAAAGGACGAACGAGCGGACGAAAGTGGAGTACGGACCCATCTCGAAAGGGAAGACCTGCACGGTCACATGAGGCAAGCGAGCGATCTCGATAAGTCTCAGCAACTGATCGCGCATGGTCTTTGTGCTACCGACCCGCATGCGGAGCCCCGACTCGGGGATGATGGCGTGATAACTGTGCAGCCCTGCCAGGACGCGCTGGCGATCGAGCCTGAAGCTCACCCAGCCGTCGAGCTTCCTGTGATCGCTCTCGACACTTGAGATCACGGCACGCGCATAGTCCTCGGTCTGGAACATGCCCGGGATGACCGCTGATTCGTGAGATCGGATGCTGGTTGCCCGCGACTCCAACTCCGCCAGGTCGAGAGCCCGGCGGGTCTGCGTGTCCTTGTAGTCGTCCCACCATCCCTTGCCCCGATCATGGGCCAGGGCCATCAGCGCCTCGAAATGGGGCCCGTCCTCGCACCCGTAGGCGCGTAGCAACTTGTACAAGCCGTTCCGCGGCACGTCCACGCGTCCAGCCTCCATGTGGCTGACGCGAGAGCGGTCCGCGTCGAGCAGTGCGGCGACTTCGTCGCCGGACATCCGCGCCCGAGTCCGCAACTTCCGCAACTCTGCCCCGAGACGGCGCTGACGTTCACTGGGGCTGTTCCTGGGTGGCATGCGCTTCCTCCGCCTAAGAGATGCGCGCAGTTTTGCGCTCAGGCCGCGCGCCGGTCCATCAGCTCACCCCCGCGTCACCCTTGCGAGTGGCATTCCCCGGACACAGTTGGACCGTATGCACCCCTGCCCGTACCGTCGGGGCGATCCCTCCGACCCGCGTCGGACGCGGAAGTGCACCTGACCCACCGGGAGTTGGTCAGGCAACGCCACCACGGACGGCCGCCGCCCACGGACACCGGCACCCTCAGGAGACGTCATGGAACCCTCCCCAGCCTCGAACTGCTCCCTCGCCTTCCCGCCGCACCCCGCGTGGGTCCGTACCGCCCGCGAAGCGGTCCGCACCCTTCTTCTCTCGTCCTATCGGACCGACCTCACCGATACCGCCGTGGCCCTCACCTCGGAGGCCGTCACGAACGCGGTCAACGCCTGCCGGGCGAAGCGCTGCACCAGCCCGGTCACGCTCCACGCCGAGTGGACGGACACCGGTCGTCTGCGCGTGTCCGTCCACGACGGCGCGGGCGGGCTGCCCGTGCGGCGGCCCGCCGTGTCGCTGGAGGACGAGTCGGGGCGTGGCCTGACGCTGATCGCCGCCGGGTCGGACGCCTGGGGCGTCTGCGCGCACGGCCCCGGCCCGGGAAAGATGACGTGGTTCACCGTGGGCGTACCGGCGCCGTGCACGGAGAAATCCCCCGTCGGGTGCACGGACTGCGTGGAACTGGAGGCCGCGCGCCGGGCCGCCGTGGCGGACGGCGACGAGGAGAGGATCGTGGACGCGACCGTAGCCCTACGCAGTCACTTCCGTGGTGCCCACATCCTGCCGGTGATGCAGCGGTGAAGGGCTCCGACTGCCACCACCAGCGTGGCTGGACGCACGCGTTGGGCGGAGCATCCCGCTGCGACGAGTGCGGCGTACGGCGCTTCACGGAGTACGGGGCCGTACGGCCCCCCGGGCTGCCGCAGGCAATGACCCCGCGCCCCCGGGACCGGCGCGCGGCGGACAGGGCTGCCGCGCTGAACGTCGTCGCCGCACGGGTGCGCGGCGCGTCCGGTGGTCGTTCCCGGGGGCGGCGGTCTCAGGTGATCGCGAGTGTCGTCACTCCGGTCGCGCCGGTGAACCCGGTGCCGAGGCATTGCAGCGCCCCCGGCTGAGGGAGCGTGATGATCTGTACGGCGGTCCTGCCCTTGTAGCGGCCCTCCGTGACCGTGCCGGTGAGCGTGGTGATGACCTGGCCGGCCACGGCGGTGCTGCTGCCGGTGGCCTTGATGACACTGGTGTCGCCCGTGCTCCACTTGATCGTCCGCCGGTCCTCGAATCCGTCGAGGAGGTCATTGCAGCCGGCGAAGATCGTGAACCGTTCCCCGTACGACCCGCTCGTCACCTCGTGCGCGCTGTCGAGGCAGGGGCTGAAGCGGCCCTCGGTCGTGATGTCGATGTTCCGCGCGGCGAGGGTGACGCCCGGGTGGTAGGTGACGGACTCGGTTCCCTGGCACTGCACGTGTGCGGGTGAGTGGGCGTGGGCGGGACCCGTGGCCGGCGCGGCCGTGCCGAACACGGCGACGGCTGCCAGGGCTACGCAACGCATCCACGATCTGCTGACGGCCATGACCGGTCTCCTTCGCGCTGAGAGGCGTGAGGTGTGCGATGCCCCGCTTGCCTACCTGTGAGACCGGCTCGCGGCAGTGACGGGCAGGCATCCGCGGTCGCGATGCGGCGCGCGTGGGCATGGGCACGCCCCGCCCTGCGGGGAACCGCCCGCTGTGCGGCTCGCCTCGGGAGTGGGAGCGGTTCTCCGAAAGCCTTGCCGTAAGTAGTGTGGTGGTGACCTTCCGACACCGCCCCGCCACCGGCCCTGGAGTGGAATGGACGCCCTGAAGATCGGCACTCTGGTGGTACCGGGTGCGAGGCTTCACTTCGAAGTGCGCGGCGGCGGCCCGCTGTTGTTGCTGATCCCCGGCGGAAATTCCGACGCGACCGTATTCGATCGATTGGCGGCCGTCCTCGCGACGGCTCATCGCGTCGTCTCCTACGATCCGCGGGGCTACTCCCGCAGCCCGCTCGACGGTCCGCCGGTGGAGCAGAGGATCGAGGTGCACGCCGACGACGCGTACCGTCTGCTGAGCCACGTGGCCGTCGCGGGTGAGCCGGCGCAAGTGTTCGGCAGTTGCTCGGGCGGGCTCGTCGCGCTCGAACTCGCGGTGCGGCACCGGGACCGGGTGCGGTCGGTGGTCGCGCACGAGCCGCCCGCGATGGGGCTGCTTCCGGATGCCGCGAGGTACCGGGCCCTGTTCGACGATGCCCACGAGACGTTCCGCCGCGAGGGCGTCGCGTCGGCTCTGCGGAAGCTCGAACCTCTCTTCGGCGGCCGGCCGGCGCCGGTGCTGCCGGAGGCGCACGACAACAGCGCGTTCTTCCTGGAGCACATGGTCCGGTCGTCCACGCGCTACGTTCCCGATCCGGCCGCGCTCGCCACCGTGGCGGAACGGATCGTGCTGGCAGGCGGCCACGATTCGCGCGCGGACGTCATCCACCGGCCGGCGGCCGTCCTCGCGGAGCGGCTCGGTCACGAGCCGGCGGAGTTCCCCGGTGGTCACGTCGGCTACGTGAGGTATCCGGCCGAATTCGCCGAGCGGCTCATCGACGTACTGGCCGCCGCGCCCCGCCACCGCGACGTTTCCGCACGCCCGGCGACAGAGGGGCCGACGGCATGCGCATAGTGATGGGGGCCCAGAACTGCGGCTTCGGTCCGGCGGCCGAACTCGTCGCGGTCTCCCGGCTGCTCACCGGTCACGAGCGGATATTCGTGGGCGACGGCGTGGCGGCGGCGTTCGCCCGCCGGAACGCGGACGCCTTCGACGACATCCGCGAGGGCACGGGAATCCACGACACCACCGGGGCCGGGTCCGCGGCGATCGACGACCTGCTGAAGGCGAGCGACCAGGTCGTCTCGGTCATGGACGCCGATCTGGTCGTGCGGTCCGTCGTGGCCGGGCGGCCGGTGGTCATGGTGGACAGCCTGCTGAGCTTCTGGCAGCTCGGACGTCCGCTCGCCGTGATCCGCGACCTGTGCGAGAGCCTGCCCCGCTCCTCCTTCTCGGCCGCCGACCGGCACCTGGGCACACTCTCACCGCACGAACGCGTCGTCGCGGCCCACCTGCTCGCCACTCACAGCGTGGTGCAGAACTTTCCGGGTGCCACGGAACGGATGGCCGAGCTTGTCGCTCTCGGCAGCGGTGCAGGCCCCGCGATGCACTTGACGGGCTCGATCGTCGACGTGGACGGCCTGCGGAACCTCCCGCCCGCCGCGGAACCGGAATACGACCTGCTGATCAATGTCGGTGGATTCAAGAACTTCCTGCTGGACTTCGACGTCCACAACGACTACATGCGGCTGCTCCACCGGTGGATCGCCGATCTGCTGCGCGACTGGGGCCGGTTCAGGCGCGTGCTGGTCTGCGGCGGCCCCTTCGGCGAACACCGGGAGCGGGACGTATCGGTCGCCGGCCGGCGGGCCAGTTGCCGCTTCCTGGCTCAGCGCGAACTGCTGCGGCATGTGGCGAGTACGCCCCATTACCTGCTCGCCCCGGGACTCACAGCGCTCCACGAGTCGTTGTCGCTCGGCCGGTTGCCCCTGGCGATCCATGAGCAGCACTACGCGCACGTCTTCACCGTACGGCGGCTGGAGGGCACGCACTTCGGCCGGATGGCCGCCCGCTTCGCGGATGTCCTGCCCGGTCACCACGTGCCCGAGGACGACTTCGCCGGGACCGCGGCCCTGGTGGAGATCGCCGGCCGCGTCCGGGAGGACGACGAGCTCTACGCCGGATTCCGGCGGACGTTCAACGAGCGGATCGAGCACTACCTCTCCCTCACCCCGGCACAGCGGCGGCAAGGCGTCGGGGAACTGCGGGAGGCACTCGCCGGTGATCCGCTCTCCTCGGTGCTGGCGAGGGTCATCGCTCCCCCACGCTAGGCCGTGGCCGGCGGGTCGCCGGTCTTCGGCCGCGCGCCGTCCTTGCCGCCTGCGGCGGCGGGCGCCCTGCGGGCGCGTCCTCAATCGCCGGACGGGCTTGATTGTGGCTGAGCCCAGCGGAAATCAAGCCCGTCCGGCGATTGAGGACGCCACCGCGCAGCGGTGGTGCGGACGAGACGGCCCAGCAGCGCTGGACGAGGAAGGCCCCCGCCTCGGTGAAGCGGGGGCCTTCCTCATGCGCTGACGCGTCGGTTCAGGCGATGCGGTCCAGCACGATCGGGTTCGCGGTGAACGCCGTGCCCTCGGCGGCGATGTCCACGCTGCCCTCCAGGGCCGACAGCGCGTAGTCGAACTTCTCCGGGGTGTCCGTGTGGAGGGTCATCAGCGGCTGGCCCGCGACGACCTTGTCGCCCGGCTTGGCGTGCATCTCGATGCCCGCGCCGGCCTGGACCGGGTCCTCCTTGCGCGCGCGGCCGGCGCCCAGGCGCCAGGCGGAGACGCCCACCGCGTAGGCGTCCAGCTTGGTCAGCACACCGGTGGACGCGGCCGTGACCACGTGCTGCTCGCGGGCGACCGGGAGCACCGCGTCCGGGTCGCCGCCCTGCGCGATGATCATGCGGCGCCAGTGGTCCATGGCGGAGCCGTCCTTGAGCGCCTTGGCCGGGTCGGCGTCGGGCAGGCCGGCCGCCGCCAGCATCTCGCGGGCCAGGGCGAGGGTGAGCTCGACGACGTCGGCCGGGCCGCCGCCGGCGAGGACCTCGACGGACTCGCGGACCTCAAGGGCGTTGCCCGCGGTGAGGCCGAGCGGGGTCGACATGTCGGTGAGCAGGGCCACCGTCTTCACACCGTGGTCCGTGCCCAGGCCGACCATCGTGGAGGCCAGCTCGCGGGCGTCCTCGATGTTCTTCATGAAGGCGCCGGAGCCGACCTTCACGTCCAGGACGAGCGAACCCGTGCCCTCCGCGATCTTCTTCGACATGATCGAGCTGGCGATCAGCGGGATCGCCTCGACCGTGCCGGTCACGTCGCGCAGCGCGTAGAGCTTCTTGTCGGCGGGGGCGAGGCCGTCGCCGGCCGCGCAGATGACGGAGCCGACGTCGCGCAGGACGTCCATCATCTCGTCGTTGGAGAGCAGCGCGCGCCAGCCGGGGATGGACTCCAGCTTGTCGAGCGTGCCACCCGTGTGGCCGAGGCCGCGGCCGGAGAGCTGCGGTACGGCCGCGCCGCAGGCGGCCACGAGGGGGGCCAGCGGGAGGGTGATCTTGTCGCCGACGCCGCCGGTGGAGTGCTTGTCCGAGGTCGGGACGGACAGGGACGAGAAGTCCATGCGCTCGCCCGACTTGATCATCGCGGCGGTCCAGCGGGCGATCTCGGCCCGGTCCATGCCGTTGAGCAGGATCGCCATCGCGAGCGCGGACATCTGCTCGTCGGCGACCTCACCGCGCGTGTAGGCGTCGATGATCCAGTCGATCTGCCCGTCGGTCAGACGGCCGCGGTCGCGCTTGGCGCGGATGACGGAAATGGCGTCCATCAGCACATTTTCCTTAGGTTCGTGCGTCCTCAGTCTTCCCGGGTCCGGAAAGTGACCCGGACGGGCTGAACATCAGCCCGTCCGGCGCTTGAGGACATCTTCAACGATTCAGGTCAGCGGGCCCAAACGCATCCGGCAGCAACTCCGACAACGGACGGACGCCCGATGTCGTGTCCACGGCCAGCTCCGGGCCGCCGTGCTCCCACAGCAGCTGACGGCAGCGGCCGCACGGCATCAGGATGTTGCCGTTGCGGTCGCAACAGGTGAAGGCCGTCAGGCGGCCGCCACCGGACGAGAAGAGGGCCGAGATCAGGCCGCACTCGGCGCACAGGGCGACGCCATAGGCGGCGTTCTCGACGTTGCAGCCGGTGACGGTGCGGCCGTCGTCCACCAGGGCCGCGGCGCCCACGGGGAAGTCGGAGTACGGGGCGTAGGCCCGGGACATCGCGTCCCGGGCCTGCGTCCGCAGCTCCTCCCAGTCGGGGGAAGAGGTCACTTTCCTTGGCCCTTCCGGTAGGGCTTGCCGTTGGCCTTGGGCATCCTCAGCCGCTGCGCGGAGAAGGCCAGGACCAGCAGCGTCACCACGTACGGGGTGGCGTCGACGAACTCCAGCGGCACGGTCTTGGTCAGCACGTACCAGAGGATCAGCGCGGCACCGAAGGCGCCGGAGACGATCGCGGCCCGGATCTTGCCGGTCTTCAGCCGCCAGGCGGCGAAGCCGATCAGCAGCACGGCGAGGAGCAGCAGCAGCGCGTGGACGGTCGGGCCGCCGGAGCGCAGCTGGAGGCTGTCCATGAAGCCGAACAGGCCGGCGCTCATCGCGACGCCGCCCGGCCGCCAGTTGCCGGAGATCATCGTGGCGAGGCCGATGTAGCCGCGGCCACCGGTCTGGCCGTCGGAGTACATGTGGGTGCCGATGGCGAGGAACGCGCCGCCGAGGCCCGCGAGGGCGCCGGAGACGACCACGGCCGCGTACTTGTAGGTGTAGACGTTGACGCCGAGGGACTCGGCGGCCACCGGGCTCTCACCGCAGGAACGCAGGCGCAGACCGAAGGAGGAGCGCCACAGCACGACGAACGTGCCGACGAACAGCAGCGCCGCGACGATCGTCAGCCAGGGCACCTCGGAGACCAGGCCGTCGAGGATGCCGGCGAGGTCGGAGACGAAGAACCAGTGGTGCTTCTCGATGTCGTGCAGCCAGTCGGACAGGCCGGGGATGGAGAAGTTCGGCATGTCCGCCATGACGGGCGACTGCTTGTCGTTGCCGCCCGCCTGCTGGGCGGCGCTGCCCTCCGCGCCGAACCACAGCTTGGCCAGGTACTGCGTGATGCCGAGGGCCAGGATGTTGATGGCCACACCGGAGATGATGTGGTCGACGCCGAAGGTCACGGTCGCGAGGGCGTGCACGAGACCGCCGAGCGCGCCGCCGACGACACCGGCGAGCGCCGCGGCCCACGGGCCGTGCTGCCAGCCGATCCAGCCGGCGCAGAAGGTGCCGAGCATCATCATGCCTTCGAGGCCGATGTTGACGACGCCCGCGCGCTCGGCCCACAGCCCGCCGAGGCCGGCGAGGCCGATCGGCACGGCGGCGGCGAGGGCGCCGCTGAACTGACCGGAGGAGGTCAGGTCGGTGACGCTGGTGATCTGGCGCAGCGCGGACAGCAGCAGCAGCGCGCCCGCGATGACCAGCAGGACGACCGGGTAGGACAGCTTGCGCCGTCCGGGCTTGTTCTTGCCGCTGAGCGCGTTGGAGACCGCGGCAGTGAAAGTGGTACTCACGCGGAAACCTCCGCCTTGTCGCTCTTACGGGCCTGGGCGGCGAGCTCCTCGCCGACCTTCCGCTGCTGGGCCTTGAGGCCGTACCGGCGCACGATCTCGTAGGCGATGACGACGCACAGGACGATGACGCCCTGGATCACGCCGACGACCTCCTGCGCGTAACCCTCGAACTCCAGCTGGGTGCCGGTGCGCTCCAGGAAGCCCCACAGCAGCGCGCCGAGCGCCATGCCGATGGGGTGGTTGCGGCCGAGCAGCGCGATGGCGATACCGGTGAAGCCGATGCCGGTGGGGAAGTCGGTGCCGTAGTTGTACGAGACACCGAGCAGGGTCGGCATGCCGACGAGGCCCGCCATGGCGCCGGAGAGCACCATCGAGGTGATCACCATGCGCTTGACGTTGACGCCGCTGGCCTGGGCGGCCGACTCGGACTGGCCGACGGTGCGCAGGTCGAAGCCGAAGCGGGAGCGGTTCAGGACGAACCAGTACACGAGTCCGGCGAGGGCCGCGATGACGACGAAGCCGTAGATGGGCTTGGGCGTGGTCGGGATCTCGAAGAAGTGCGCGGAGTCGGGGAGGTAGGGCGTGTGGATCAGGTTGCCCTCCTTCTCCGCGAGCCGCCCGTCCTGGAGGAAGTAGCCGATCACCGAGGCGCCGATGGCGTTCAGCATGATGGTGCTGATCACCTCGCTGACGCCGCGGGTCGTCTTGAGCAGGCCGGCGATGCCGGCCCAGATCGCGCCGACGATCATCGCGACGATGATGATGACGGGGATCTGGATGATGCCCGGCAGCGTCAGGGCGCCACCGACGACGGCGGCGAAGAAGGCCGCGATGCGGTACTGGCCGTCGACGCCGATGTTGAAGAGGTTCATCCGGAAGCCGATGGCGACGGCCAGCGCGGACAGGTAGTACGGGGTCGCCTTGTTGATGATCCAGACCTGGGAGTCGGCCTTCGAACCGAAGTCGACCATGACCTGGTAGGCGTTGAAGGGGTCCTTGCCGGTGGCCGCGATGATGATCGAGGTGATCACCAGCGCGGAGACGATCGCCAGGATCGGCGCGGCGAAGCCCAGGATCAGCTTGTTCTTGTCGAACTTCTTCACGAGGCTCATGCTTCGTCGCCCCCTTCCCGCTCCTCGTCGTTCTCCACGTGCTCAAGGTGGCCGGTAGCGGCGCCGGTCATGGCCGAGCCCAACTCCTCCGGGGTGATGGTGGCGGGGTCCGCGTCGGCGACCAGGCGGCCGCGGAACATCACCCGCAGGGTGTCGGAGAGCCCGATCAGCTCGTCCAGGTCGGCGGAGATCAGCAGCACCGCCAGGCCCTCGCGGCGCGCCTCGCGGATCTGGTCCCAGATCTGCGCCTGCGCGCCGACGTCCACGCCCCGGGTGGGGTGCGCGGCGATGAGCAGCTTGGGCAGGTGGCTCATCTCGCGGCCGACGATCAGCTTCTGCTGGTTGCCGCCGGACAGGGAGGCCGCGGTGACCTCGATGCCGGGGGTCCGCACGTCGTACTCGCGCACGATGCGCTCGGTGTCGGCGCGGGCGGCCTTGTTGTCGAGGATGCCGCGCCGGCTGTTGGGCTTCTCGGTGACGTGGCCGAGGATGCGGTTCTCCCACAGCGGGGCTTCCAGCAGCAGGCCGTGGCGGTGCCGGTCCTCGGGGATGTAGCCGATGCCGTCCTCACGCCGCTTGCGGGTCGGCGCGTGGCTGATGTCGGTGCCGTCGAGGGTGATCACACCGCCGTCGGGGTCGCGCATGCCCATGATGGCCTCGACGAGCTCGGCCTGGCCGTTGCCCTCGACGCCCGCGAGGCCGAGCACCTCGCCCTTGTGGATGGTCAGCGAGATGCCGTCGAGCACCGAGCGGACGACGCCGTCGGGGTCGGTGGCGAACAGCTTCAGGTCCTCGACCGTCAGCATCGGCGTGTCGGTGACCGTCGACTCGCGGGTCTCGGGCGAGGGCAGCTCGCTGCCGACCATCAGCTCGGCAAGCTGCTTGGGGGTCGTCTCGCTGGGCACCGCGGTGCCGACCGTGGTGCCGCGCCGGATGACGGTGATGTCGTCGGCGACCGAGAGCACCTCGCCCAGCTTGTGCGAGATGAAGATGACCGTCAGACCCTCGGCCTTGAGCTCGCGGAGGTTGTCGAAGAGCGCGTCGACCTCCTGCGGGACCAGAACGGCGGTGGGCTCGTCGAGGATCAGGGTGCGGGCGCCGCGGTAGAGGACCTTGAGGATCTCCACGCGCTGGCGGTCGGCGACGCCGAGGTCCTCGACCATGGCGTCGGGGCGGACCCCGAGGCCGTAGGCGTCGGAGATCTCCTTGATCTTCGTACGGGCCTTGTTGCCGATGCCGTGCAGCTTCTCGGCGCCGAGGACGACGTTCTCCAGGACGGTGAGGTTGTCGGCCAGCATGAAGTGCTGGTGCACCATGCCGATGCCGCGCGCGATCGCGTCGCCGGGCGTGTGCAGGGTGACCTGCTCACCGTCGAGCTCGATGGTGCCCTCGTCCGGCTTCTGCATGCCGTAGAGGATCTTCATCAGGGTCGACTTGCCGGCGCCGTTCTCACCGCACAGGGCGTGGACGGTGCCACGCCGGACGGTCAGGTGGATGTCGTGGTTGGCCACGACGCCCGGGAACCGCTTGGTGATGCCCGCGAGTTCTACTGCGGGGGCGGTACTACTGGTACTGCTGGACGCTTTGATGGCGCACTCTCCTCGGGGAAGGGAGCGGGAGGAAGCCGGGGCGGGGCCGGGCGGGGACCGGCGGAACTCCGGGCTGGGCGGGGGCGACGCTACCGCGTCAACGAAAAGCTACGCGCGTAGCGTTGGCGCGTATGTACGGGCCCGGCGGAGAGGGGTACTCCCTCGCCACCGGGCCCGCGGCCGTACGAGCGGTCGAGGACCGGTCAGCGGCGGATCAGGCCGGCCGTGGCCGGCCCCGGATCACGGGGCGATCTTGACCTTGATCTGGCCGTCCGCGATCTTCTTCTTCGCTTCCTCGATCTGGGCCTTGATGTCGTCGATGTGACCACCGGTGGTGGCCAGCGACACGCCGCCGTCCTTGAGGAGGTACTTGTGCTCACCCGTGAGCGGCTTGCCGTCCTTGACGCTCTTGATGAGGTCGAAGACCGCCACGTCCACGTTCTTCACGACGGAGGTGAGGATCGAGTCCTTGTACTTGGCCAGGCCCGGCTGCTGGGCCTGGTCGGAGTCCACGCCGATCGCCCAGGCGCCCTTCTGGCCGGCGATGGCCTCGATCGAGCCGTTGCCGGAGAGGCCGGCCGCGGTGTAGATCACGTCGACGCCCTGGTCGAGCATGCCCTTGGCCTTCTCCTTGGCGGCCGCCGGGTCGTTGAAGCCCTTGTCGTTGTTCGGGTACAGGTACTGCGAGATGACCTCGACCTTGGAGTCGGTGTCCTTCGCGCCCTGCTCGAAACCGGCCTGGAACTTCTGGATCAGAGCGTTGTTCACACCGCCGATGAAGGCGACCTTCTTGCTCTTGGACTTCAGCGCCGCGGCGACACCGGCGAGGTACGAGCCCTCGTGCTCACCGAAGGTCATGCTGTCGATGTTCTTGCCCGGGGCGACGGAGTCGACGACGCCGAAGGTGACCTTGGGGTATTCCTTGGCGACCTTCTCGATCGACTTCGAGTAGTTGAAGCCGACGCCGATGACGGGGTTGTGGCCCGCGTCGGCGAGGGAGCTCAGGCGCTGCTCGCGCTCGGCCTCGGTCTCGCCGTTCTTGGCGGTCAGCAGCTTGGCCTCGACGCCGAGCTCGGCCTTCGCCTTGTCGACGCCACGGGCGGCGGACTCGTTGAAGGAGTGGTCGTCACGGCCGCCGACGTCGAACGCCAGACCGACGCCCTTGTCACCGCCCGAATCGGTCGAGGAGCCGCCACAGGCGGTGAGAGTGAATGCGAGAGCCGCGGCGGTGATTCCCGCGGCAGTGATTGTGGATACCCGGCGCACGAAGGGGCCCCTTCACTCGAAGCGCCTCCGTCGGCGCTGGTTCGCGGGAATCGTAACGCGCGTAGATGGAGATAAAAGGGGTGGTTCGAAGCCGTTATCGGATCGTCGTTAACGGCCCTTGACCCAAATGCCAACAGATTGCCTACGGCAACCGGCCGTCCAGCAATGCCGCCGCCGTGAAGAGCTCCACGCCCGCCTGGATCGCGCTCTCATCCACGTCGAAATCACCGCAATGCAGGTCGCGGCGGGTGTTGTCGCCCACCGGGCGGACTCCCAGCCGGGCCATCGCGCCGGGGACGTGCTCCAGATACCAGGAGAAGTCCTCGCCGCCCAGGCTCTGCTCGGTGTCCTCGACGGAGTACGGTCCGCGGCGCGCCGTCATGGCGCTCCGCAGCAGCTCGGTGACGTCCGGGTCGTTGACGACCGGCGGCACCCCGCGCAGGTAGTTGATCTCGGACTTGGCGCGGTGCAGCGTGGCGACCTCGTCGATCGCGGCGTGCACCAGGTCGGGTGCGTCGCGCCAGGCGTGCAGGTCCAGGCAGCGGACCGTGCCGGACAGCTCGGCGTGCTGCGGGATGACGTTGCAGGCGTGCCCGGCCTCCAGCCGCCCCCAGGTCAGCGACAGGCCCGAGCGGGCGTCGACGCGGCGGGCGAGCACCGCCGGCACGTCCGTGGCCACCCGGGCCACGGCGGTCACCAGGTCGGTGGTGAAGTGCGGGCGGGCGGTGTGGCCGCCGGGGCCGTCCAGCGAGACCTCCAGCCGGTCGCAGGCGGAGGTGATCGCGCCGTGCTTGAGCCCGATCCGGCCGACCTCGACCTTGGGGTCGCAGTGCACGGCGACGATCCGGCCGACGCCGTCCAGCGCGCCGCACTCGATGGCGTCGAGCGCGCCGCCGGGCAGCACCTCCTCGGCCGGCTGGAAGATCAGCCGGACCGGGCGGGGCAGCAGGCCCTGCTCGGCCAGCCGGGCGAGGACCAGACCGGTGCCGAGGACGACGGTGGTGTGCACGTCGTGGCCGCAGGCGTGCGCCATTCTGGGGACGGTCGAGCGGTACGGGACGGACTTGGTGTCCGGAATGGGCAGGGCGTCGAGGTCCGCGCGGAGGGCGAGGATGCCGCGGGCGGTGGTGCCGTGCTGCCCGGCGACCCGTCCGGCCGTCTCCCGCGCGGTGTCCCGGCCGATGTCACAGAAGAGCCCGGTGCCGGTGGAGAGCGTACGGGGGACGAGCCCCGCCTTCTCCAGCCTCGCTTTGACCGCCGCGGTGGTGCGGAACTCGCGGTTGCCCAGCTCGGGGTGCATGTGCAAGTCCCGGCGGAACGCGATGAGTTCGTCACGCAGCCCGGAGGGAAGCAGTCCGGGGAGCTCACCGTCGACGGTTTCGGGTGCGGCGTCCAAAGGCATCAGATGGTTCACGTAGTGAAGGGTAGAGCCCTCAACCCCGCAACTGCCCCCCGATCAAGAAAAGTTCAGCCGCATGGATGGGCCATCCGAGGGGTATGACCAGTATTTACGGACGCAAGCGGAGTCATGGGGCCGTCAGTGGTCTGGCCGGAAGTCGTCGCACATCCGGCGCGGTATCGGTCACCTCGGTGAGGAACCCCTCCGCCCGGGGCGAGGGGCGCTCGGTGAGCCACAGCGGATCGATGTCGCAGACGGCGACCGTGACGCCGGTGCCGGCGAGGGCGAGCGGCAGCGTGTGCACCACGGTCGAGGGAAAGCTCAGGACCGTTCGGCCGATCGGCCCCCGACGGGCGATCAGCTCCAGGGGCAGGTCGGGCCGTACGACCTCCAGGCCGATGCCGGTGGCGATGCGGCGCAGCTTCTCGGTGCTCTCGCGCCGGTGGGCGAAGTAGCGGGTGGCGCCGTGGGCGGCGGCCAGGCCGGCGACGGCCTCCAGATAGCGCTCGGGGTCCACGACCCCGGTCTCGACCAGGGAGGTGCCGACGACGTCGGTGCCCCGGGTCAGCCGGGGCGGGCCGAAGGCGGAGCGGGTCCAGGCGAAGTCGTTGGCGGTGACGGTCACCCCGGGCGGGGCCTCGACGGGCATGGAGGTGAACACCTCCACGCTCCGGCGGTCGTTCGGCGCAAGCCGCCGGCGCGCTGAAGCGGACACCGGCGCGAAGACGATGTCGCGCGCCCCTCGGGTGCCGCGCCGGTGCCATCGTACGAGGCGTTCGCCACGGGCCAGTTGGGAGACGAACTCCATGGTGGCCGTGCCGTCGTCCACGACCACCAGCTCCCGTGCGCGGGTGATCGTCAGCAGTAGCTGCACGTAGCGCGAGAACGGGTCCCCGATGACGACGCGCCGCGCACGGTACAGCGCCCCGGCGAGCCCGCCCACCGTCCGTACCGGCGCGCCGGGGCCGCCCCGGGCCTCCTCCCAGCGCACCTCGTGGCCCTCGTCGCGGGCCAGCTCGGCCATCCGGCGCAGCTGGCCGCGGGTCATGGGGTCGTGCGGGGCGAGCACCACGATCACCAGGGGGGCCGGGGTGGCCGTCCCGGCGCGGTGGTCGCGCTGGCGCGGCACGCCGTGGCTCAGCGGCCGTCGTCCGGGCGGCGCGCCACCCGGACGGCGGGTCGCGTACGCCCATTCGAGGACGTTCAGCAGCTGCACCGGGCTCTCGACGAACGCCAGCGTGGGGGCCGGGCCGGGAGGCGGCCCCTCGGGCGGTGTCACCTGGGCGCCCGTCAGACCGTGGCGGGCTGCCGGTCGCCGCCCTCGGCGACGACGCCCGTGACGCGGCGCAGCTTGCGCATCGGCGCGAGCTCGCTCTCGTAGACCCTCTTCACCCCGTCACCGAGCGACTCCTCGACCACGCGGATGTCGCGGACGAGCCGCTGGAGGCCGCCGGGCTCGACGGAGGCGGCCTGGTCGGAGCCCCACATGGCCCGGTCGAGGGTGATGTGCCGCTCGACGAAGGTGGCGCCGAGGGCGACGGCCGCGAGGGTGGTCTGCAGGCCGGTCTCGTGACCGGAGTAGCCGATGGGCACGTTGGGGTACTCCGCCTGGAGGGTGTGGATCATCCGGAGGTTGAGCTCGGCGGCCTTGGCGGGGTAGGTCGAGGTGGCGTGGCAGAGCAGGATGTTCCCGCTGCCGAGCACCTCGACGGCGTGCCGGATCTGCTGCGGCGTCGACATGCCGGTGGAGAGGACGACGGTGCGGCCGGTGGCCCGCAGCGCGCACAGCAGTTCGTCGTCGGTGAGCGAGGCGGAGGCGACCTTGTGGGCCGGGAGGTCGAACTTCTCCAGGAAGGCGACGGCCTCGGTGTCCCAGGGGGAGGCGAACCAGGCGATGCCACGCTCACGGCAGTGGGCGTCGATGCGGCGGTATTCCTCCTCGCCGAATTCCACCCGGTGGCGGTAGTCGATGTACGTCATCCGGCCCCACGGCGTGTCGCGCTCGATGTCCCACTGGTCGCGCGGGGTGCAGATCTCCGGAGTGCGCTTCTGGAACTTCACGGCGTCGCAGCCGGCGTCGGCGGCGGCGTCGATGAGGGCGATGGCCTTGTCGACGTCACCGTTGTGGTTGATGCCGATCTCCCCGGTGATGTAGACGGGGTGGCCGGGGCCGGCGATCTTGGTGCCGAGGGGGCGGGTGCGCAGAGCGGGGGTCATGTGAGGCGGTTCCTTCGGGTGTGGGATCAGCGGGAGGGTGGGGTCGGTCGGTCCGCCGGTCAGAGCGAGGGGCCGAGGAGCCAGGAGGCGATCTCGCGGAGGGCGCCGCTGCCGCCGGGCGCGGAGGTCACGGCGCGGGCGGCGCCGCGGACGGCGTCGTGGGCGCTCGCGACGGCGACCGGCCAGCCGACGAGGCCGAAGCAGGGCAGGTCGTTGACGTCGTTGCCGACGTAGAGCACGCGGTCGGGTGCGACGCCGTGCTCCTCGCACCACTGTTTGAGCGCCCGGTCCTTGCGGTCGACGCCGTGCAGGACGGGCACCTGGAGCTTGCGGCCGCGCGCGGCGACGACCGCGTCGGTCTCGCTGGAGAGGATCAGCAGGTCCAGTCCGGCGCGGCGCAGCGCGGCGACGCCGAGCCCGTCGCCGCGGTGCACGGCGACGATCTCGCGGCCGTCGGCGTCGATGAGGACGCGGTCGTCGGTCTGGGTGCCGTCGAAGTCCATGACGACGGCGTCGACGTCCTCGCGCGTGGGGAGGACGGCGCCGGCGGCGGACCCGTCGAGGATCGGCGCGAGGGCGCGGGCGCGGGCGAGGTCGTGCGGATCGTCGACCTCCAGCACGCGGGCGGCGTCGGTCCGTACGAGCTCGGTCCGCCCGAAGAAGCGGTGCCGGGCGGTCCGGAAGCCGTCGGCCCGCATGGCGTAGGCGGCGCCGGTCTCCAGCAGGTCCTGCGGGCGGTCCTGGCGGCGGGGGCGGTGGGCCTTGTCGTGGTTGACGCCGCGGGCGCCGGCCGGGGCGGTCGGCGGGACGGCGGCCCAGGCGGGGACGCCGGTGGCCACGCGCGCGTGCTCCTCGTGTGCGGCGCCGGTCTCCTCCCGCCAGACGAAGCCGTGGAAGGGCGCCACGGTCAGCGCGCTGTCGGCGCCGCCCTCGACGACCGCGGCGGCGACGCCGTCGATGTCCTCGCTGCTGAGGAAGGGGCTGGTGCACTGCACCAGGAGGACGGCGGCGACGCGGGTGCCGTACCGCGCCTCGTACGCCTCCATGGCGTGCAGCACCGCCTCCTCGCTGGTGGCGGTGTCGCCCGCGATCGCGCCGGGCCGCTGGACGACGACCGCGCCCGCGCCGCGCGCGGTGGCCGCGATGCCGGGGTCGTCGGTGGAGACGACGACATCGCTGACCAGGCGGGCCGCGCGGCACTCGCGGACGGCGCGGGCGACCAGGGGGACGCCGCCGACGGCGGCGAGGTTCTTGGCGGGTACGCCCTTGGACCCGCCGCGGGCGGGGATGACGGCGAGGACGGCGGCCGGGGCCATCGGGGCTCCTTCGGTTGCGGTGCTCACAGCTCTCCCAGGCGGCGGATGACCGGGGCGACGCGCTGGACGCCGTGGCGGTAGGCGCCGCGCGCGGCCTCGCGCACCGCGCGCCGCAGGGCGCTGGGCTCGGCGACGTCGTCCCC
>NZ_JAGGOL010000093.1 GCF_018614525.1 Streptomyces sp. ISL-11
GCCCGACGCGGCCTGCGGCGCGGCCGCCGCGTACGCGCGCGACAACGGCGCCGGCCTGGTGGGCGGCTGCACCGCGCCCGAGGGCGGACTGCCCGCCTCCTTCACGGTCACCGTACGCTCCACCGAACCCGTCGGCCGGTCGGTCGTCCCCGGCACCGAGAACACGCGCGCGACGGCGACGGCGCGGGCCGTGGTCGAACCGCGCTGCGCCGCGAAGCCCCCCGGTGGCGCCCGCCCGCCCGTCGAGATCGTCTGCGAGGGCGACGTGCTGACGATCGACCCGGAACGCCCCGAGGACCTGGCACGGGCGGTCCGGGCGCTCTTCACGGTGCGGCTCGCCGAATGACGGGCTCCGCTCGACCGGTCCGCTCCGCGCCGGCCCCGTCCCTCGACCCATCCGCCGCCCCGACGACGAGCGAAGGAACGCGACCCATGAGCATGCGGCACACGACGAAGGCCCGCGGAGGGGCGGCCGTGGCGGCGCTCGCGGCCGTCCTGGCCCTGACCGCGACCGGATGCGGCGGGGGCGACGACGAGGAACCGAAGGACACCGGGCCCGGGGGAAGGTCGTCGGCCGCGCAGGGGCGGGCGGACAAACCCGCGCCCCGATCGGCCGACGCCATAGGCGAGATGAAGGGGCCGGACGGTGTCGTCATCGCGATCGACTCCGCCGAGCGGGACACGGGCGGATTCGTCACGGTGAACGGGACGCTGACCAATCACGGCGCGAAACCCTTCAACGCCATCCACTGGCTCTCGAAGGAGACGGAGATGAAGTCCCGTTCCTCGCTCTCGGGTGCGTCCTTGGTCGACCAGGCGAGCAAGAAGCGGTATCTGGTGCTCCGCGACACCGACGGCGAGTGTCTGTGCAGCACGGGCCTGACGAACATCAAGCCCAAGGAGAGCCGGCCCGTCTTCGCCCAGTTTCCCGCGCCCCCGGCGGACGTCACGGACGTCGACTTCCAGCTCCCCACCATGCCGTCCGTCCGCGTCAAGATCTCGGGGTGACCACCCCATGCCGACGCTCCCCACGCGCACGTACCGCACGTGCCGCCGCGCGGCCGCCGTCGCCGCCCTTCTGACCGCCGCCGCGCTCGCGGCCCCCGCGCACGCGGACAGCGGCCCGGGCAGCCCCGCCGACACCGCACCACCGGTGAGGATCGACGCGGGCGATCCCGATCTGAAGATGCGCTCCGGGGCGAAGCTCGCGCCGGGCCGCGTCCTGGACATCAAGTCCGTGGTCGAGACGGACAACGGCGACGAGCGCCGCGAGGACACCAACGTCAACGTCACCTTCGCCCTCCAGGCCGAGGTCCTCTTCGACAAGGACAGCGCCCGCCTCGGCCCCCAGGCCACCACCCGCATCCGCGCCATCGCCACCGAGATCGGCAAGCAGAAGGCGACCACCCTGCGCGTCTTCGGCTTCACCGATGACCTCGGTTCCACCGCACACGGCCTGGTGCTGTCGAAGGAACGCGCCAACGCCGTGCAGCGCCAACTCGCCCAGGACATCGGCTCCTCGGACATCACGTACCAGATACGCGGCTACGGCGAGCAGTACCCCATCGCCGACAACTCCACCGAGGAGGGCCGCCGGAAGAACCGGCGCGTCGAGGTCAGCTTCCCCCGGAGCCGCTGACGCGACGGCCCGCCGCGCAAGGGAGCGGGTTATCCACAGGCATGGCGCGGAGGGCGGTGCCCGGTGTGTCCTGGGAAAGTGAAGGCAGAGCACCAGCGGTTGTACGAGATCGCCGCCGCGCAGGACGGCATCCTCCTGACCTCGCAGGCCGTGGCCGCCGGGACGGCCCCCACGGGGATCGCCCGGTGCCTGCGGCGCGCGGGATGGAGCCGGCCGCACCGCGGCGCCTGGGCCGAGCCGGGGCGCCCGGCCGACCTGCGCCTGCGCGCCCACCAGCTGCGCCGGCCCGAGCTGATCGCCAGCCACGGCTCGGCCGCCGCGGCCCACGGCATCGTGCTGATACGGCCCTACGGCACCGAGTTCACCGCCCCCGGCCGGGCGCGGCGGGGTCCCGAGGCCGTGGTCCACGACTTACCGGTGGCCGAGGAAGGAGACCACCGTCATCGCCGGCGTGCGGGTGACCGCGGCCGTACGAACCGTCTGCGACCTGCTGCGCGCCCTCCCCCCCCGGACGAGGGCGTCATCGCCGCCGACTCGGCGCTCGGCCGGGGCCTGGTCGGCCGGAGACAGGTGGCCGACGCCCTGGCCGCCACGTCCCGCCGGCACGGCACGCGCGCGGCCCGGCAGGCGTTGGAGCTCACCGACGCGGCGTGCGGGTCACCGGCGGAGTCCAAGGCACGGCTGGAGATACGGGGCGCCGGGCTGCGCCCGGAGTCGCAGGCCGAGGTGACGACGGCGCGCGGCCGGACCGTGCGGCTGGACTTCCTCTTCCGGGCGGAGGGCCTGGGCGTGGAGATCGAGGGATTCACCTGGCACGGCAGCAGGTCGGCCCACCAGAACGACACCGCGCGCTTCAACGAACTCGCCGCCTGCCGGGGGATCCGGCAGATCCTGCGCTTCACCCGCGACGACGTCTTCCACCGCCCGCGGCTGACCGTCCGCACCATTCAGAGCGCTCTCGACGCTCTGCGCGCGGAGGAGTGAGCGGGCGGGAGCCCGCCAACCTCTCGCGCGCCCCCGTACGGCAGGGCAGGATGGGGCACCGCTGAGGCAGGGGACCGGTGGAGGTAGGCGGGTAATGAGGGGCTGGCTCGTCGGGGTGGCGGCGCTGGGCATGCTGGCGGCGACGGGGAACGCGGGGGCGGCCGGGCAGACCCGGGGGCCCGGGGGCGTGGCCTCGTACCGGATGGCCACCGGGGCCCAGGCGGTGCGCGGTTCCGAAAGCGCCGGGCGTGGACCGTTATTGAGGCCGGGCGCGCGCACCTACACGGACAGCATCAAGCCCGGCGAGCGCAAGTACTACACGGTCGAGCTGGACGCGGAGTCCAGCGCGTACGTCTCCGCCGTGGCCGTGCCGAGGCCCGGCAGCACCATGGGGACGCGGGACGGGATCGACGTGGCGCTGGAGGCCATGGACGGGAGCCCGTGCGGCGCCGGGCGGCACCGGACGTTCCTGTCGGCCGGGGGCGCCTACCCGATCGCCGATTACGCGGAGCGGGTGGTGCGGACGGGCGGCAGCTGCAAGGAGGCGGGCACGTACCGCTTCGCGGTGGAACGGGGCGACGCCGCGGGCGGCGACAGCGCGGCGGTGCCGGTGGAACTGAAGTACGCGACGGGTCCGGCCGACCGGGCGGACGGGCTGACGGCCTCCGGCGGCTGGTCCTCGCGGGCACCCTCCGCGCCGGGGGAGCCGAGCACGGCCGTGGTGGGCGGGTCCGGGTTCAACGACGCCGCCGAGCTCCGCCCGGGTGCCTGGCGGGACGAACTCAGGCCCGGCGAGACGCGCTTCTACCAGGTGTCGGTCGGCGCGGGCCGGCAGCTCTTCGCCGACGCGCGGTTCGCGGGTGCTCCGGGCGCGGCGGCCTCCCCTTATGTCATCAGCGGCGTACGGATGGGTCTGAGCAACGCCGCGCGTGGTCACGTCATGAACAAGACGGCGGGCTACCAGGGGAAGGAAGCCACGCTGTCGCTGGCCACGCCCCCCGTGACCCCGGGCGGCGGCGCGGGCGGCGACGCCGTCAGGGGGATGCGCCTCGCCGGTACGTACTACCTCCAGGTCAGCCTGAACGCCAAGGTCGCCAAGGGCGCGTCGGACGCCGTGCCCGTCACTCTCCACATCGGCGTATCCGACGCCCGGAAGGCGGTCGCGGAGCGCCGAGCGGCAGGGAGCCTGCCCACGGCGGCCGGCGGAGGCTCGGACGGGCGGCTGCGGCTGATCGGTTACGCGGGGGTCGGCACCGGCTCGCTGCTGCTGCTCGGCCTCGGCGGCTGGACGCTGGCCGCGCGGCGAAGCGGCGGATGAACCGGTCTCACGGCCGAACCGGTCTTACCGCTGAACCGGTCTCACGGCGTGATCGCGACGCGGACCCCGGGCCGTAGTCCCCAGCGCTCCATGGACCCGGCCGCCGCCTCCAGAACATGGCGGGAGCGGAGCCGGGGGAGGCCGAGGAGACCGGGGCGCATGGTGCGGACGGCGAGGACGGTCAGCCGCCGGTCCAGGTAGGCCACATCGATGGGGAACCGCATCCGGAAGGTATGGACACCGGCGGCCGGCGTGAGGAGCAGGGCACCCTCGACACCGTCCCGCCCCAAGAGGCCGCGGGTGCGGGCACGGTAGGAGACGGCGATCTCCAGGGGGATGGCCCGATGGTCCGGGCCGACGGGGTCGACATCACGGGCCGGAACGCGGAGTTGAGCGGTGCCGTCCTGCAATCGGGGCATGACCGTGGTCCTTTCGGGTGGTCGCCGTGGCGGAGCGCGGGCCGTCGGCGGCACTTTATCCACAGGCATCGGCGGAGATCGGGTCGTGTCCGTAACCTCGGGTCATGGACGTGCTGTTGATGGTTCTGGCCGCCGCGTACGGGGCCGTGGCGGGGATGTCGGTGTCACGGGCGCGGTACCGGCTGAGCGTGGAACCCGAGGAGCCCTGGCGGTCGGCGGGGCCGTGCGGGCACCCGGTCGCCGGCTGGCTGGGGCGGCCGCGGTGCGGGATCTGCGGTGCGCGGTACGGGCCGGGGGCGCTGTGGCCGGCGGCGATGGCGGCCCTCGGGTGCGCGGCGCTCGCCTGGGCGGTCGGCGCACGGCCCGAGTTGGCGGTGTGGCTGGTCGCGGCCCCGGTGGGGGTGCTGCTGGCGGGTGTCGACCGGTCGGTGCGGCGGCTGCCGGATGTCCTCACGCTGCCGCTGGCGGCCGGCACGGCCGGGCTGCTCGGAGCGGCGGCGCTCATACCCGGGGCCGGAGGGTCGTGGCCGGGTGCGCTGCTGGGCGGGCTGACTCTGGGCGGCGGCTATCTGGCGCTGTTCCTCGTCCGCCCGGACGGGATGGGGCTGGGGGACGCGAAGCTGGCGGTCGGACTCGGGTGCGCGCTGGGCTGGTACGGCTGGCCGGTGCTGCTCCTGGGGGCCTTCGCCGGGCTGCTGCTGGGCTCGCTGTACGGCACGGCGCTGCTGGTGACGCGGAGGGCGGGGCGCGGCACGGCCCTGGCCTTCGGGCCATTCATGATCGTGGGGGCGTGGCTGGGGGTGCTGCTGGGGGGCGTGGCCGGGACGTGAGGAGGCGCTGAGGGCCATCATCGAGTCGGGGCAGCGCGCCGGTGACATTGACGGGACCAAGGACGCGCTCGTCCTGCGGGGCCCCGCGGTCGGCGGCCCCTCGCGCGTCGAGGTCCTGGCGGCCCGCCCATCGGACGACACGCGGGACGCCGACTAGGAAGCTCCGATTCCGACAAAGATCGTCTCCGAATAGACGCATGTAGTGCGGAATCAGTTACCAATCGTTGCCCGGAGTGACACCAAAAGAGTCAAACACGTCAAGCCGAGGATGACTTTTCGGAATGTTTTCGGAAGGCCCGGAGAGCGGTCCCGGGACGGTGGCCGAATGGCCGGTTCTCGGCCGTCCGCCCAGTACTGTCGGGCCTGACGACCTCCCGAACGGGCCTGCCGCCCCAACTTGTTCAAGATCAAATAGGTCACCCAGTGTCAGCATGCCGCGCCCTGTCACCCCTGCGGATGCAACAAGCAGGCCCTCCGACCGGTTAAGGTGGAAACCCCCCCTCGGGCCGGTCCGTATCCCCCCCACGGACCGGCCCGTTTTTTCTCCCTTTCGGTCACGCTGCGTAATGATTTGTGTAAAGAGAGGGAAAGGCGGCGCGGAAATCAGCCGCGACGCGCCCAGATGTTGACGCCCTCGGTGCTCACCGCGAAGGAATCGATCTCGGCCAGCTCCTCCTCGGTCAGTTTCGGGGAGCCGAGCGCCGCCACATTCGCCTCCAGCTGTCGCACGCTGGACGCGCCGATCAGCGCCGAGGACATCCGCGCGTCCCGCAGCACCCAGGCCAGCGCCAGCTGCGCCAGCGACTGGCCACGCCGCTCCGCGATCTCGTTGAGCCCGCGCAGCCGCCGCACGACGTCCTCCGTCAGCAGCCCCGGGTCCAGCGACTTGCCCTGCGAGGCGCGCGACCCCTCCGGGATGCCGTGCAGGTACTTGTCCGTCAGCAGACCCTGCGCGAGCGGCGCGAAGGAGATGCACCCCATGCCCTCCGCCTCCAGGGTGTCGAGCAGCCCGTCGTCCTCCGTCCAGCGGTTGATCATCGAGTAGGACGGCTGGTGGATGAGGGCGGGCACTCCCATCTCGCGCAGCAGCCGGGCCGCCTCCCGCGTCTGCTCCGCGTTGTAGGAGGAGACGCCCGCGTACAGCGCCTTTCCCTGCCGGACGGCGGACGCGAGGGCGCCCATCGTCTCCTCCAGCGGCGTCTCCGGGTCGAAGCGGTGGGAGTAGAAGATGTCGACGTAGTCGACACCCATTCGGCCCAGCGAGGCGTCGAGCGAGGAGAGCAGGTACTTCCGCGAGCCCCACTCGCCGTACGGGCCGGGGTGCATGAGGTAGCCGGCCTTGGTGGAAAGGACCAGTTCATCGCGGTACGGGCGGAAGTCCTGCGCGAAGATCTTGCCGAAGTTCAGCTCGGCGGAGCCGGGCGGCGGACCGTAGTTGTTGGCCAGGTCGAAGTGGGTGACGCCCAGGTCGAAGGCCCGGCGCAGAATGCCGCGCTGCGACTCCAGGGCGCGGTCGTCACCGAAGTTGTGCCACAGCCCCAGGGAGATGGCCGGCAGTTTCAGGCCGCTGCGGCCCGTACGCCGGTACTCCATCGAGTCGTAGCGGGATCCGGCCGCGCGATAGTGAGCGGAATGAGTGGAATCGGTCATGCGTCCCTGACTATCACGTACCTGTGACAGACCGAGTTGGGTCCTCGTGACACGCGGGCAGTAATGTGGCGCCCTCGGGGCGACCGCCGTGGCATGGAGGGGCTGGAAGACGTGAAGTTGCGCGACCTGGTGTACAGGCTCTACGCACGCCGGGTGGAAGGCCGCCTCGACCACACCCAGGTGCCCAAGCACATCGGTGTCATCCTCGACGGCAACCGCCGTTGGGCCCGCGCGGACGGGCGTACGACCGAGCAGGGCCACCAAGCGGGCGCGGACAAGATCCAGGAGCTCCTCGGCTGGTGCGCCGAGACCGACGTCGAGGTCGTCACGCTCTGGATGCTCTCCACCGACAACCTCGACCGGCCCGCCGAGGAGCTCAACCCCCTCCTGGGCATCATCGAGAACACGGTGCGCGGCCTGGCCGCCGACGGGCGCTGGCGCGTCCACCACGTGGGCACGATGGACCTGCTGCCGGCCCGGACCCAGTCCGTGCTCAAGGAGGCCGAGCAGGACACGATCGGTATCGGCGGAATACTGGTCAATGTGGCCGTCGGCTACGGCGGTCGGCAGGAGATCGCGGACGCCGTGCGCTCGCTGGTCCTCGAAGCCGCGGAGAACGGCAACTCGTTCGAGGAACTCGCCGAGATCGTGGATGTCGAGCACATCTCCAAGCACCTCTACACCCGCGGCCAGCCCGACCCGGATCTCGTCATCCGCACCAGTGGCGAACAGCGGCTGTCGGGCTTCATGCTCTGGCAGAGCGCCCACTCCGAGTACTACTTCTGCGAAGTCTTCTGGCCGGCTTTCCGGAAGGTCGACTTCCTGCGCGCCCTGCGCGATTACGCGGCACGGCACCGGCGCTACGGCTTCTGATCCCGCGCGGTTTCGCCCCCGCCCGGTGACGCGGGGGATTTCCGCGCCCGGTGCGGCGTACGGTGCGGCATCGTCGTACGGCTACTGACGGACCGGGTGTTCACCCCGGCGTCGCATATGCCGTTGCATGGTCAAGCGGTCGAGCGGGAATATCCCCTCCAGGTCGACGGTCTGTCCAAAGACCGTCGCTCTGCCAGCGGGCGGCATGGGGCCGCCCGCCCGGGAGGCCCTTTGCACACGGACGACGACCGTGCGGACCGAGCGGACCCGCGGGCCCGCGCGGACGACGCGGAGGGCCGGCGTCCGGCCCTCGAAGGGCATGGACCCGGCCCATTCCCCGGCGACGCCGTCGCGCCCCGACCTCTCCCCGAGGGGGTTCGTCCACCCGTGGTGACCAGCAAGAACCGCCGTGATAACGACCGGCGCACCTATGTTCTCGACACCAGCGTCCTGCTGGCCGACCCAGGGGCCATGTCCCGCTTCGAGGAGCACGAGGTCGTGCTCCCCGTCGTGGTGGTCACGGAGTTGGAGGCCAAGAGGCACCACCCGGAGCTCGGATACTTCGCACGGCAGGCCCTGCGTCTGCTCGATGGCTACCGGGTGCAATTCGGCCGCCTCGACTCACCGATTCCGATCGGTGACTTGGGCGGGTCGCTCAGGGTCGAGCTCAACCACTCGGACACGGGCATACTGCCCGCCGGGTTCCGCCTCGGTGACAACGACTCGCGCATTCTCGCGGTCGCCCGCAATCTCCAGGCGGAGGGATACGACGTCACCGTCGTGTCCAAGGACCTGCCGCTGCGCATCAAGGCGTCGGCCGTGGGCCTGCTCGCCGAGGAGTACCGCGCCGAGCTCGCCATCACCGATTCCGGCTGGACCGGCATGGCCGAGCTCGCCGTCACCGCCGAGCAGGTGGACGAGCTCTATTCCGCCGAGGCCATCGAGGTGCCCCAGGCGGCGGAACTGCCCGTGCACACCGGTCTGGTGCTCCAGTCCGAGCGCGGCAAGGCGCTGGGCCGGGTCACGGCCGACGGCTCGGTGCGGCTGGTGCGCGGCGACCGGGAGGCGTTCGGGATCCACGGGCGCAGCGCCGAGCAGCGGGTGGCCCTCGACCTGCTGCTGGACCCCGACATCGGGATCGTCTCCATGGGCGGCCGGGCCGGTACGGGCAAGTCGGCGCTGGCCCTGTGCGCGGGCCTGGAGGCCGTCCTGGAGCGGCGGCAGCACCGGAAGGTGATGGTCTTCCGGCCGCTGTACGCGGTCGGCGGGCAGGAGTTGGGCTATCTGCCGGGCAGCGAGGCGGAGAAGATGAGCCCGTGGGCCCAGGCCGTCTTCGACACGCTCTCGGCGGTCACGAGCGCGGAGGTGATCGAGGAGGTCGTCGGGCGCGGCATGCTGGAAGTGCTGCCGCTCACGCACATCCGCGGGCGGTCCCTGCACGACGCGTTCGTCATCGTCGACGAGGCGCAGTCGCTGGAGCGGAATGTCCTGCTGACCGTTCTGTCGCGCATCGGGGCCAATTCGCGGGTCGTACTCACCCATGACGTGGCGCAGCGCGACAACCTCCGGGTCGGCCGCTATGACGGCGTGGTCGCCGTCGTGGAGAAGCTGAAGGGCCATCCCCTCTTCTCGCACGTCACGTTGACGCGTTCGGAGCGTTCACCGATCGCGGCGCTGGTGACCGAAATGCTGGAGGACGGCCGTATCTGAGCGCATAACGGCGCGTAGAGGCGTCTGAATACGGATACGGACGCGCCAACAGGCAGCGGTCCGACGGCGGCGCGCGGCGAAAGCGAAGGAGCTTAGCCGCGCGCTGTTGTGCCGTGGGCTCTTTCCGGGAAAACGCAGGGGTAAACGACGTGTGAGCTTTCCCACGCAACGCAGAATTGCCTCCGGGTGTCCCCGTCGGGCAAAGTCTGGGTCCTGTCAGGCCCCGCATACGGCACAACAGCACCCCCTGGGGTGCGGTACCACAGAACTGAACAGCGTCGCCGTATGCCGCCCGAGCGTCACGCGGACCTCCTTCACGGGAGGAAGCCCCTCGCTGGACCGGGTCAGTGCCTTCTGTGACCAGTCGGTTCCACTCGCTTGCCGGGACCGGCACAACGGAGGCCAGCGCCAGGGGCACGATTGCGCCCGCGAGGTCACCTATGCGGGCGATGCTGGAAGGAAACCGTGTGAGCCGGATCTCGGTCCGGGGATTCGCCGTGGCATCCGCCACCGCGGTCACCACCGTCGGCGCCGTCGTAGGCGTCGCCTCGGGCGATCAGGGCACGACCCCTCAGGTCGAGGCCACCGCAGCCGACGCGACGCTCCTCGCGGACATCCCCGCCGGACACAACGTCCAGGCACAGACCGCTTCCCTGACGCAGCAGGCGGACACCCAGTCCGACGCCGCCGACACGGCCGCGAAGAAGGACGCCGAGGAGGCCGCGCGCAAGCAGGCCGCCGAGGACGCCACCTCCAAGAAGGAGGCCGCGGACGCCGCGGCCAAGAAGAAGGTGGAGGAGAAGGCGGAGAAGGACGCCGCCGAGCGCGAGAAGAAGGAAGAGGTCAGCAGCCGCTCCGCCGCGCGCGATGCCTCGGATTTCGCGGTCAAGGGCTCCTACACCACCGCCGAGGTCCAGGCGATGGCCCGGCAGATGATTCCGGGCGACCAATTCCAGTGCTTCAGCAACATCGTGAACAACGAGAGCACCTGGGACTACACCGCCACGAACGCCTCCTCCGGCGCGTACGGCCTCGTCCAGGCGCTGCCCGGTACGAAGATGGCGTCGGCCGGCGCCGACTGGCGGACCAACCCCGCCACCCAGATCAAGTGGGGCCTGGGCTACATGAACGAGCGCTACGGCAGCCCCTGCGGCGCCTGGTCGTTCTGGCAGGCCAACCAGTGGTACTAGGCCGCGCGTAGGATTCTTCGGCGGCTTCTTCCCTGTCTTCGCATGACCCCCGGCCTCAACCGGCCGGGGGTTTTGTGTGTCTTCCCCCACGACACCTGTCGGCCTCGTTGACAGTGGGCACGGGTAACGTCGTCACCATGGCCGCGGGGGAGTGGGGGTAGAGGAAGAGAAATGTCCAGATTGCCACGATGGGTCGGTGGCGTGGGAGCGGGCCTGACCCGGCTCGCCGACCGTCTCGAAGCCCGGAAGGCGGAGGACCGGGGCGCGGCGGAGACGCCGGAGCCCGTGACCGGCCCGCCGTCGGGCGCCGTAGCCGTATCCCCCGCCGGGCGCGCGGAAGCCTCCGCGCCCGAGCCGCAGCCGGTGTCCGCCGCCGAACCCGAGCATGTTCCCCCGCCGCCCGGCTACGCCCCCGCCGTCGCGGCGCGTCCCGATCCGGTCGACGCCGTGCCCTGGGGCGTGCGCGTCGCCGCCGAGGTGGGCTGGCGTCTGCTGATCTTCGCCGGGACCCTGTGGGTGCTGATGCGGGTGATCAGCGCCGTCCAGCTGGTGGTGCTGGCCTTCACCGCGGCCCTGCTGATCACGGCGCTGCTCCAGCCCACGGTCGCCCTGCTCAAGAGGCGCGGTGTGCCCCAGGGCCTGGCCACGGCCATGACCTTCATCTCCGGCTTCGTCATCATGGGCCTGGTCGGCTGGTTCGTGGTGTGGCAGGTGACGGAGAATCTGGACGACCTGTCCACGCAGGTGCAGCAGGGCATCAAGGACCTGAAGCACTGGCTGCTGAACAGCCCGTTCCATGTCACCGAGGAGCAGATCAACAGCATCGCCGACAATCTCAGTCAGGCGATCGGCACCAACACCAAGGACATCACCTCGGCCGGCATCGAGGGTGTCCAGGTCATCATCGAGGTGCTGACGGGCATTCTGCTGGCGATGTTCAGCACGCTCTTCCTGCTCTACGACGGCCCCAGGATCTGGGAGTGGCTGCTGAAGCTGTTCCCGGCGGCGGCGCGTGACGGTGTCTCGGGCGCGGGTCCGCGCGCCTGGGCGACGCTGACCGCCTATGTGCGCGGCACGGTGATAGTGGCCCTGATCGACGCGATCTTCATCGGCATAGGGCTGTTCTTCCTCGACGTGCCGCTGGCCGTGCCGCTGGCGGTCTTCATCTTCCTCTTCGCCTTCATCCCGCTGGTCGGCGCCGTCGTCTCCGGCGCGCTGGCGGTGGTCGTGGCGCTGGTGACGCGCGATGTCTTCACGGCGACGATGGTGCTGGTCGTGGTGCTCGCCGTGCAGCAGATCGAGGGCCACGTCCTGCAGCCGTTCATCCTCGGCCGCGCCGTGCGGGTCCACCCGCTCGCGGTGGTCCTCTCGGTCGCCGCGGGCTCGCTGATCGCGGGCATCGGCGGCGCCGTCGTCGCGGTTCCGCTGGTCGCCGTGACCAATACGGTCGTCGGATACCTCCGGGCGCACGCCAGGGAGAACGCCCTGCGGACGGCCGTGGGTCCGCAGCCGCCGGCGGAGCCCGCCGCCCCGGCACCCGGCGGGGCGCGGCCCCCCGGAGCGGACTGACCGCACCGCACATGACGAAACGGTCCGCCGGCCATGAGGCCGGCGGACCGTCGTCGTACTACGGGTGGGGCTGTCAGGCGTTCAGCACGGCCTCGGAGTCGAGGGTCGCGCCGACCGCCTGGAGAACCGAGGCGATCTTGAAGGCTTCCTGGACGGTCTCGCGCTCCACGCCGGCCTTGCGCAGCACCTGCTCGTGCGAGTCGAGGCACATGCCGCAGCCGTTGATGGCGGAGACGGCCAGGGACCACAGCTCGAAGTCGACCTTCTCCACGCCCGGGTTGCCGATGACGTTCATCCGCAGGCCCGCGCGCAGGTTGCCGTACTCCGGGTCCGACAGCAGGTGCCGGGTGCGGTAGTACACGTTGTTCATCGCCATGATGGCGGCGGCGGCCTTGGCCGCGGTGTACGCCTCGGGGGAGAGGTTGGCCTTGGCCTCCGGCTCCAGCTCACGCAGGACGATCGGCGAACGGGTCGCGATCGCGCAGGCGAGAACCGTGCCCCACAGCTGCTGCTGCGGGAGGTCGGAGTTGCCGATGACCGAGCCGAGGTTCAGCTTCAGGTCCTTGGCGTAGTCCGGTATCGCGGACTTCAGCTCATCGAGTGCCATGAGGAATCAGCTCACTCGCCCGCGAGGAGCGCGACCGGGTCCAGGGTGGTCTCGCCCTTGGACCAGTTGCAGGGGCACAGCTCGTCGGTCTGCAGGGCGTCGAGGACCCGCAGGACCTCCTTGGGGTTACGGCCCACGGAACCGGCGGTCACCATGGTGAACTGGATCTCGTTGTTCGGGTCGACGATGAAGACGGCGCGCTGGGCGTAGCCGTCCTCGCCCTCGACGCCACAGGAGCGCATGAGCTCGTGCTTGGCGTCGGCCAGCATCGGGAAGGGCAGGTCACGCAGGTCGGCGTGGTCCTTGCGCCAGGCGTGGTGCACGAACTCCGAGTCGCCCGAGACACCGAGGATCTGGGCGTCACGGTCGGCGAACTCGTCGTTCAGCTTGCCGAAGGCGGCGATCTCGGTCGGGCAGACGAAGGTGAAGTCCTTCGGCCAGAAGAAGACGACCTTCCACTTGCCCTCGTAGGTCTTGTGGTCGATCTGCGCGAAGGCCTTGTCCGCGTCGAGGTCAACGCAGGCGGTCAGGTCGAACTCGGGGAACTTGTCACCGACAGTGAGCACGCGCTCTCCTTGAAACGAGGAACGTCCCATATGGGAGCTTCCTTGCGGGTTGGACAGGCCAACCCTGCCACAGGAGGCATTGATAACGGAAATAGCTAGACTGAGTGAAGTTGATCGGAGGTGGTTATCAGTTATGTCGTCCATAACTTCGGGGAACGACCCCGCGGAAGCCCCCGCGCGGGTCGCCCCCGCCCGGCCCCGCCAGCCCAGCCTCGCGCAGCTGCGCGCGTTCGTCGCCGTCGCCGAGCACCTGCACTTCCGCGACGCCGCGTCCGCCATCGGCATGAGCCAGCCCGCGCTCTCCGGCGCCGTCTCGGCCCTGGAGGAAGTGCTCGATGTCCAGCTCCTTGAGCGTACGACGAGAAAAGTGCTGCTCAGTCCAGCGGGCGAGCGGCTCGCGGTCCGGGCCCGTGCGGTCCTGGACGCCGTCGGCGCCCTCCTGGAGGAGGCCGACGCCGCCCGTGCGCCCTTCACCGGCGTCCTGCGGCTCGGGGTGATCCCGACCGTCGCGCCCTATCTGCTGCCCACGGTCCTGCGCCTGGTCCACGAGGCGTACCCGGCCCTCGACCTCCAGGTGCACGAGGAACAGACCTCCTCGCTCCTGGACGGGCTGGCGCAGGGCCGACTCGACCTGCTGCTGCTCGCCGTACCGCTCGGCGCGCCCGGCGTGACGGAGCTGCCGCTCTTCGACGAGGACTTCGTGCTCGTCACACCGAGTGACCACTGGCTGGCGGGGCGCGGGGACATCCCGCGGGCCGCGCTGCGCGAGCTGGACCTGCTGCTGCTCGACGAGGGGCACTGCCTGCGCGACCAGGCCCTGGACATCTGCCGCGAGGCGGGGCGGACGATCGGCACGCCCGTCACGACCAGCGCCGCCGGGCTGTCCACCCTGGTCCAGCTGGTCGGCGGCGGCATGGGCGTCACGCTGCTGCCGCGCACGGCACTGCGTGTCGAGACCAGCCGCAACGACCAGCTCGCCACCGGGTACTTCGCCGATCCCGCGCCCGCGCGCCGGATCGCCCTGGTGATGCGGTCGGCTGCGGCGCGGCAGGGCGAGTTCGAGCAGTTCGCCGAGGCGCTCCGCACCGAACTGCGAAGCCTGCCGGTCCGTATCGTCCGCGACTGATCCCGGCACCCGGGCAACGGGGCGCGCGGTAAGGTGCGGTGCCCCATGGCCACCGCCCCTTACCCGGTCCACCGGACCTACTCCGTACGGAGACCGTCCGGCCGCATCATCCGCCACAGGGGCGGCAGACCGACGAGCGTCACCAGGATCATGACGGCCGCGCCCCCGCCGACCAGCGGCAGGAACGACAGCCAGTCCTTCACCGTCCTGTCCACGAGCCTCAGCGCCAGCCAGCCGAGGCCCAGCCCGCCCGCCACGGCGAGGGCCAGGCCGAGCGCGACGGGGATCGCGGTCTGCCAGAGCACCGACCAGCCGATGGTGGAGCGGCGGGTGCCGAACGCCACCAGGACGGACAGCTGCTGCCTGCGCTCGCGCAGTTGCTCCAGCATGCTGACGAGCATGCTCGCGCCGATGAGGGCGAGGGTGAGGGTCGCGCCGATCAGCAGTCCGCGCTCGACGGCGGCGTAATGGCTGTCCTTGACCACACCGCCCATGCGCCACACGCGCACGCCCGGGTCGATGGCGGCCGCGGTGTTGCGGACGGCCTCGATGGCGTCCGGGTCGCCCGGCCGGACCCTGATCAGCAGCCGGGTCCGGGCGTTCGGGATGGCGGAGAGGTCGATGGCGGAGGGGGTGACCAGCACGCCGTGCTGGTGCTCGCCGTGCGGATCGGGCACGGTCGGCACGACCCGCGCCGAGGCGGGCACCGTCCACCGGTACGTGCGCGGCGACCCGTGGCCGGGCGGCGCGTACTCCTCCATCACCAGCCGGGTGCCGGGCGCGAACCGGCGGGCGGTGTCGACCGGGCCGCCCGGCTCCTGGCTGATGAAGACGTCACCGTCCCGGCAGGAGCCGATGTCGGCGATCTCGCTCAGGGTGGCGCAGTCGCCGACCATGACGGAGGTGACGCCCTGGCTGTCCCCTTCCTTCTGGGCGTAGCGGTCGACGAAGCCGGTCGCGGCCGTCACGCCCTTCGTCGCACGGAACCTGTCGACGTAGCCGTGGGCCTCCGGGGAGGGGACCGCGCGGTGATCGGCCTGGAGCTGTGAGGGCGCGTCCTTCGACCAGGGCGGGTCGGTGTAGTCGCTCTGCATGCCTTGGAAGAGCATCTGCACCGCGATCGCCCCGGCCACGGCCACGGTGATCCCGCTGACCGCGCGGGCCGCCGGGCCGCTGTTCACCTGGAGCCGGCGGACGGCCAGCTGCCAGGGCGGCGGGCCGCCGCGCAGCCGGGCGACGCACGCCTCGACCAGCCAGGGCAGCAGGGCCGTGACGCCGATGAGCAGCAGGACCGCGCCCGCGGCGACCTGGACCGTATGCAGCCCGGTGCCGTAGGAGTACAGGGACGCCCGGCCGAGGAGCGGGACCAGCAGGAGCGCGCCCAGGGCCGGTATCAGCAGCCGCCACCACAGGTGGCGGCGACGGGCGACCGTGTCGCGGACGATCCCGAGCGGTTCGATGACGACGCCGCGCAGCGCGAACAGCGTGACCACGACGGCCGACGCGGGCACGGCGACCGCGACGAGCGCCGCGAGCCCGGGACCCGGCGTCAGGTCGGCCGGGAAGACATTGGTCTCCTGGATGGTGACGTACGGGGCGAACCGCCGGGCGAACAGCAGGATGACCACGCCGACGACGAGCCCCAGCAGCGAGCCGCACAGGGCCTCGCCGGCCGCGATCCGCCGCACCGTCCTGGCATCCGCGCCGACCAGCCGCAGCGCCGCCAGCCGACGGTCCCGCCGCTCACCGCCGAAGCGGACGGCGGTGGCGATGAAGACGGCCACCGGCAGCAGCAGGACGACGCACACCATGGTGATCAGCACCATGACGGCCGGGCTCCGCGGATCGCTGACCTCGTCGGCCGCGTAGTGATCGATGCGCACGGCACCGGAACCCACGGCGATGCGGTCACTGCCGGCGTAGTAGAAGAGTTCGTCGGGACCGACGAGCCCGGAGTCACCGATGGTGCCCACGGGCCGGAAGGGGAAGCGCTCGCGCAGCAGTTTCCCCTCGTCGGAGCCGAGCAGCTTCTCCAGCGCCGGGGAGAGCACCATCTCGCCGGGCCCGGGGACGCGCCGCACACCGGGCGGCGCCGGCGCCTTCGGCCCCTCGGCGCGCAGCAGCGCCCCGCCGATGGGCTTGTCGCGGTAGTCGGTGCCCGCCGGGTCGTACAGCAGGGTGCCGGCACCCGGCTCCAGGCGCGTCCCGGCCTGGGACGGCGCCGCGCGCGGCGTCCCGGTCGTGGCGTCGGTCGAGCATCTCGGGCACGGCCGCCGCGGTCAGCAGCAGCGCCACGCCGAGGCCGACGCCCACCGCGGTGAGCGCCGTGCGCAGCCAGCCCTCCCGGCCGCCGGTCAGCGCGAACCGAATGCCGCTCGCCAGGTCGCGGACCCAGGCCGCGAGCCCGCTGGGGCCGGTGGGCATGTCGGCCGGGCCGTGGCCGGGGCGCTGTGTGCCGCGCTCCGTCATGAGACGCCCGCCATGTCGCGCGCCCTGCCGTCCCGCACGATCACCTCGCGGTCGGAGTAGGCGGCGACCCGCGCCTCGTGCGTCACCAGCACGACCGCGGCCCGGGTGGCCCGCGCGGCTTCGGTGAACAGCTCCATCACGCGCTCGCCGTTGAGGGAGTCCAGGGCGCCCGTGGGCTCGTCCGCGAAGATCACCCGGGGGGTGGTGACCAGCGCGCGGGCGACGGCGACGCGCTGGCCCTGGCCGCCGGAGACCTCTCCGGGGCGCTTGTCGCGCACGTCGGTGACCTCCAGGCGCTCCAGCCACCCGGTGGCCCGCTCCTCGGCCTCCTTGCGCTTGACACCGCTGAGCCGCAGCGGCAGCGCGACGTTCTCCACGCAGGTCAGCTCCGGTACCAGCCGGCCGAACTGGAAGACGAAACCGAACTCGCCGCGGCGCAGCGCGCTGCGCCGGGCGTCGGACAGCTCCGAGAGGTTCCGCGCGCCGTAGCGGACGGTGCCGGAGTCGGGCCGCACGATGCCCGCCAGGCAGTGCAGCAGCGTCGACTTGCCGGAGCCCGAGGGGCCCATGACGGCGACGATCTCGCCGGGGTGGACGGAGAAGTCCGCGCCGTCGAGCGCGGGCGTGGGCCCGTACGCCTTGTGCAGCGCGGTCGCGGCGAGCAGGGAGCCGGACGGGGTCATGCGCGCACCTCCTTCGCCAGCTGGCCCAGGCGTGCCGCGGTGATTTCCAGCCACCGCAGATCGGCCTCCAGATGGAAGAGCGCGTGGTCGCAGATGAGCTGGTCGGCGAGGTCGCCGACGGCCTTGCGCCGGGTGAGCTCGCGCATCAGCCGCAGGTGCTCCGCCCGCTGGGCGTCCAGCAGGTCGGCGGCGTCGCGGCCGGTGAGCAGCGCCAGGACGACCTTGGTGTAGAGCGTCGACTGGAGGTAGGGCTCGGGCTTCTCGGGCTGTACGAGCCACTGTGCGACGTCCGTGACGCCGGCGTCGGTGATGGCGTAGCGCTTGCGGTCGGGGCCGCCCCCGTGCTCGATGCCCTCGACCTCCACGAGGCCGTTCCTCAACAGCCTCGACATGGTCGAGTAGACCTGCCCGTAGTGCAGCGGGCGGTCGTGGCCGAAGCGTTCGTCGAAGGCCCGCTTGAGGTCGTACCCATGACTGGGGCCGGCCTCCAGGAGCGCGAGCAGCGTGTGTCCGATTGACATGTGGCGACAGTACACCGGGTGTATACACGCGATGTATAGACGCGATGTTCAGTTGGCTTGATTTATTCGTATCAAGATCCGCCGACGGGGGCGGCGGTGCGCCTCGGTCAGTCGCCGCCGTTCTCCGGCGCGCCCTTCGGCGGGCGGCCGCGCCGCGGCAGCGCACCCGTGCCCCGGGGCAGCCGGCCGGCGTCGGAGAGCGCCTTGCGCAGCAGGAACTCGATCTGCGCGTTGGCGCTGCGCAGCTCCTCGCCGGCCCAGCGCGTCAGGGCGTCGTGGACGAGCGGGTCGAGCCGCAGCAGCACCTGTTTGCGCTGCCGCGGCCCGCGCCGCTCTTCGGGGGCCTCGCTCACTGGTAGAGCGTGCCCGTGTTCAGGACGGGCTGCGCGGCCCGGTCGCCGCACAGCACCACCATCAGGTTGCTCACCATGGCCGCTTTTCGCTCCTCGTCCAGTTCCACGATGCCCTGCTCGCTGATCCGGCTCAGGGCCTCCTCCACCATGCCGACCGCGCCCTCGACGATCAGCTTGCGGGCCGCGACGACCGCGCCCGCCTGCTGCCGCTGGAGCATGGCCGAGGCGATCTCCGGAGCGTAGGCGAGATGAGTGAAGCGCGACTCGATGATCTGCACGCCGGCCGCCTCGACACGGGCGTGCAGCTCGACGGCGAGCTTCTCGGTGATCTCCTCGGCGTTGCCGCGCAGCGACAGCGCGTCGTCCTCGTGCGCGTCGTAGGGGTACTCGATGGCGATGTGGCGCACGGCCGCCTCGGTCTGCGTGGCGACGAACTCCTGGAAGTCGTCGACCTCGAACATCGCCTGCGCGGTGTCCTCCACCCGCCAGACCACCACGGCGGCCAGCTCGATGGGATTGCCGTAGGCGTCGTTGACCTTCATCACGGCGGTCTCGTGGTTGCGCACCCGGGTGGAGATCTTCTCCCGGCTGGTGAAGGGATTGACCCAGCGCAGGCCCTCGGTGCGGATGGTGCCGCTGTAGCGGCCGAAGAGCTGGACGACGCGGGCCTCGCCCGGCGCGACGTTGTTCAGGCCGCTCATCGCGGTGATGGACGCGAGGCCGACGAGGATGCCGGCGGCCACGAGGGCGGCGCACGCGGCGGAGTTGCCGTCATGGCCGAAGGTGATGCCGAGGGCGATGGCGCCCGCGCCGATGAGCAGCCCGCCCAGCCCGAGCAGCAGGGCGAGGCCGCCGCCGATGTCACGGGCCGGCGTCTCGGCGATGCGCGGCCTGGGCATGTCCGGGACGTTCACCGGTGGCGTGGTGTCCGGTGCGGTAGCGGTGTCGGGCATGGCGGTTCCCCCTGATTTCCCGGTGGCGCGCGGCAGTCGGACCGCGCCGTGCACTGTCTAGCAAAGTGTTAGCACATTATCGCCCTGTACGGTTTTCCGCGCTGCGCCGTACCCGGTTCCCGCCATCCGGGGTGCTGTATGTCACGTGCCCCAAAGCCTTGATCGATGGGCGTTTGGTGACAGTTGCGGTGTTAGCTTCGTGAGCTGGGTTGGGGGCGGACAGACTGGAGCCACGGGAGAGATGGGCCGAGCGGAAGCACGACGGGCGGACAAGAGCCCGCGCACTGCAAAGGGCAAGAAGCCCAAGAAGACCGGCATACGCCGCTTCTTCACCTGGAAGAAGCTGCTCGCCTACTTCCTGGCCGTGATCGCCCTCGGCATCGGCGCCTTCGTGGCGCTCTACCTCTACGTCGACGTGCCCTCCGGCAATTCGGCGGCCAAGCTGCAGAGCAACGTCTACAAGCTGAGCAACGGCACGGTGCTGGCCCGTACGGGCACGGTCAACCGCGAGGAAGTGCCGCTGGAGAAGATCCCGAAGAACGTCCAGGACGCGGTGGTCGCCGCGGAGAACAAGGACTTCTGGACCGACCCCGGTGTCGACTTCAAGGGCACGGCCCGAGGCATCCTCAACACCGTGATGGGCCGCGGCAAGCAGGGTGGCTCCACCATCACCCAGCAGTACGTCAAGAACTACTACCTGAGCCAGGAACAGACCGTCACCCGCAAGGTGAACGAGCTGATCATCTCCCTCAAGGTGCAGCAGAAGTTCGACAAGAAGGACATCCTCGCCGGGTATCTGAACACCAGTTACTACGGCCGCAACGCCTACGGCATCCAGGCCGCGTCCCACGCGTACTACGACAAGGACGCCGACAAGCTCACGCTCGAAGAGGGCGCCTACCTCGCCGCGCTGCTCCAGGCGCCGAGCCAGTACGACTGGACGGTCGCCACGGACGCCGGCAAGCGCAACGCCCAGGCGCGCTGGAACTACGTCCTCGACAAGATGGTCGAGAAGAAGTGGCTCGACGCCGACAAGCGCAAGACCATGAAGTTCGAGGTGCCGAAGGACCCCAAGCCCCCGAAGGGCATGAGCGGTCAGAACGGCTACCTGGTCGAGGCGGCCAAGCAGGAGGTCGAGCGCGCCTTCCGCAAGGACGGACGCGGTGAGAGCGCCCTCGCCGCCGGCGGCTGGACCATCACGCTCAGCGTCGACCCGAAGAAGCAGAAGGCCATGGAGCAGGCGGTCCACGAGAAGGTGACCTCCCGGCTCGACCCACAGGCCCGCAAGGTCGACGGCTACGCCCAGGTCGGCGCCGTGTCGGTGGACCGCAAGACCGGCAAGATCATGGCCCTGTACGGCGGCCAGGACTACCTCAAGCACTTCAAGAGCAACGCCACCCGCGAGGACTACCAGCCTGCTTCCACCTTCAAGCCGCTCATCTTCGCCTCCGCGCTGCAGAACAAGTCGAAGAACGAGGACGGCCAGCGGATCACCGCCGGCACGATCTACAACGGCGACAACAAGCGGCCCATCCGCAACAGCGAGGTCGCCTTCGCCCCGGAGAACGAGGACCACACCAGCTACGGTCCGGTGACCGTGCAGGAGTCGATGAACAAGTCGATCAACTCCGTCTTCGCGCAGATGGCCGTCGACGTCGGCCTCGACAAGGTCAAGAAGACCGCGGTCGACATGGGCATGAACGGCGGCGCGGGCAACTTCGAAGAGGTTCCCGCCATGTCGCTGGGCTCCATGGCCGCGAGCCCCCTCCACATGGCCGGTGCCTACGCCACGCTCGCCAACCACGGCAAGCAGGTCACCCCGACCATCGTCGCGTCGGTGACCCGCAACGGCGAGAAGGTCCAGATGCCCAACGCGATCGGCTCGCAGGTGATCAGCACCACCAACGCCGACAACGTCACCCAGGTCCTCAAGGGCGTGGTCAACGACGGTACGGCCACGGCCGTGCAGCTGGGCGACTACGCGGTGGCGGGCAAGACCGGCACCTCCGACGACAACAAGTCGGCCTGGTTCTCCGGTTACACCCCCGATCTCATCACCTCGGTCGGCATGTTCGGCGAGGGCCCCGGCGGCGCGCAGGTGCCGCTGACCGGCACCGGTGGTGTCGAGGGCGGCCGCGTCAACGGTGGCGGCTACCCGGCTCAGATCTGGGCCGACTACACCGGCAAGGTCGCCTACGGCGACACCGAGTTCGACCTGGACACGGACGAGCTGGCCGTGGTGCCCCCGCCGCCGGCGCCGACCACCTCCGCCAAGCCGTCCACGCCGCCGTCGCAGAGCCCGTCGCCGTCGCGCTCCCCGCAGTCGCAGTCGCCCTCGGCGACCCCGTCGCGGCCGACGCCCACGCGCGAGCCCTCGTCGTCCACGTCGCAGTCCCAGAAGCCGAAGCCGCCCAAGCCGCCGACCTCCTCGCCGCCGACGCCCACGACCGGGGGCGTCGGGGACGCGGGCGGTGGCAACCTCAACGGGGCACGCGACTGACCCCGGCCCGTACCGGGTCGCACGACGGCCGCCGACCGCGCTCCTGGCGCGATCGGCGGCCGTCGTGCGTCGTCAGCCGCCGTTGACCCGCGTGGCGATGCGGTCGCCCGTCTCCTTGTCGATGTTGCGCCAGTACACCAGCGCGCGGTCGAGCACGGGCCGGCTGAGGCCCTGGCTCAGGTGGCCGGAGACATTGGAGACCAGCCGGTCGCGGGCGGCGTCGTCGAGGACCTGGCGGACCATCGTCCCGGCCTGGCCCCAGTCGTCGTCCTCGCGGTGGAGCTTGTACGCCTCGCGCACCATCTCGCCCGCGGCGGCCCAGCCCGCAGGGTCACCGAAGCGCGCGGTGTCGGCGGCCGGCCCGCCGTACGAGTTCGGGGCGTACACCGCGGCCGTACGCGACGGCTCGTAGCGCATCGGGCCGTCCTTCGCGTAGGAGTTCACCGGTGAGCGCGGCCGGTTGGGCGGCAGCTGCGCGTAGTTGGGGCCGATGCGGTAGCGGTGGGTGTCGGGGTAGGAGAAGAGCCGGCCGAGCAGCATCTTGTCCGGGGACGGTCCGATGCCCGGCACCAGGTTGGACGGCTCGAACGCGGCCTGCTCGATGTGGACGAAGAAATCCTCGGGGTTCTTGTTCAGCGTCATCCGGCCGACGTCGATCAGCGGGTAGTCGCCGTGCGGCCAGACCTTGGTGAGGTCGAAGGGGTTGAAGCGGTAGTCCGCCGCGTCCTCGAACGGCATGACCTGAACCTTCATCGTCCAGGAGGGGGCGTCCCCGCTCTCGATGGACTCGAACAGGTCCCGGCGGTGCTTGTCGGCGTCCGAGCCCGCGAGCTCGTCGGCCTCCGCCTGGGTGAGGAACTCGATGCCCTGGTCGGTCTTGATGTGGTACTTCACCCAGAAGCGCTCACCGCCCTGGTTCACCCACATATAGGTGTGCGAGCTGTAGCCGTTCATGTGGCGCCAGGTCTTCGGGATGCCGCGGTCGCCCATCAGCCAGGTGACCATGTGCGCGGACTCCGGCGACAGGGTCCAGAAGTCCCACTGCATGTCGTTGTTGCGCAGGCCGGTGCGCGGGTGGCGCTTCTGGCTGCGGATGAAGTCCTGGAACTTCTGCGGGTCGCGGACGAAGAAGACCGGGGTGTTGTTGCCGACCAGGTCGTAGTTGCCGTGCTCGGTGTAGAACTTCAGCGCGAAGCCGCGCGGGTCGCGCCAGGTGTCCGGGCTGCCCTGCTCGCCCGCCACCGTCGAGAAGCGGGCCAGCATCTCGCAGCGCCTGCCGGGCTGGAAGAGATCGGCCTTGGTGAACTGGCTGACGTCATTGGTCACTTCGAAGAAGCCGTAGGCGCCACCCCCCTTGGCGTGCACCACCCGCTCGGGGACCCGCTCGCGGTTGAACTGGGCCATCTTCTCGATCAGATAGTGATCCTGGAGGAGGATGGGGCCGGTGTCACCGATGGTGAGCGAGTGCTCGTCGCTCTCCACGGGGATCCCGGCATTGTTCGTGGTGTACGGGGCCTGCTGCGCCGAGTCGGTCATGGGACGCCTCCCGGAACGGGGGATGGGTGAGGGCGCGTCCGTACGGCCCTCCACCCGAGCCAGTGAACTCCGCCGACAGCATGTCGGCAACAGGAGCCTGGACTCTGTCCAGAACTTCACCTCGTCGAGCGACGGGCCCGGCGACAGGCCGGCGGGGCCTGCCGAAGGAGGGATTCCGGGCCGCCCTCACCGCGTGTGCGCGGGCAGCGCCAGCTCGAACCAGACCACCTTTCCCGTCGACAGCCGGGTGGCGCCCCACCGCCTGGCCAGCCTGTTCACCAGATACAGCCCGCGCCCGCCCTCGTCCGAGGGCCGCGCCTGGCGCAGCCGGGGCAGCTGCGGCACATCGTCGCCGACCTCGCACCGCAGCACGTCCGTCCGTAGCAGCCGCAGCGTGATGGGCCGCTCGGCGTACCGCACCGCGTTGGTGATCACCTCACTGACCAGCAGCTCCACGCTGTCGGACAGCTCCTCCAGGCCCCAGCGGGTCAGCGCCCGCCGGGCCAGCCGGCGCGCCTGCCGGGCCGTCTGCGGGCGCGGGTCGAGGAACCAGTACGCCACGTCGCTGGGCGCGATCCCCTCGAAGCGCGCCGCCAGCAGGGCGATGTCGTCGTCCCGGTCGCCCGGGCCGAGCATGCCCAGCACCTCGTCGCACAGCGGCTCCAGCGGCGGCGGGTTCGGGCCGGTCAGCCGGGCCGTCTCGATCAGCCGCTCGCGCAGCTGCTCTATGCCGGTCCACACGTCCCGTATCCGGGACTCCACCAGGCCGTCGGTGTACAGCAGCAGCGTCGCCCCGGCCGGCGCGTCCAGCTCCACGGCCTCGAAGTCGACCCCGCCGACCCCGATCGGAGCGCCCGGCGGCACCCGCAGCACCTCGGCGCGACCGCCCCGGTGCAGCAGTATCGGCGGCGGGTGCCCGGCATTGGCGATCACGATGCGGTGCGCGACCGGGTCGTACACCGCGTACAGGCAGGTGGCCATGCGGTCCGAGCCCAGCCGCTGCGCCTGCTCGTCCAGATGGTGCAGCACCTCCGCGGGCGGCAGGTCCAGGCCCGCCAGGGTCTGCGCGGTGGTGCGCAGCTGGCCCATGATCGCGGCGGAGGTCATGGAGTGGCCCATGACGTCACCGACGACGAGCGCCACGCGGTTGCCCGGCAGCGGGATCGCGTCGTACCAGTCGCCGCCCACCCGGGCGGTCTCCGCGGCCGGGAGGTAGCGGCTGGCGAGCCGGACGCCGGTGGGCTGGGGGAGGGAGTCGGGGAGCATCGTGCGCTGGAGCTCGTCCGCGATGTAGACCTCGCGGCCGTAGAGCACGGCCTTGTCGACGCCGAGCGCGGTGTGCGTCGCGAGCTGGGCCGCGACCAGCAGGTCGTCGCCCTCGAACGCGGGCCGGTCGGCGCGCCGTATGAACACCGCCGCGCCGATCACCCGCCGCCGCCCCCGCAGCGGCGCGAGGATCGTGCGCTGCCGGCCGGGCACGCACCGGCCCTCGCCCAGCAGCTCCGGGAGCGCCGCCCGCGCGGCGGAGGAGTCACCGAAGACGGGTCTGACCCCTCGCAGCACCTCCGCGAGCGGCCCGCCTATGCGCACCTCGCAGCGCTCGGCCGCGGCGCCCGCCAGGTC
>NZ_JAGGOL010000094.1 GCF_018614525.1 Streptomyces sp. ISL-11
GCGGTCCGCCCCCGCGGCGGCCAGCTCGGCGCGCAGCGCGGTGATCTGGCGACGCAGGCCGCGAGTGCTGTACAGCGCGGCCGCGCCGGCGGCCGTCGCGGTGGCAGCGGCCAGCAGCAGGGCAAGGGACATGGCGCTCACTGACGTACTCCCGGTTGCTATAGGTCCCCCAGATTCCTACCTCAGCTTCGCGCGCGCTGCTCTATGGCCACAGTGCAAAACGTCATGAAGGGGATGGGACTTAGGGCCCGGACGTTGTCCCTTCAACATATCTGACCTGGGGAAACGAAGTGCCCCCAGGACGTTGGTCACATCCTGGGGGCGATTCGGTCACGGACACATACGGACCGCCGGGAGCCTGTTTGTGATCAGCTCAAGTGCCCGTATTGATCAGGGGCACCGCGGCTCAGCCCAGCCTCGGGCGCCCCTTACCCTCCGCTGCGGCTCAGCTCAGCCGCTCGTGCTTGTCGGCCGCGTCTTCGCCTCGCCTGCGCTGCGGGCAGGTGCCGCCCTCGTTCCTCGGGCGACCCCTACCCTCCGCTGCGGCTCAGCTCAGCCGCTCGATCACCATCGCCATGCCCTGCCCGCCGCCCACGCACATCGTCTCCAGGCCGAACTGCTTGTCGTGCCACTGGAGCGAGTTGATCAGCGTGCCCGTGATGCGGGCGCCGGTCATGCCGAAGGGGTGGCCGACCGCGATCGCGCCGCCGTTGACGTTGACGCGGTCCAGGTCGGCGCCCAGCGCCTGGTAGGACGGGATGACCTGGGCCGCGAACGCCTCGTTGATCTCAAGGAGGTCGATGTCGCCGATGCCCAGCCCGGCCCGCCGCAGCGCCTGCTTGCTGGCCTCGACCGGGCCGAAGCCCATGATCTCGGGGGAGAGGGCGGAGACACCGGTGGAGACGATCCGGGCGAGCGGGGTCAGGCCCAGCTCCCGCGCCTTGGTGTCGGACATGATCACCAGGGCGGCGGCGCCGTCGTTGAGCGGGCAGCAGTTGCCCGGCGTGATCAGGCCGTCGGCGCGGAAGGACGGCTTCAGGCCCTGGACGCCCTCCAGGGTGACGCCCGCGCGCGGGCCGTCGTCCTTGGCGACGACCGTGCCGTCGGGCGTGGTGACCGGGGTGATCTCGCGGGCCCAGAAGCCCTTCGCGATGGCCGCCTCGGCGAGGTTCTGCGAGCGGACGCCGAACTCGTCCATCTCCTGGCGGGAGATGCCCTTCAGACGCGCCAGGTTCTCGGCGGTCTGCCCCATCGCGACGTACGCGTCCGGCACCAGGCCGTCCTCGCGCGGGTCGTGCCACTCGTCGCTGCCGTGCTCGGCGCGGTGCGCCGTACGGGCCTCGGCCTCGGCGAAGAAGGTGTTGTGGCTGCCCGGCATGCCGTCGGAGGAGCCGTTGACGGTGCGGGAGACCGTCTCGACGCCCGCCGAGATGAAGACGTCGCCCTCGCCCGCCTTGATGGCGTGCAGCGCCATCCGCGAGGTCTGGAGCGAGGAGGAGCAGTAGCGGGTGATGGTGCAGCCGGGCAGGTGGTCCATGCCCATCTGCACGGCCACGATCCGGCCCAGGTTGTGACCCTGCTCGCCGCCGGGCAGGCCGCAGCCGAGCATCAGGTCGTCGATGTCACGCGGGTCGAGCTCGGGGACCTTGGCGAGCGCGGCGCCGATGATCGTCGCGGTCAGGTCGTCGGCACGCATGTCCTTCAGCGAGCCCTTGAAGGCGCGACCGATGGGGGAACGGGCGGTGGAGACGATCACGGCTTCGGGCATCACGGGCTCCAGTGGGCGCGAGAAGGCGGGACGGAGGCGGTATCACGGCGGAACCGTCGGATAGGGCCTGTTGGAAGTTACCCGCCCGTAGGGCTGGGGTCACGGCTTGGTCACTGTGATGCGGGCCACCGCCCGTACCGCCTCACGTCCCCCTTCCCGCCCTCGACCACACGTGGTGGGGCGTCGCCTCGGTGTGGGCCGGCAGCCGGCGCCGCTTGCGGTGCTTGAGCAGCGCCCACCGGCCGCGGGCGCCCGTGACCTCGGTGCCGCCCTCGGCCGCCGCCTCCGCGGCCGCCCGGGCCACCGGCAGGATGCCCTCGCGGCGCGCGACGTCCGGCCGCTCCTCGCCCTCGGGCCACAGCCCCAGCGCCGCGCACAGCGTGGGCAGCACGGCCATGGCCGCCGTGGCGTAGCCCTCGGCGGACGGATGGTAATTGTCCGGGCCGAAGAGCTCGCGGGGGTTCTGGGCGAATTCCGGGCCCAGCAGGTCGCCGAGCGAGACCGTACGGCCGCCCGCCTCGATCACCCCTATCGTCTGGGCCGCCGCCAGCTGACGGCTCAGCCGCCGCGCGATCCAGCGCAGCGGCTGATAGACCGGCTCGATCGTGCCCAGGTCGGGGCAGGTGCCCACCACCACCTCGCACTCCGCCTCGCACAGTCTGCGCACGGCGTCGGACAGCAGTCGCACGGAGCGGGCGGCGGGCATGCCGTGGGTGACGTCGTTGGCGCCGATCATGATCACGCACACGTCGGGGACCGGGCCGTCCTCCAGCATCAGCGTGACCTGCCGGTCCAGGTCGTGGGACTGCGCGCCCGGCAGGGCCACGTTGCGCAGCTGTACGGGCCGCTCGGCGACCGCCGCGAGCCCCGAGGCCAGCAGGGCCCCCGGCGTCTGCCGTGGCCGGTGCACGCCCTGGCCGGCGGCCGTGGAGTCGCCGAGCAGTCCCAGCAGCAGGGGCTCGTGGCCCAGGCGGTGGACGAAGGCGGAGCCGTAGCGGCCGTCCGCGTGCGGTGGTGGTTCGTGGCCCCCGCCGACCACCCGCTTGGCCAGCCGCGCCTCGGTGAGCAGCACCCCGACCACGGTCGCGCCCAGCAGACCGACGCCGCCGCCTCCGTAGGCCGCCGCCGCCGCGATGCGCCGTGCGACTCTCGCCCTCGACATGGACATGGGCCCGGACCTCCTCCCGCTCCGACGGTACGCACCCCGGCTCCACCGTGCTAACAGGTTGTTGCCCCGAGTGGTCCTTGTCGCAACGCACCGCTAGTGCACTCGGCGGCGCAATAGGCTGGACGTACGGGTACGCGACGACCGCTAGTGCCCCCGACCGCGGAGATCACCGTGCAGTATCACGATTCGATGGTTGAGCTTGTTGGCAATACCCCGCTTGTGAAGCTCAACAGCGTGACCGAAGGCATTCAGGCCACCGTCCTTGCCAAGGTCGAGTACTTCAACCCCGGCGGTTCGGTCAAGGACCGCATCGCCGTGCGGATGATCGAGGCGGCGGAGCAGTCCGGCGCGCTCAAGCCGGGCGGCACGATCATCGAGCCGACCTCCGGCAACACCGGTGTGGGTCTGGCGATCGTGGCCCAGCAAAAGGGCTACAAGTGCATTTTCGTGTGCCCCGACAAGGTCTCCAACGACAAGATCAATGTGCTGCGGGCCTACGGTGCGGAGGTCGTCGTCTGCCCGACGGCCGTCGACCCGGAGCACCCGGAGTCCTACTACAACGTCTCGGACCGGCTCGTGCGCGAGACGCCGAACGCCTGGAAGCCGGACCAGTACAGCAATGTGAACAACCCCCTGTCGCACTACTACTCCACGGGTCCGGAGATCTGGGAGCAGACCGAGGGCAAGATCACTCACTTTGTGGCGGGCGTGGGCACCGGCGGGACCATCAGCGGCACCGGCCGCTATCTGAAGGAGGTCAGCGAGGGCCGCGTCAAGGTCGTCGGCTCCGACCCCGAGGGCTCGGTCTACAGCGGCGGTTCCGGCCGTCCGTACCTGATCGAGGGCGTCGGTGAGGACTTCTGGCCGACCGCCTACGACGGCACGGTGACCGACGAGATCATCGCGGTCTCCGACAAGGACGCCTTCCAGATGACGCGCCGCCTCGCCCGCGAGGAGGGCCTGCTGGTCGGCGGCTCCTGCGGCATGGCGGTCGTCAGCGCGCTGGAGCTCGCCAAGCGCCTCGGCCCGGACGACGTCGTCGTGGTGCTGCTGCCCGACAGCGGCCGCGGCTACCTCAGCAAGATCTTCAACGACGAGTGGATGGCGGACTACGGCTTCCTGGAGGAGCCGGGCGACGCCGCGCGCGTGGCCGACGTGCTGCGCCGCAAGGACGGCGGCATGCCCTCGCTGGTGCACATGCACCCCGAGGAAACGGTCGGCGAGGCCATCGAGGTGCTCCGCGAGTACGGCGTCTCGCAGATGCCCATCGTCAAGCCGGGCGCGGGGCACCCCGATGTGATGGCCGCCGAGGTCATCGGCTCGGTCGTGGAGCGGGAGCTGCTGGACGCGCTGTTCAGCCAGCGCGCCTCGCTGTCCGACCCGCTGGAGAAGCACATGTGCCCGCCGCTGCCGCAGGTCGGTTCCGGTGAGCCGGTCGCGGACCTGATGGCCGTGCTGGGCGAGGCGGACGCGGCGATCGTGCTGGTCGAGGGCAAGCCGACCGGTGTGGTGAGCCGTCAGGACCTGCTGGCGTTCCTCGCGCAGGACGCGGGCACGGCCAAGTAGGGGCGATGCTGGGGCCCTTGCGCACGTCGTAGCGCAAGGGCCTTGTCAAAAGGCGTTGTCAAGCGAACAGCAAGACGCACAGGCGACCCGTAAAAGGTACGTATGTGTCACGCGCTCGCAGCACGGACTTAACAACGGTCCGGCATATTGAGGGGTGTCGGCAAGGGCGGTCGCCCGAACCGGCACCCCTCAGTGCGGCGGCAGGACCCTCCGGAGCGGCTCCCGGACTCCACGGCCGTCCGGACGCGGGGGTACGGGCCCAGGCCCGCACCGCGTCCCCGCGGGGGACCGCCGTCGTCCCGACTCCGGCCTCGGCCGGGGTGCGGCGGTCCCCCGCCATCTCTCCCGCCGTTTCCCGGGCGCGCTTTCCGGCCGGGAACCGGCCGCTTCCGGCCTATTCGGCGTCCTGCTTGTGGGAACGCGGCCAGGGGAAGAACCCCGCCGAGTTCAGGGCGTTGACGCCGACGATGCCCGCCCAGGTCACCAGCAGACCGGGCAGGTGCGCGTTGACCACGCCGATGGCGGACAGCGGGATCGCCAGCACCAGGGAGATCGCCGCGAAGCCGAAGCGCTCGCCGAAGTTGCCCGGTCCCGCGTCCGCCGGGCGCGGCCGGGCGCCCCGGGCCACGGACATCTGCCGCTCGGCGAGGTGGCGCCGCACCTGGCGGTCGACGGTGCTGTCGACCTTCTGGTCGATCTTCCGGTCGACGTTCGCGAGGAACGAGTCGACGAGCTCCGCCTCGTACTCCGGCCCCAGTTCCTTGCGGGTCTCCAGGGTCGCGGCGAGGTCCTTCTTCACATCGGGGTCGTGGGCCGTCATACGGACGACGATACGGTCGCAGCGGCCCCGCGTCCCTGGGGCCAGCACCCGTATCCGCAGTGGGGGCAGTCCCCGGACCGCCGGCGGCCCCCGTGGAAGGAGCAAGTCCGTGCCCGAACCGACCGAACCCCTGCTGTCGTCCCTGGCCGCCGGAGCCGGCGTGGCCGACCGGCCGGACGCCCTCACCGTCGCCGGCCGGTCCTGCTCGCGGGAGCAATTGCTGGGCGCCGCGGGCGCGGTGGCGCACCGGATCGCCGGATCGCCGTCGGTGGCCGTGCACGCGGAGGCGACGCTGGAGACGGTCGTGGCCGTCGTGGGCGCGCTGCTGGCCGGGGTGCCCGTGGTGCCGCTGCCGCCGGACTCCGGCCCCGCCGAGCGCGGCCACATCCTGCGCGACTCCGGCGCCGCCCTGGTGCTGGGCGCCGGCCAGGAAGTCCCCGTCGACCTGGGCGAGCGGGCCGACTGGTCGGGGCCCGAGGCGGACCCCGGCAGCACCGCGCTGATCCTCTACACCTCCGGCACCACCGGGTCGCCCAAGGGCGTGCTCATCCCGCGCGGGGCCGTCGCGGCGGGCCTCGACGGGCTCGCGCGGGCCTGGCAGTGGACGGCCGAGGACACGCTGGTGCACGGCCTGCCGCTGTTCCACGTGCACGGCCTCGTCCTCGGCGTGCTGGGCGCGCTGCGCACCGGCTGCCGCCTGGTGCACACCGGCCGGCCGACCCCCGAGGCGTACGCGGCCGCCGGCGGCAGCCTGTACTTCGGGGTGCCGACGGTGTGGTCGCGGGTGGCCGGCGCCCCCGACGCGGCCCGGGAGCTGGGCAAGGCGCGGCTGCTGGTGTCGGGCAGCGCGGCGCTGCCCGCGCCCGTCTTCCGCGACCTGGAGGCGCTCACCGGGCAGCGGCCCGTGGAGCGTTACGGCATGACAGAGACCCTGATCACCCTCACCACGCGGGCCGACGGCGAGCGCCGGCCCGGCTCGGTGGGCCTGCCGCTGCCGGGCACGCGGACCCGGCTGGCGGCGGCCGAGGGCGGCATCGGGGAGCTGGAGGTGTCCGGGCCGACGCTGTTCGCCGGGTACCTGGGCCGCCCGGAGGCCACGGCGGCCGCGTACACCTCGGACGGCTGGTTCCGTACGGGCGACATCGCCACCATCGAGCCGGACGGCATGCACCGCATCGTCGGCCGGGCCTCCACCGACCTCATCAAGTCCGGCGGTTACCGGGTCGGGGCGGGCGAGGTGGAGAACGCGCTGCTGGACCACCCGGCGGTGCGCGAGGCCGCCGTCGTCGGGGTGCCGCACGACGACCTCGGGCAGGAGATCGTCGCCTATGTGGTGGCCGACGGGGTCGGTGAGCGGGAGCTGATCGACTTCGTGGCCGGGCACCTCTCCGGCCACAAGCGGCCGCGCCGGGTCCGCTTTCTGGAGGAGCTGCCGCGCAACGCGATGGGCAAGCCGCAGAAGAAGCTCCTGCCGCCTTTGTGAGGCGGGCCGGGGCGGGGCGCGCCCTGACCCTGCATAATTCCATGCAGGGTCAGGGGTAGCTGAATGAAGAGACTGGACGTGCCGGGACCGGACGTACCGAGAAGCGTGGAGGGCCGATGAGTGACAACGGAGGCGAGCCGGAAGCCACCGCACGCCTGCAGAAGCTCTTCGAGGGGCACCGGCTGACCCCGACCCAGCGCCGGATCGCCCACTGCATGGTCCGGCGCGCCGCCGACGCGCCGTTCCTCTCCAGCGTCGAACTCGCCGAACTCGCCGGCGTCAGCCAGCCGTCCGTGACCCGCTTCGCGGTCGCCCTCGGCTTCGACGGCTACCCCGCGCTGCGCCGGCACCTGCGCGACGTCGTCCCGGCCGGCGACGAGCCCGGCGACGGCTCGTACAACGAGTACCAGCAGGCCGTCCAGGCCGAGATCGACAACCTCCGCCACCTGGCCTCCCTGCTCGCCGACCCCGAACCCGTCAGCCGGGCCGGGCGGCTGCTCGCCGCGTCCCGGCCGCTGCCCGTGCTCGGCCTGCGGGCCGCCACCGCCCAGGCCGCCGGCTTCGCCTACTTCGCCCGCAAGGTCCACCCCGACGTGCGGCTCCTGGACGAGGGCGGCACGTTGCTCGCCGACCGCGTCGACGCGGCCGTACGGGCCGGGGCGAGCGCGCTGCTGTGCTTCGCGCTGCCCCGCCACCCGCGCGAGGTGGTCGAGGCGCTGGAGTACGCCCGGGGCGAGGGCCTGACCGTCGTCACCGTCGCCGACTCCACCTTCGCGCCCGTCGCCCGGCACAGCGACCTGCTGCTGCCCGCCGCCGTCGGCACGGGCCTCGCCTTCGACACGGCGTGCGCGCCGATGCTGCTGGGCCGGGTGCTCCTGGAGGCGATGTGCGACGCGCTGCCGGACGCGCAGTCGCGGCTGGAGGAGTTCGACGCGAAGGCGGCGGCGCGGGGCCTGTTCGTGGAGTGACGGGCCCGCGGCCTGTCCCGGAGAGTGGCGGGCCCGCGGTCCGCTACCGCTCGGAGCGCATCTCCGGGAAGCGCGGCGACGGCCCGTCCAGCAGGTGGTCGTCGCGCCCCTTGAGGAACCGGTCGAAGAACGACACCGCGTACGCGCGCGTGGCAGCCACCGCCCGCTCCGGCCGCACCGTCCCGATGTCCTTGCGGAGGTCCTCCTCCGTCAGCGCACCCTGCCGGGCGAACGCCGGCAGCAGGGAGGCGGCGTCGGTGTAGGCGCCGTGCGCCCCGCCGGTCATGGCCATCTCGGCCCCCCAGCCCGTGGAGTGCCGCCGGAAGGACGCCCACGAGGCCCGGTTGTCCTCCGCGCCCGGGCCGTCGGAGCCCAGGAGCAGGAACGGCCGGTCCACGCCCTCGCGCGCGACCGTGCTCAGCGTGCTGCCGGTGTCGTCGGGCAGGGGGAACTCCATCTGCCCGTCCATGTTGATCCCCGCCATGATCCGGCGGTCGTCGTGCATGGTCTGCGCCGCCGTGAACCCGCCCGCCGACTGCCCGGCCATGCCCACCCGCCGCAGGTCCATGGCGTGCCCCAGGCCGCGCGGCAGCCCCTGCCGCCACGCCGCGCCGCCCAGGGTGTCGAGGACGAACCGCGTATCGTCCACCCGCGCCTTCATCGATGTGCGCAGGGCCGCGTCGACCTCGGACACGGGGGCGCCGGCGAGCGTGGGCAGGACCGACTCCGCCAGGCGTCCGCCCGGGAAGCGCACTTCGGAGGAGTCGTAGGTGTGGTCGATGGTGACGACGACGTAGCCGCGCGAGGCCAGGTCCTCCACCAGACCGGTGTTCCAGGTGCGCGGGTCGCCCAGCCCCGCGGAGTACAGCACGACCGGCAGCGCGCGGCTGCCGCGCGCCACGGGGACGTCCACACGCGCGTGGGTGCGCGTCGACGTCCAGTCGGCGGCGTCCGGGCGGACGCCGTAGTTGAAGCTGCCCGCGCCGCGGGCGGAGCCGAAGTGGGCGGCGGAGCCGGCGTCCATGTGCGGGGCGGTGTCGCCCCCGTCCTTCCCACCCACGCGGTCCGCCGGATAGAACAGGCCGACCATCACCTCCCGGGCGCCCTCCCGTGGTTTCCAGGGGTCCGGGCGGCGGGTGTCCACCAGGTGCCGGGTGGTGGTGCCGACCGCGTACGGGCCGGTGGGCGCCGGCAGCGCGGGGCGGGGCGTGCCCGGCTCCCGCGCCTCGGCCCGGCCCGTCGTCGTCCCCAGCAGCGCCGTCACGGCCAGCACCGTCGCCGCCACCACGGCCCGTCGTCTCAGTCCCCGCTCGTGAACCGCCATCGTCCCGCTCCCTCCGATCGGCCGGTGCGCCGACTCTAGGGAAACGGCGGTGGCGGGCGCGTCATACGGCGGAGCCAACACGCGTGTACTACCGGGGTATGACCCGCGCGCTCCGCGTGCGCCCGGTGCTTCTCAGCCAGTCCTCAGATTCGTTGGCTAGCCTGCCGCGCGGATCCCCGGTTCCGGTTGAGTCGGCCGCCGGACGGGGCAGATTCCGTGTGGACCGACGCAGCGAAGGAGGACCGACGTGGGGCGCGGGTCGTATGCGCTGGCGCGGGTGGCCGTGGTGGTCAGAGCGCCGGCCGGGTGGCTGTGGTGGCCGGGACTGCTGGCGGCGGGCACGGGAGCGCTCGTGCCGGGGCTGACCGGGCGGCGGATCGGGGTGCTCGCCGGGGCGGCACTGTTCGTGATCACGACCGGCGCGGTGTTCACGGCGCGCCGCCGGCGGTACGAGGAGCTGGCGCGCGGAGCGTCCCGCGCGGGGCGCGCCGTCTTCCTCCAGGACCGCGCCGTCACCCTGCGGAACCGGCGGCGGGCCCGCCGCTGGTGGCTGCTGGGCGCCTTCCTCGCCGCCATGGGCTCCTCCCTCGCGGTGCCGGCCGCCGCCGGACTGGCGATGGCCGGGGCCGGCGCCGGCCTGTGGGCCAAGGCCCTGTGGCTGGGCGGCCTGGAGCGGCGCGCCGACGCGTTGCTGTGGGTACGGACCGAGGCCGCGCGGCGCAGCCCCGCGGCGAAGCCCGTGCGCGGCTACCAGACCACCGGCATCGCCGCCGGTGACGCCGCGCCGGGCGGCGCGAAGCGCCGGGGCGGGCGCGCGGCGGCTCGTACGGCGGTCAGCGCAGCGCGCTGAGGCCGCCGGTGTGCGGGCCACCGCCGGACTCCTCGACGAGCTCGTCGAGGGACTGCGGGCGGCGTACGGGCACGAAGCGGACGCGGTCCTCGGTGGCCGGTTCCTCCGTGGAGGGGCTCCCGCCTTCCGCGTCACTCCTGCCTTCTGCGCACGCGTACCCGTAAACCCCCGGGCGGGGCAGGGAGTTGTACTGGAAGTGGTTCGAGAAGTAGTACGCGCCGGTGTCGAGCAGTGCGACGTGGTCGCCGGTCTCCAGCGGGGGCAGCGGTCGTTCCACCGCGACCAGGTCGCCCGCGAAGCAGCACGGCCCCGCGACGTCCTGCGGCACCGGATCGCCCGTCTTCGGCCGGCCCCGCGCGTCGAAGGCCAGCACCCGCAGCGGCCATGACGCGGGCGCGAAGACGGTGCGCGTCGCGACCTGCGCGCCCGCGTGCGTCACCGCGATCCGCCGGCCGCCCGCCGACTTGGTGTACTCCACGCGGGCCAGGACCGTGCCGCTCTTGGCCAGCAGCGACCGCCCGAACTCCGTGACCAGGCCGTAGCGCCCGTCGAACAGCCCGGGCACGGTGGCCGCGAGCAGCCGCGCGTAGTCCCGGTAGGTGGGCGTGACCACGTCGGAGGCGAAGTTGACGGGCAGTCCGCCGCCGATGTCCAGCGTCCGCACCTGCCGCCGGCCCACGGCCCGGTTGACCTCCTCGGCCAGCTCGTACGTGGCCCGTACGCCCTCGGCCATCAGCGGCAGCGGGCAGCCCTGCGAGCCCACGTGCGCGTGCATCCGCGTCAGCCAGGGCCGCTCCGCGTAGGCGCGCACCAGCCAGGCGCGCGCTCCCTCGTCGCGCAGCGCCACCCCGAACTTGGAGGTGTCCGTGGCCGTGCTCATCGCCCCGATGCTGCCGCCGCCGATCTGCGGGTTCACGCGCACGCCCAGCACGGATCCGGTCGGCGCGGACCGTACGAGGGCGTCCAGGCGGGCCAGCTCCTCGCGGTTGTCGGCGTTGACCGCGATGCCCCGCGCGAGGGCCTCGCGCAGCTCGGCGTGCGTCTTGGCGGGCGAGTCCAGGACCGTGCGGGAGGGCGGGACCCCGGCGGCGCGCGCCAGCGCGAGCTCGCCCGCGCTGGCGACCTCGCAGCCCATCCCCTCGTCGGCGAGCAGCCGCAGCACGGGCACCAGGGAGGCGGCCTTCACGGCGAAGGCGTGCAGGACGGGTGCGGCGCCGTCGAACGCGGCGTGGAGCGCCGCGACGGCATCGCGGACGCCCCGGACGTCGAGCAGCCCGACGACGGGCCGGTCGGCGTCGATGATCCCGGCCCGGACGGCGGCCCGTACCGCGTCCCGCCGCCGCGTGGAGGCGCTCTCTTCCGCACTCATGCGTCCACTCCACCACCGCCGCGGCGGCCTGTCATGGAACCGGGCGGGTTCCCGCCGACCTGTTGACTGATGCTATTCACTGCCACAAGATGTGAAGTGTTCTATTCAGCGGCTGCGCTCCTCGGCGCGCGCCGGACCGGAGCATCACCAGGGAGGCAGCCGCCCATGTCAGGACCGCGACCCGTCCGAGCACCGCGAGGCACCCAGCTCAGCACCCTCGGATGGCAGCAGGAAGCCGCCCTCCGCATGCTGCAGAACAACCTCGACCCCGAGGTCGCCGAGCACCCGGACAAGCTCGTCGTCTACGGCGGCACCGGCAAGGCCGCCCGCGACTGGCGCTCCTTCGACGCCATGGTCCGCACGCTCCAGACGCTCAAGCAGGACGAGACGATGCTCGTCCAGTCCGGCCGCCCGGTCGGCGTGATGCAGACCCACGAATGGGCGCCCCGCGTCCTCATCGCCAACTCCAACCTCGTCGGCGACTGGGCCAACTGGGAGGAGTTCCGCCGCCTGGAGGCCCTCGGCCTGACGATGTACGGGCAGATGACCGCCGGTTCCTGGATCTACATCGGCACGCAGGGCATCCTCCAGGGCACGTACGAGACGTTCGCCGCCGTCGCCGCCAAGCTGCATTCAATGGGTAAAGGGGTCAACGGCACCCTCGCCGGGACGATCACGCTGACGGCCGGCCTCGGCGGCATGGGCGGCGCCCAGCCGCTCGCCGTCACCATGAACGACGGCGTCGCCATCTGTATCGACTGCGACCCGCGCGCGATCGACCGCCGCATCGAGCACCGCTACCTGGACGTGAAGGCCGATTCCCTCGACCACGCCCTTCAGCTGGCGACCGAGGCCCGCGACGCCCGCCGCCCGCTGTCCATCGGCGTCCTCGGCAACGCCGCCGAGCTGCTGCCGCAGCTGCTGGCGATGAACGCCCCCATCGACATCGTCACCGACCAGACGAGCGCCCACGACCCGCTCGCCTACCTGCCGGTGGGCGTCGAGTTCGACGAGATGGCCGCCTACGCGGCCGAGAAGCCCGCCGACTTCACCACCCGCGCCCGCGAGTCGATGGCCCGCCACGTGGAGGCCATGGTCGGCTTCATGGACGCCGGCGCCGAGGTCTTCGACTACGGCAACTCCATCCGCGGCGAGGCCCAGCTCGCCGGCTACGACCGCGCCTTCGCCTTCCCCGGCTTCGTCCCCGCCTACATCCGCCCCCTCTTCTGCGAGGGCAAGGGCCCCTTCCGCTGGGCGGCCCTGTCCGGCGACCCGGCCGACATCCACAAGACCGACAAGGCGATGCTCGACCTCTTCCCCGAGAACGAGTCCCTCGCCCGCTGGATCAAGATGGCCGGCGAGCGCGTCCACTTCCAGGGCCTGCCCGCCCGCATCTGCTGGCTCGGCTACGGCGAGCGCGACAAGGCGGGCGAGCGCTTCAACGAGATGGTCGCCGACGGCACGCTCGCCGCGCCGCTGGCCATCGGCCGCGACCACCTCGACTGCGGCTCCGTCGCCTCCCCGTACCGCGAGACGGAGGCCATGCTCGACGGCTCCGACGCGATCGCCGACTGGCCGCTGCTGAACGCCATGGTCAACGTGGCCTCGGGCGCCTCCTGGGTCTCCCTCCACCACGGCGGTGGCGTCGGCATGGGCCGCTCCATCCACGCGGGTCAGGTCACGGTCGCCGACGGCACGGCGCTGGCCGGCGAGAAGATCCGCCGCGTCCTGACGAACGACCCGGGCATGGGCGTCATCCGCCACGTGGACGCGGGCTACGACATCGCGGAGTCGGTGGCGGACGACAAGGGTGTGCGCATCCCGATGCGCGAGGGTGAGCAGGCGTGACGGGCGAGCCGAATTCAGCCCGTCCGGCGCTTGAGGACACCGCGCGCGGCGCGGTCCGGGGGGCCGGGGCCTCGGCCCCGGTTCCGGGAAGGGGCGGGGCAGGGGAGCAGCCCGCCGCAGGCGCCACCTTCCACGAGATGTGGTCCGACCTACGGCCCATCGGCCGCAACGCGGCCACCGGCGGATACCGCCGCTACGCCTGGACCGGCGCCGACACCGACTGCCGCGCCTGGTTCCGGGCGCAGGCCGAATCCCGCGGCCTGACCTACGAACTCGACCGCAACGGCAACCAGTGGGCCTGGCTCGGCGACCCCGCCGCCGGTGACGCCGTCGTCACCGGCTCCCACCTGGACTCCGTCCCGGACGGCGGCGCGTACGACGGCCCGCTCGGCGTCGTGTCCTCCTTCGCCGCCCTGGACGAACTCCGCGCCCGCGGGGCCCGCCCGGCCCGCCCCCTCGCCATCGTCAACTTCGGCGACGAGGAAGGCGCCCGCTTCGGCCTCGCCTGCGTCGGTTCGCGGCTGGCCGCCGGGCAGCTCACGGTGGAGAAGGCGCATGAGCTGCGGGACGCCGACGGGGTGTCCCTGCCGCAGGCGATGGAGCGTGCGGGCCACGACCCGGACACCATCGGCCCCGACCCGGAGCGCCTCGCCCGCATCGGTGCGTTCGTAGAGCTGCACGTCGAACAGGGCAGGGCCCTGGACGTGACGAACAACCCCGTGGGCATCGCCTCGGCCATCTGGCCGCACGGCCGCTGGCGGTTCGACTTCCACGGCGAGGCCAACCACGCCGGCACCACCCGCATCGAGGACCGGCGCGACCCGATGCTCACCTACGCCAACACCGTCCTCGCCGCCCGCAAGAAGGCCCGCCTCGCCGGTGCCCTGGCCACCTTCGGGAAGGTCGGCGTGGAGCCGAACGGCGTCAACGCCATCCCCTCCCTCGTGCGGGGCTGGCTGGACTCCCGCGCCGCCGACCAGGACACCCTCGACCTCGTGATCGCCGAGATCGAGAAGGCGGCCGTCGAGCGCGGCGAGCGCGACGGCGTGGACGTCCGGATCACCCGCGAGTCCTTCACCCCCGTCGTCGAATTCGAACACGCGCTGCGTGACGAACTCGGCCGGATCCTGGGCGGGGGCATCCCCGTCCTCGGTACGGGCGCGGGACACGACGCCGGAATCCTCTCCGGGACCGTCCCGACCGCCATGCTGTTCGTACGCAACCCCACAGGCGTCTCCCACTCACCCGCCGAGACGGCGACCGAGGACGACTGCCTGGCCGGGGTGACCGCACTCGCCGACGTACTGGAGGGCCTGGCGTGTCGCTGACGGCACAGACTTACTGGGCGGAGCACGCCTGGCTCGACAGCGGTGTCGAGCCGGGCGTGGTCATCAAGACGGGCACGAACGGCCGGATCAAGGCCGTGCGCAAAGGGATCGCCGCCCCGCCGACGGGGGCGGTGACCCTGCGGGGGCTCACGGTCCCCGGACTGGCCAATGCCCACTCGCACTGCTTCCACCGGGCCCTGCGGGGCGTGGTCCAGGCCGCGCCGAAGGCGACGGCGGGTGCCGGGACGGGCCACGCGCCGGATTCCTTCTGGACCTGGCGCGAGGTCATGTACGGCGTCGCCGACCGCCTCACCCCCGACACGTACTACGCGCTGGCGAAGGCGACCTACGCCGAGATGGCCCTCGCCGGCATCACGGCCGTCGGGGAGTTCCACTACCTCCACCACGAGCCCGGCGGCGACCGCTACGGCAACCCCAACGCCATGGGCGAGGCCCTGATCGCGGCCGCGGCCGACGCCGGAATCCGCATCACCCTCCTCGACACCTGCTATCTCTCCTCCGGCTTCGGCGCCGAGCCCAACCGGCACCAGCTGCGCTTCAGCGACGGCACCGCCGCGGAGTGGGCCGAGCGCGCCGCCGCGCTGAAGAGCGACGCGAACACCCGGATCGGCGCGGCCATCCACTCCGTACGGGCCGTGCCCGTCGACCAGCTGGCCACAGTCGCCGACTGGGCGCGCGAGCGTGAGGCGCCCCTGCACGTCCACCTCTCCGAGCAGACCGCCGAGAACGACGCCTGCGTCGAGGCCCACGGCTTCACCCCCACCACCCTGCTGTCCGACCACGGCGTGCTCGGCCCGCGCACCACGGCCGTCCACGCCACGCACCTCACGCAGGGCGACATCCGCCTGCTCGGTCACACGTCCACCGGCGTCTGCATGTGTCCCACCACCGAGCGCGACCTCGCCGACGGCATCGGACCGGCCCTCAAGCTCCAGCTCTCCGGCTCGCCGCTGTCCCTCGGCAGCGACAGCCACGCCGTCATCGACATCCTCGAAGAGGCGCGCGCGATGGAGCTGGACGAGCGGCTGCACAGCCGCGCCCGCGGCCACTGGACCGCGGCTCAGCTGCTGCGCGCCGCCACCACCGACGGGCACGCCGCGCTCGGCTGGGACGAGGCGGGCCGCATCGAGGCGGACGCGCTCGCCGACTTCACCACGATCGCGCTGGACTCGGTGCGCACCGCGGGCCCGCCGCCGGAACTCGCCGTCGAGACGGCCGTATTCGCGGCGACCAACGCGGACGTCCGGGACACCGTGGTCGGCGGCCGCCATATCGTGCGCGAGGGCGCCCACCAGCTCGTACCCGACGTGCCGTCGGCGCTGGCCGAGTCCATCGCGGCCCTGCGCGCCTGACCCACCGCAACGCGTCACAGAACCCGAAGGAGTACCGTCCGCCCATGGCGACCACGGTGATCACGAACATCAGCAGTCTCGTCACCAACGACCCCTCCCTCGGTGAAGGCCCCCTCGGTCTGATCCAGGACGCGGCGGTCGTCGTCGACGGTGACCGTGTCGCCTGGGTCGGTAGGTCAAGCAAAGCACCCGCCACTGACAACCGCGTCGACGCCGAGGGCCGCTCCGCGCTCCCCGGCTTCGTCGACTCCCACTCCCACCTCGTCTTCGCGGGCGACCGCACCGCCGAGTTCAACGCCCGCATGTCCGGGCAGAGCTACAGTGCGGGCGGCATCCGCACCACGGTCGCCGCGACCCGCGCCGCGAGCGACGAGGCGCTGGAGGCCAACCTCCGGCGCTACCTCCGTGAGGCGCTGCGGCAGGGCACCACCACCCAGGAGACCAAGTCCGGCTACGGCCTGACCGTCGAGGACGAGGCCCGCGCGCTGCGCGTCGCCGCCGCCCACACGGACGAGGTCACCTACCTCGGTGCGCACATCGTCTCCCCCGACTACGCCGACGACCCGGCCGGCTACGTCGACCTCGTCACCGGCCCGATGCTCGACGCCTGCGCCCCGCACGCCCGCTGGATCGACGTCTTCTGCGAGCGCGGCGCCTTCGACGGCGACCAGGCCCGTACGATCCTCACCGCCGGTGCCGCCCGCGGCCTGATCCCTCGCGTCCACGCCAACCAGCTCTCGTACGGGCCCGGCGTCCAGCTCGCCGTGGAGCTCGGCGCGGCCTCCGCCGACCACTGCACGCACCTCACCGACGCGGACGTCGACGCCCTCGCGAGCGGTGACACCGTGGCGACCCTGCTGCCGGGCGCGGAGTTCTCCACCCGCGCCCAGTGGCCGGACGCCCGCCGCCTCCTCGACGCGGGCGCCACCGTCGCCCTGTCCACGGACTGCAACCCCGGGTCGTCCTTCACCAGTTCGATGCCGTTCTGCGTGGCGCTGGCCGTACGCGACATGGGGATGACCCCCGACGAGGCCGTCTGGTCGGCCACGGCGGGCGGCGCGGCGGCCCTCCGCCGCACCGACATCGGCCGCCTCACCCCCGGCACCCGCGCCGACCTCACCCTCCTCGACGCCCCCAGCCACGTCCACCTCGCCTACCGCCCGGGCGTCCCGCTGGTGTCGGCGGTCTGGCGAAGGGGCGTTCGGGAGCTGTGAAATCCGGTCGGATTCGTCGCTACAACCTGCCGTAGGGTCACGCCGCCGTCGACAGGCGGCAATCCCGGCACTTGCCGGGTCCGGCCGCCCGGAAGGCGCGATCGCAGCCGTCGCAGGTCTGGAAGGGGAGTGGCTGGTCGGCCCGCGCCACCGGGAGCGAGGGCGGTTCGTCCGGCCTGGCGGGCAGCACCGGTGGCAGCCACGTCGTGAGGCGGTAGCCCAGGAGGCGGGCAGGCCAGGCGATGGCGCCCAGGGGCAGCTGGCCGGACAGGGTGCGGGCGATCTGGCCTGCGGTGACACCACGGTCGAGCCAGGCCCGTACGCCGGGCGCGAGGCGATGCACGTCCCGCTCCGAGAGTACGAGCCGGGGATCGCGGCGCCGCAGCCCGGCCGGCACGTCGGCGGCGGGCGGGTCGGCGGGCGGGAGCGGGGGCTCCTTCTTGCGTTTCACCAGGTCGACGACCCGGCGGCGAGGCTGTGGTGGCGCACTGCTCTCCCGGCAGCCGGGACGCTCGTACCAACTGGTCCGCGTCACCATCACCCCGCCGTCGGCCCGCACGCGCCGCCGTTCCAGGTAACCGGCCTTCTCCAGCTCCCGCAGCGCCCGCGCGATGGTGATCTCGCCTTCCCGGAAACGGCGGGTCAGATCCTTGATGCCGACGCGCGCACCGTCCGGCAGCGACTGGATGTACACCCCGAGGCCGATCGCGACGGCGGACAGGTAGGGGTGCTGGGCGAGGTGATTGCCGACGACGGTGAAGTGGCTGTCGTGGCGATGCCGGATGTGGACGATTCCGGCCCACGGGGGCTCGGTGCGCGCGGACGCGTGCGCGCTAAACTGCGCTGCAGTCATTGGGGAAGGCCTCTAGCTTCCTGGATGATCAGGCCCTCGATCGGGATGCCAGTCCCGGCCGGGGGCCGTCGTCTGTATGGGAGTTGTGGCGCGAACGTACCGCGCCCTTGCCCATACCTGCCACCCAGTCACCCGATGGGGTGACACAGGCGGTTGGGAGTGGTTCGGTACTTTCCCCCAGTCCTTCTTGACGGGACGTCGAGCAACTCCGGTTCACGGTCCGCCGGGTCCCGGATACCTCGATTCGGTGGCTTTACGGCGCACCACGGGCCGGTGCCCGAGCCGGGCGCCGATGGCTGCCCCCGCCCGGTGGTCACGGCCGCGCCCGCCCCCGCGCGTTGATCTCGGCCACTTTGGCGCGCAGCGCGTCCGCGACCCCGACCGGAGTCACATCCTCCAGCCCGGCTACCCATTCTCTTCCACCGCCGAAGGCCCGCAGGAAAACCCGCGTCGGCGTCGTCTGCATCACCTCGCCCACACGATCCCGCTTCGTGTCCAGCACCATGTCTCCGACCTCCATTGCCATGGCACAGGACGCTACGGAGGCCGGAATCGGCCGGACAATGGCAGTTTGGCGCGGGGCCGGACGGAAGTGCCACAAGGCGTTATAGCGGTACGCCGATAGCGTCGGCGAGTACGCGCATGTCCGGAGTGAGGGTCCTTCTTCTGCCGATCACCCGGCCCAGGATGTCGTGCGCGTAGCGCTGATTGGGCAGCCACTGCGGGGCCGCTCGCCGGATTCCCAGCAGGACGTCGACGGCCTCCTCGTACTGACGCGAGCGGACGTGTGCTTCGGCGACGTCCAGGAGGTGGCGGTTGCGGTTGTTCGAGGTCGGCCGCAGCCCGGCGGTGGGTGTGCGTTCGGCGAGCCGGAGGACGATGTCGGGCCGGTCGGAGACCATCGCGTTCTCGGCGCGCTTGAGCTTCACCGTTACGGGCCCGAAGGCGCGCAGAAAGTCCTTGCCCGGGGCGAATTCGCGTCCCATGGCCACCGCTGCGGAATGCGCCAGGCGCAGCGCGTCGTCGGCCTCGTCCGGTCTGTTGTCCCTTACGGACGCCGCCGACAGGCGCAGGAGCAGCCAGCCCCACGCGCTCAGCTCTGCCGGTGTGGCCCGCGAGATGCGGGGCTCGGTGTCGTCCGCCCAGTGGGACGCGAGGTCCCGGGCGGCAGCGAGCCGGCCTTCCCGGAGGAGGAGCCAGCACTGGGTGCTGACGGTGGCCGCTCCGAGTACGGCGTCCGGTGCCTCGTCGAGCGAGCGTTCCAGGGCGGTGTGTGCTGCCGCGAACTGCCGGGTCTGGGTGAGAAGCCACCCCGTCAGCTGCATGAGCCGGGCGCGGAGCGCCCGTCCCTCCGCACCGCTGCTCTCCGCGAGTGCGTCGGCATCGCGGATCAGTGCGGGAAGGATCCCGCTCAGTTCGGCGTACCGGTCGCCCGAAAACAGCGGCAGCGCGGAATCGAGGACATCGCGCAACCCGGCGACTGTGGGCAGCTCGTCCGGTTCGCCGGATCGTGTGGTCGCTGCCAGAGCCTGGCGTACAGGCTCCCACTGTGTCGCGGGCGGAGCGTCGTCCCCGTCCGCGTCGGCGATCAGCTGGGTCGTCGGCACGCACAGTGCGACGGCGAGCTGCCGGGCCGTCTCCAGACGCGTGTCGTTCCGCTCGCCCTGTTCGAGCTTGCGGATCAGCGGCAACGAGACACCCGACTCCGCCGCCAGCTCCCGCTGGCTCAAGCCCCGGCGTTTACGCACGGCTTGCAGCCTTCGGCCGACATCGGCACCCATGCCCCGAGCGTACGCTCCGCGCTGTGCCGCGCACCGAGTACTACGACGATCCGGGCGCCCCGAGGCCTGTACACCGCCGCCCCTCCCACCGCGCGGGAAAGGCGCGGCCGAGGGGCGGGCGAATCGGTGGCGGACAGGCCGGGGTCACTCCTCGACGGTCAGCCCCCGGCGCAACCGCACCAGCGTGCGGGAGAGCAGCCTGGAGACGTGCATCTGGGAGATGCCCAGTTCCTCGCCGATCTCCGACTGGGTCATGTTCGCCACGAAGCGCAGCGACAGGATCTTCCGGTCGCGCGGCGCCAGTTCGGCGATCATGGGCTTGAGGGACTCGACGTACTCGATGCCTTCGAGGCCGTGGTCCTCATAGCCGATGCGGGCGGTGAGGGATCCCTCCGCGTCGTCCTCGTCGGGCTGGGCGTCCAGCGAGCTCGCGGTGTACGCGTTGCTCGCGGCCATGCCCTCGACGACCTCTTCCTCGGCGATGCCGAGGCGCTCGGCCAGTTCGGCCACGGTGGGGGAGCGGTCGAGCTGCTGGGCCAGTTCGTCGCGGGTCTTGGCCAGGTCGATGCGGAGTTCCTGCAGGCGTCGCGGGACGCGCACCGACCAGCTGGTGTCGCGGAAGAACCGCTTGATCTCGCCGATGATGGTCGGCATCGCGAAGGTGGGGAACTCGACGCCCCGGCTGAGCTCGAAGCGGTCGATGGCCTTGATCAGGCCGATCGTGCCGACCTGGACGATGTCCTCCATCGGCTCGCTGCGCGAGCGGAACCGCGCGGCGGCGAACTTCACGAGCGCCAGGTTCAGTTCGACCAGGGTGTTGCGTACGTAGGCGTGTTCGTGGGTGCCCTCTTCGAGCTCCACGAGCCGTGCGAAGAGTGTCTTGGACAGAGCCCGTGCGTCGAGCGGTCCCACCTCGTCGTACGGCGGGATCACGGGGAGTCCGGAGTTCTCGGGCTCCAACTGCTCGGGCGGGGTTGTCGACGAGGCGGTCTCCCGAGAGTATTCGGTGCGCGGTTCGTCGAGCCGGGGTGACATGGTCTCCTCCATCATTCTCGGCATATGGCCGCCGATGCCTTGACTTCTTGCTGCGGTTTGCGGCGCCTCCAGAGCCGTCGTGGTGGATGTCGTCTACTAGCCCTACCTGTCTTGACCTCCCTATGGCAAGTGCGTCATGTCCCCTTTTGTCTGGACATGACGGATCTTCGGCTACCGGTCGTCGTATCAAAGGCGTAGTGTTCTGACAGGCCAGGCAGGCACACCGAGAAGGGATGCGCATGGACCGCGAAATGGTCGGCAGTGCGAGCAGGGGCCGGCTGCATGTAGAGGTCCGGCGCCACGGCGTGAGCGCGATCGTGACGCCGGAGGGTGAGCTCGATCACCACACGGCCGAGCTGCTGCGCGAGCCCCTCGACGCCTGCGTCGAGCAGGGACTCACCCGCGTGGTGGTCGACTGCTCCAAGCTGGAGTTCTGCGATTCCACGGGGCTGAACGTGCTCCTCGGTGCCCGGCTCACCGCCGAGGCCGCCGGAGGCGCCGTCCACCTCGCGGCGATGCGGCCCGTGGTCGCCAGGGTCTTCGAGATCACCGGTGCCGAGGCCGTCTTCACCGTGCATGACACGCTCGACGCGGCCATCGCCGAATGACTCCCGGCGGCCCTGCCGCCACCTGTGTATTTCTGACGCGTTACCCGCGTCACAGGGTCCGTACCGAAGTAGTGGGTGTTCCCCTCGTACGGTCGGGCAGGAGTCTGCTGAATCCGTTCCCATGCGCCAGGCGACCCAGGTGACCAGGTGACCAACTTTTCTCAATCGGTGAATCGGTGAGGTGAAGCGCTGATGAGCACCACCCGGTCGTACCCGCCGCCGGGCGAGCCCGGTCCGGAGGCGGGCGGCGGCGCGTCGGCCCGCACCTCGCCGCATCCGCCGGGCGCCGGGCAGGTACGCAGGCTGCACCTCGTCGGGGTGAGCGGCGCCGTGCCGCGGTCCCGCGATTTCACCCGCCAGGCGCTGACGGACTGGGGCTGGCTGCCCGCGGCCGGCGCCGACCGGCGGGCCGCCGCCGAGGACGTCCTGCTGGTCGTCTCCGAGCTGGTCACCAACGCCTGCCTGCACGCCGAGGGCCCCGAGGAGCTGCGCGTCAGCTTCGTCGGCAAGGTGCTGCGGCTGGAGGTCGTCGACCTCGGCGCCGGCACGCCCGCACCCCGCACCCCGCACCGCGCGGGCCGGCCGGGCGGCCACGGCATGTTCATCGTGCAGCGGCTCTGCCTGGACTGGGGCGTCGTGCGCGACGAAGCGGGCGAGGGAAAGACGGTCTGGGCCGAGCTGGCCGCCCCCGCGTAACGGCGGACGTGCGGCGCCCCGCGCGCCGCACCCGTCCCCTCGGCCCCGCACACGCCGCCGTTCCCACGGCGGCGTGTTCCGTGTCTTCCCTCCGCGAGGTCCCCGGCGTACTGTCGGCGCCCGATCTGATGTGTCGTCAGTAAGTTTCGGCGACGGCACCGGACGAGAGGGGAACCCGAGGTGTCCCACTTCCCACGCCGCGCCGCGCGCCGGTCGAGCGCGCTCACGGCCGCCGCGACCCTGGCCGGCGGGACGATCCTGCTGCTCGCCCCGGCCGCGCACGCCGTCACGGTCGACGTCAATTACCAGTGCAAGACCCCGATCGGCGACCGCAGCGCCGTGTCACCCATCGACATCAAGGGCGTCGCGAGCGGCAGCGCGTACAAACTCACCATGTCCTTCGAGAAGGGCGTCTCCTCCAGCCCCGTCCCGCTCGGCAAGGGCGCGATGACGCCGAGCGCGGTGATCAGACTCGGCGGCGCGGAGAGCGGCACGGTGGCCGTCACCGGACCCGCCAACGACCAGGAGATACCCGCCAACACCCCCATCAAGATCAGTGACTTGTCGGGCACCTACACGCCCAAGAAGAGCGGCTCGGTCACCTTCACGGCCTCCACCCTCACCATCATGGCGCTGGGCACGACCACCACCTGCACGCCCACCAACAACCCCAAGCCGTCGCTGACCCTCGACGTCAAGGGGCCGGGAGGATCGTCGGGCGGCTCCGGCAGTACGGGCGGATCCACCTCGGGATCCACCGGCGGATCCAGCGGTACGGGCGGGTCCAGCGGTACGGGCGGGTCGACGGGCGGCTCCAGCGGCACGACCGGCGGTACGGGCTCCACCGGCGGCTCCGGATCCTCCTCCACCGGCGGTTCCGCTTCCACCGGAGGCTCTGCTTCCACAGGGGGCGGCCAGCTCCCCCAGACCGGCCCCGCCGACTCCGCCGTCGCCCTCGGCACCCTCGGCGGCACGGTCCTCCTCGCCGGGGTCGCCGGCACCCTCTGGCTCACCCGCCGGAACCGCGCAGCGGGCTAGTCCGTGTCCGGCGGCCCATGTGCGCGGGCGCTGCGGGCCGTGTCGCGCACACCACCGCTGCGCAAATCCATCCCGTTGGGGGCACCTCCCAGCGGTAGCTGGGGGAGTTTGAGGACGCGCCCGCGGGGCGCTCGCCGCCGCAGGCGGCAAAGACGGCCCGCAGCCGAAGACTCCGCCGGACCTGCCCAGGCCGCCGTACACGCACGCCCCGCACAGGAGCCGCCGATGACATCCCGTACCCGCGGCGCGCCCCGCGCCACCGCGCTCGCCGCCGCCGTCGTCCTCCTGGCGGCCACGCCAGCCGCCGCGGACGACAAGCCCTGGACGGCGGCGCCCGCGCCCCCGGGCCGGGCCGCGCCCGGCGCGGAGGACCGGACGGCGTTCTACCTGGAGGGCGGGCCGGGCACGGTCTTCGAGGACAAGCTGACCGTGGTCAACCTCTCCGCCCGCGCCCGGACCCTCGACGTACGGGCCACCGGGCCGTGGATCGCCCTGGCCGCGCGGCACGTACGGGTCCCGCCGCGCACCCGCGCCGACATCCCGCTCACCGTGACCGTCCCCGGCGGCGCCCCGGCCGGCGACCACCCCGGCACGCTCGTCGTCAGCGGGGACGGCCGCCAGGCACGCGTCCGGCTCGCCGTGCGCGTCACCGGCGGGCCCGCGCTGCGCGCGCTCACGGTCGAGAACGTCCGCGTCGAGCGCGCGGGCACCGGCGCGGTCATCCGCTACGCCCTGGTCAACCGGGGCAACACCGCGCTCGCCCCGCACCTGACGATCCGCGCCGACGGCCTCCTCGGCACGGTCTGGCGCCGCACGGCGAGCGGTGTGCCCGCCGAGCTGCCGCCCGGCCGGAGCCTGCGGCTCAGCGAGCGGTGGCCGGACGCCCCGCGCCTGGACCGGGTCGATGTCCTGGTGACGGCGAGCGCCCCGGGCGCCGCACGTGCCTCCGCTTCCGGTTCGTATGCGCCGCTGCCGTGGGTGCTGCCGGCCCTGGGCGGGCTGGGCCTGGCCCTCGTCGCCGCCGCGGGGCTCCTCGTGCGCCGCCACAGCCGCCGGAGCAGGCGCAGGCGGGCCGGGAGCCCCTCTCCGCGCCCCCTGACGCCCGCGCCGGAAGCCCCGGCGTGAACGGCCACCCCCGCGCCCCCAGAGCGTGGCGACAGGCCCTGACCGCGATGCTGCTCCTCGTCCCGGCGCTCGGCCTGCTGCTCGCCCTGCTGCCCGCGCCCCCGGCCCGCGCCGCCGACGCGCCCACCGTCACCCTGGATCGCCGGAAGGCCGGCAAGGGCGGCCGCGTCACCGTGACCGGCACCGGATGGCGTCCCGGGACCCTGCTGACCCTGCTGATCTGCGGGCAGAACATGATCGGCGGCACCAACACCTGCGCCAACGCCGACGGCCGGACCGTCACCACCGACACCAAGGGCGCCTTCCGCCGCGAGCTCCCGGTCGCCGAGCCCCCCAAACCCTGCCCGTGCGTGGTGCACGTGGCCACGGTGACGGAGGAGGCGGAGGCGGCCGACGCCGCGTTCACCGTGGCCGGGCACCCGGTCGAGCCGCTGCCGTCGCGCGGCGGCGAGGAGCGGCTCGGCGTCCTCGGGACGCGGCTGGACGGCGCGGGCGGGGTGCTGACCTGGTTCGGAGCACCGCCGAAGCGCCGGCTCGTGGTCACCGTCGGCAATCTCGGCTCGGCCCCGGCCAAGGACCCGGTTTTTCATCTCGGCACCGCGCACGGGGTGCTGGCGCCGTCGTGGGAGGAGCGTCCCTGGCGGGGCACGATCGCCGCCGGGCAGCGGGCCAGGGTCGCGCTGGACGTGGAGCTGCCGGCGGGCGCGTACGGCGACTACACGGTGTCACTGAAGTACGGGGACAAGGTGCTCCTCGCGGAGCCGTGGGACGTGAGCAGGCCATGGGGCGTGACGCTCTTCTGGATCCTGCTGTGCGTGGTGGTGCCCGTGGGGCTCTATCGCGCCGGGATGGCGGTCGTGGACCGTTTCCGGCCGCGTACGGGCTCCACGGCGCCCGTACGCCGCCGCGCCCGCACGGCAGCAGCTCGTACGCCCGCGGCTCGTACGCCCGCGAACCGTACGCCCGCGGCCCGTACGGAACCGTCCGCCTCCGGCGAGGGCGGCGGCACCCTGCCCTGGTTCACCCCGGATGCCATGCCGGCCACCCGGCGGGAGGACCCCGGGGAACCAGGGCCCGGGTGACAGGTGCCGGGGAACCAGGGGCCCCGAAGGCATGAAAATGCCCCGGCGCGCGATCGCGCCGGGGCACTCTCAGGGTCTGGCAGGCCCCGTCAGCGGACGTCGCCCATCAGGCCCTCGATCCGCTTGCGGGACATCCACACCGCGAAGCCGGCCAGGGTGGCGGCCGCCGCCTGCCCGAGGATCACGCCGGTGCCGTTCAGGTCGGCACCCGCCTCCGTCAGCAGGGTCATCGTGCAGTCACCAGCGGTCACCGCGAGGAACCAGACACCCATCATCTGGCTCGCGTACTTCTGCGGCGCCATCTTCGTGGTGAGCGACAGGCCGACCGGGGAGAGGCACAGCTCGCCCATGGTCTGGATCATGTAGATCATCAGCAGCCAGGCGGGGCTGACCTTCGTGCCGTCCGAGGCCATCGCCATCGGGATGGCGAAGACGAAGAACGAGGCACCGATGATGACCATGGCCATCGAGAACTTCACCGTGGTGCTGGGCTCGCGGTCACGGCGGGCCAGCCACAGCCACAGGAAGGCGAAGATCGGAGCGATGGCCATGACCCACACCGGGTTGACCGACTGGAACCAGGTCGACGGGAAGTGCAGGCCGAAGATGTTGTCGGCGGTCTTCTTCTCGGCGAAGGACGACATCGTCGAGCCCGCCTGGTCGAAGATCATCCAGAAGACGGCGGCGGCGACGAAGAACCAGATGTAGCCGCTGATCTTGGTCTGCTCGGTCTCGGACAGTTCCTTGTCGCGCTTGATCCGGGTCAGCACCGTGATCGGGATGATCACACCGAGCAGGGCGAGCGGGATGGTGGCCCACTTCTGCGTGAAGTGGCCGGTGCCCGCGACGGTGCCGTAGAAGACGGCGGCGGCGGCGAACCACAGCAGGGCCTTCGTCAGCGTGGACTTACGCTCGGCGGCCGTCAGCGGCTTCGGGACGACGCTGCTCGTGGGGCTGAGGTGGCGGGTGCCCAGCAGGAAGAAGAGCAGGCCGAGGCCCATGCCGACCGCGGCGATGGCGAAGCCCAGGTGCCAGTTGACCTTCTGGCCGACGGTGCCGATGATCAGCGGCGCGGCGCAGGCACCGACGTTGACGCCGATGTAGAAGATCGTGAAGCCGCCGTCGCGGCGCGGGTCCTTCGGGCCGTTGTAGAGGTGGCCGACCATCGTGGAGATGTTGGCCTTCAGCAGACCCGAGCCGATCGCCACCAGCGCGAGGCCGGCGAAGAAGGTCGGCTTGCCGGGGATGGCCAGGGCCAGGTGGCCGGTCATGATGACGCCCGCCGCGACGGCGACCGTCTTGCGCGGGCCCCAGACGCGGTCGCCGAACCAGCCGCCGGGCATGGCGAGCAGGTAGACCATGCCTACGTACACGCCGTAGATGGCGTAGGAGCTGGCCTCGGGCATCGCCAGACCGCCGCCCTGGCTGTCGGGCTTTGCATCCGGGCCGCCGGCCATCAGGTAGACGACGAGAAGGGCGCGCATGCCGTAGTAGCTGAAGCGCTCCCACATCTCCGTCATGAAGAGAGGGGCCAGGCCGCGGGGGTGGCCGAAGAAGGTCTTGCCGCCGGGGGCCGGAGAGGTCTTCTCCTGCTCGGCAGCACCCTTCGTCAGGCTGGACGCCATGGTCGATCCTTGTGTGCTCGGGACGCGGCGGTGGAGCTGCTCTGCGCCCGGGTGGGGGTGGGCCGGCACCGGTCACCGCACCGTCCGCCCCCACGCCCAGGGGTTCGGCCCCTCGCTGAGGAGCCGGCAGGACGGCCGTGCACCGGGATCCACGCCCTCCGCGCAGCTTCGCGCGGCGGACCCGGCCGACAGGTCATTCACTGGAGCGGGACTGGGGAACCAGGCCCGCGCACAACAGAGACCTTCGGTGTGTCGAACGACCGAAGGCCCCTCGGTGGTGCTACAGACGTCTGGTAACCATACGTCACACCCCGCCCGCAAATGGAAGGTGTTGAGATATGGATCACAGCTTGTCGTGGAACCATTCGCACACTTTCGAAGGTGAGTTTGGTCTTGGAGAAGTGTTGCCGTAGGTAGCAGTCAGTGCACCTCTGACGTGGGCTCCGGCGGACTACCATCTGTCCATGACCCGAGTACTGCTCGCCGAGGATGACGCGTCCATCTCGGAGCCTCTCGCACGCGCCTTGCGCCGCGAAGGGTACGAGGTGGAGGTGCGCGAAGACGGTCCCACGGCGCTCGACGCCGGCCTCAAGGGAGGCGTGGACCTGCTCGTCCTCGACCTCGGGCTGCCCGGGATGGACGGGCTGGAGGTCTGCCGCCGGCTGCGCACCGAGGGCCACGGCTTCCCGGTGCTGGTCCTCACCGCGCGCGCCGACGAGGTGGACACCGTCGTCGGCCTGGACGCCGGCGCCGACGACTACGTCACCAAGCCCTTCCGCCTCGCCGAGCTGCTCGCGCGCGTACGGGCCCTGCTGCGGCGCGGCACCGTCGAGTCCCAGCAGCAGCCGCCCGCCACCCACGGCGTGCGGATCGACGTCGAGTCGCACCGCGCCTGGATGGGCGAGGAGGAACTCCAGCTCACCGCCAAGGAGTTCGACCTGCTGCGGGTCCTGGTGCGCGACGCCGGCCGGGTCGTCACGCGCGACCAGCTGATGCGCGAGGTCTGGGACACCACCTGGTGGTCGTCGACCAAGACCCTCGACATGCACATCTCCTGGCTCCGCAAGAAGCTCGGCGACGACGCCGCCAACCCGCGCTACATCGCCACCGTCCGTGGCGTCGGCTTCCGCTTCGAGAAGAGCTGAGCCGACAACAGGGCCCACCCGGGCTGCTCTCGTACCACCCCGCCCGGAGGGCATCGTGCGCCGCCGACTGATCAACTCCACGCTCGCCGTCGTGCTCGTCGTGATCGCCGTCTTCGGGATCTCGCTCGTCATCGTCGAGACCCGCACGATCGAGAGCAGCGCGCGCGAGAGCGTGCAGTCCGAGGCCGTGCGGCTGGTGAGCATCGTCGACAGCCGGCTGCTCGGCAAGGAGCGCGTGGAGTCGGAGGTGCTGAGCGAGCAGATCACCCCGGCCCGCTACGCCCGGATCGAGATCCCCGGCCGGCGGACCATCGAGATCGGCACCCCGCCCGAGGGCGGGGTGATCAGCGCGACGCAGAAGGGCGAGCAGGGCGAGACGGTCCGGGTCGAGGAGTCCCGCTCGACCGTCAGCCGTGAGCTCGGCCGCACCCTCCTGGTGATCCTCGCGGTGGCCCTGCTGGCCGTGGTCGCCGCCGTCTTCCTGGCCGTACGGCAGGCTAACCGGCTCACCGCGCCGCTCACCGACCTCGCCGAGACGGCCGAGCGCCTCGGCTCCGGCGACCCCCGGCCCCGCCACCGCCGGTACGGGGTTCCCGAGCTGGACCGGGTCGCCGACGTCCTGGACGGGTCCGCCGAGCGGATTGCCCGGATGCTGACCGCCGAGCGCAGGCTCGCGGCGGACGCCTCGCACCAGCTCCGCACACCGCTGACCGCGCTGTCCATGCGGCTGGAGGAGATCACGCTCACCGACGAGCCCGAGACGGTCAAGGAGGAGGCGACCATCGCGCTGGCGCAGGTGGAACGGCTCACCGACGTCGTCCAGCGGCTGCTGACCAACTCCCGCGACCCCAAGTCCAGCTCGGCCGTCGTCTTCGACCTCGATGAGGTCATCAAGCAGCAGCTGGAGGAGTGGCGGCCCGCCACCCGCAGTGAGGGCCGCGCCATCGTGCGCTCGGGCAAGCAGGGGCTGCGGGCCGTCGGCACGCCGGGCGCGGTCTCGCAGGTGCTCGCGACCCTCATCGAGAACTCGCTGATGCACGGCGACGGCACGGTGGCCCTGCGCACCCGCGTCACCGGCAACCAGGCCGTCGTGGAGGTCACCGACGAGGGGCCGGGGGTGCCGCCGGACCTGGGCGCCCGGGTCTTCGAGCGGACGGTCAGCGGCCGCAACTCCACCGGGCTGGGGCTGGCGGTCGCCCGTGACCTGGCGGAGGCGGACGGCGGGCGGCTGGAGCTCCTCCAGGGGAAGCCGCCGGTGTTCGCGCTGTTCCTGAGCCGCGAGAGCCGCGACGGGGACCAGGCCGAGGAGCAGTAGCCGGGGCGCCTCGGCGGGTGCCAGGGTGTCCTGGGCCTGTCCGGCGGGTCTTCGGCTGCGGGCCGCTATGCCGCCTGCGGCGGCGGGCGCCCTGCGGGCGCGTCCTCAAACGCCGGACGGGCTTGATTCGGCTGAGCTCAGCCGCTTTCAGCCCGTTGGGGGCACCCCCAGCGGTAGCTGGGGGAGCTTGAGGACGCCACCGCGCAGCGGTGGTGCGGACGATAGGGCCCCCGCAGCCGCCCGCTCACGCGATCCGCCGGACGCCGCCTAGCGGCCGTCCGCCCGGTGCCCGCCCGCCGCGTCGACCCGCTGCGGCGGGTCCGCCAGGAACGATTCAGCAGTCTCCACCGCCTCACGCGCGGGCAGCGCGGTGAACACCCACGTCCGGTAGGACCAGAAGCGGAAGACGGTCCCGATCCCGAGGCCGACGACGTTCTTCGCGATGTTGTCCGCGAGCGCGGACGTGAAGCCGAATCCGTAGTGCGACAGGCCCAGGATGCCGTTCTCGATGACCAGGCCGACGCCGCTGAAGAGCAGGAAGAGCGAGAGTTCACGGCTGCGCCGGTTGCGGTCGCTGTCGCGGTACGTCCAGTAGCGGTTGCCCACGTAATTGGTCGCGATCGCCACCGCCGTCGCGATGATGCCCGAGCGCACCACGGCGAGGCCGAAACCGTGGACACAGATGTTGAAGACGATGAAATTGACCACGAATCCGATGGCGCCGACCGCTCCGAATTTCGCGATTTCGCGGGCCAGCCGCTCCAGCCGGGAACGCACTGTGCGCCGATGACTCGTCACGATCTCAGGCTCCGTCGGTGGGCGGCAGGGGGCGTGGGGCAGCATTCATGCTATCCAGCGGCCCACGCGGCCGATGGGCCGAGTCGGTGAACTCGGGGCGAACGCGCGTCATATCGGCCATCTCCGCACAGCCTGCCTTTTCGGATGATCCTCCAGGGCGGTCCGGGGCGGTTCGCGCGTGCGGATACCCTGGGGGCGTGACATTCCCGGTAGTCGGCATGGTCGGCGGCGGCCAGCTCGCCCGTATGACCCACGAGGCGGGTATCCCCCTCGGCATCAAGTTCAAGCTGCTCAGCGACACCCCGCAGGACTCGGCGGCCCAGGTGGTGAGCGACGTCGTCATCGGCGACTATCGCGACCTGGAAACCCTTCGTGCTTTCGCACAAGGGTGTGACGTGATCACCTTCGATCACGAACATGTGCCGACCGAGCACCTCCGGGCCCTGGAGGCCGACGGCATCCCCGTCCGCCCCGGGCCCGACGCGTTGGTGCACGCCCAGGACAAGGGTGTGATGCGCGCGAGGCTCGACGCGATCGGAGTGCCGTGCCCACGGCACCGGATCGTCGAGGACCCCGCCGACGTCGAGCGCTTCGCGGCGGAGGGCGAGGGCTTCCCCGTCATTCTCAAGACGGTGCGCGGCGGATACGACGGCAAGGGCGTCTGGGTCGTCCGCGACGCCTGCCAGGCGGAGGAACCGTTCCGCGCCGGGGTCCCCGTCCTCGCCGAGGAGAAGGTCGACTTCGTCCGCGAGCTCGCCGCCAACGTCGTCCGCTCCCCGCACGGCCAGGCCGTCTCGTACCCCGTCGTGGAGTCCATCCAGGTCGACGGCGTCTGCGACACCGTGATCGCACCCGCGCCCGGCCTCTCCCAGGAGCTCTCCGCCCGCGCGCAGCAGCTCGCCCTGAAGATCGCCAAGGAACTGGGCGTCGTCGGCCACCTCGCCGTCGAGCTGTTCGAGACCCGCGACGGCCGCATCCTCGTCAACGAGCTCGCGATGCGCCCCCACAACTCCGGCCACTGGACCCAGGACGGCGCGATCACCTCGCAGTTCGCCAACCACGTCCGGGCCGTACTGGACCTCCCGCTCGGCGATCCCCGCCCGCGCGCCACCTGGACCGTCATGGCCAATGTGCTCGGCGGCGACTATCCCGACATGTATTCCGCGTACCTCCATTGCATGGCACGCGACCCGGGCCTGAAGATCCATATGTACGGCAAGGACGTCAAGCCCGGCCGAAAGGTCGGACACGTCAACACCTACGGCGACGATCTGGCGGATGTGCGCGAGCGCGCGAGCCACGCCGCCGGATATCTGCGAGGAACGATCACGGAATGACTTCCCCTCTCGTCGGCATCGTCATGGGCTCCGACTCCGACTGGCCCGTCATGGAAGCAGCGGCCAAGGCCCTGGCCGAATTCGAGGTCCCCTACGAGGTGGACGTCGTCTCCGCGCACCGGATGCCGCGCGAGATGATCGCGTACGGCGAGCAGGCCGCCGGCCGCGGCCTCAAGGCGGTCATCGCGGGCGCCGGGGGAGCCGCCCACCTGCCCGGCATGCTCGCCTCCGTGACCCCCCTGCCCGTCATCGGCGTGCCCGTACCGCTGAAGTACCTCGACGGCATGGACTCCCTGCTGTCCATCGTGCAGATGCCGGCCGGCGTGCCCGTCGCCACCGTCTCCGTCGCCGGCGCCCGCAACGCCGGCCTGCTCGCGGTCCGGATGCTCGCCGCGCACGACAGCGACCTCCAGACCCGGATGCGCCACTTCCAGGACGAGCTGAACGAACAGGCCACCGAGAAGGGCCGGCGGCTGCGCGCCAAGGCCACGAGCCAGGACTCCTTCGGCTTCGGGAAGTGACCGCCATGACCGACGCGTCCGGCACCCCCGAACACCTCGCCCGCGCCCGGGAGCTCCTCGCCGAGCACCCCGTCGTCGACGGTCACAACGACCTGCCCTGGGCGCTGCGCGAGAAGGCCCGCTACGACCTCGACCGGCTCGACATCGCCACCGACCAGAGCGCCGACCTCCACACCGACCTGCCCCGGCTGCGCGCCGGCGGCGTCGGCGCCCAGTTCTGGTCCGTGTACGTACGCACCGACATGGCCGGCGACGAGGCGGTCAGCGCCACGCTCGAACAGATCGACGTCGTGTACCGGCTGGTCGCCCGCCACCCCGGCGAGCTGCGGCTCGCGCTCACCGCCCATGACATGGACGCCGCGCGCGCCGAGGGCCGGATCGCCTCCCTCATGGGCGCCGAGGGCGGCCACAGCATCAACAACTCCCTCGCCACCCTCCGCGCCCTGTACCGGCTCGGCGTCCGCTACATGACGCTCACGCACAACGACAACATCCCGTGGGCGGACTCGGCGACCGACGAACCCGTGGCGGGCGGCCTGACCCGCTTCGGCGAGGAGGTCGTCCGCGAGATGAACCGCACGGGCATGCTCGTCGACCTCTCGCACGTCTCGGCCGACACGATGCGCGACGCGCTGCGCGTCACCGAGGCGCCGGTGATCTTCTCGCACTCCTCGGCGCGCGCCGTCTGCGACCACCCGCGCAACATCCCCGACGACGTCCTCGGCGCGCTCGCCGCGAACGGCGGCGTCGCCATGGCCACCTTCGTCCCCAAGTTCGTCCTGCCCGCGGCGATCGGCTGGACGAAGGCCGCCGACGAGAACATGCGCGCCAACGGCCTGCACCCCCTCGACACCACGGCCGCCGGGATGGCGGTGCAGCGCGCCTTCGAGGCCGCCCACCCGCGCCCGCTCGCCACGGCCGCCACGGTCGCCGACCACCTCGACCACATGCGCGAGGTCGCGGGCGTCGACCACATCGGCCTCGGCGGCGACTACGACGGCACGGCCTTCACCCCGGCCGACCTCGCCGACGTGGCCGGCTACCCCCACCTGGTCGCGGAGCTGCTGCGCCGCGGCTGGTCGGACGCCGACCTGGCGAAGCTGACATGGGGGAACGCGGTACGGGTCCTCGGCGACGCGGAGAGCGTGGCGCGGGACCTGCAGACCCGCCGCGGCCCGTCCATCGCGACCATCGACCAGCTGGACGGCTGACCGCCCCGGCCCTCAGGGGCGGATCAGGCAGAACGGATGGCCGGCGGGGTCCGCGTAGACGCGGAAATCGCGCCGGCCGTCCTGGTCGTCGATGTCCAGCGGCAGCGCGCCGAGCGCCAGCACCCGCTCCTGTGCCGCCTCGATGTCGGCGACGTCGAGGTCGAGGTGCAGCTGCTGCGAGTGGTCGTCGGAGCTCGGCCAGTTCGGCGGTACGAAGCCGGGGGCGCGCTGGAACGCCAGCCGGCTGCCGTCCTCCAGGAAGAGGTCGACCCAGTCGTCGTCGGCGGCGCCCTTGATCTCGCCGCCGAGCACCTCGGCGTAGAACCGGGCCAGCGGCAGCGGCTCGGGACAGTCCAGGACGATCGCGGTGATCTTCGCGAAGGGCACGGTCATTCCTCCTCGGGTGGAACGGACGGGGAGGACACGGGTTCCCCGCGGAGCCGCGGGCTACGCCTGCGGACGCCCCATCGCACGGAAGGCCCAACCGGCCCCGCGCCAGGCGTCGGCCGACAGCGCGTTGCGCCCGTCGAGGATCCGCCGCTCCGCCACCACCTCGCCCAGCGCCGCCGGGTCCAGCTCGCGGAACTCCGCCCACTCCGTCAGGTGCAGCACCACGTGCGCCCCGCGGCACGCCTCCAGCGCGGTGGGCGCGTAGGCGAGGGTCGGGAAGAGCCGGGCCGCGTTCTCCATGCCCTTGGGGTCGTAGACCGTGACCTGGCCGCCCTGGAGGTGGATCTGACCGGCGACGTTGAGCGCGGGGGAGTCCCGTACGTCGTCGGAGTCCGGCTTGAACGTCGCGCCGAGCACCGCGACGCGCCGCCCCAGGAAGCCGCCGCCGACCGTCTCGCGGGCCAGCTCGACCATGTGGCCCCTGCGGCGCATGTTGATGGAGTCGACCTCGCGCAGGAACGTCAGCGCCTGGTCGGCGCCCAGCTCGCCCGCACGGGCCATGAAGGCACGGATGTCCTTGGGCAGACAGCCGCCGCCGAAGCCGATGCCGGCGCGCAGGAACTTCTTCCCGATCCGCTCGTCGTGGCCGATGGCCTCCGCCAGCTTCACCACGTCGCCGTCGGCGGCCTCGCAGACCTCGGCCATGGCGTTGATGAAGGAGATCTTCGTGGCGAGGAAGGAGTTCGCGGCGGTCTTGACCAGCTCGGCCGTCGGATAGTCGGCGACGACGAACGGCGAGCCCTCGCCGATCGGGACCGCGTACACCTCGCGCAGCAGCTTCTCGCCGCGCTCGCCCGAGACGCCGACGACGATCCGGTCGGGGTGCAGGGTGTCCTGGACCGCGAAGCCCTCGCGCAGGAACTCCGGGTTCCACGCCAGCTCGACCTCCGCGCCCGCCGGGGCGAGCTCCGTCAGGAGCCGCGCGAGGCGCGCCGCGCTGCCGACCGGGACGGTGGACTTGCCGACGACCAGCGCCGGCCGCTGCAGCACGCGGGCCAGCGAGGTGAAGGCGGCGTCGACGTAGGACATGTCGCAGGCGTACTCGCCGTGCTTCTGCGGAGTGTTCACACAGACGAAGTGGACGTCGCCGAACTCGCCGACCTCCTCCCAGGAGTCCGTGAAGCGCAGCCGCCCGGTCGATCCCTCGATGCCGGCCACATGGCGGCGGAGCAGCTCCTCCAGCCCCGGCTCGTACATCGGGACCGTGCCGCGGCCGAGCATCTCGATCTTCTCGGGGACCACGTCGAGGCCGAGCACTTCGAAGCCGAGTTCGGCCATGGCCGCGGCATGGGTGGCGCCGAGGTAGCCGGTGCCGATCACGGTGATCCTGGGGGCCATGCGGTGCTCCATGTGCTGACGGGCTGGACTGCGCCCCGAGCATAGTCGGGGCGCGGGGCGGGAAGGACCCGAGGAGACGCCATGACCATCGGGCGCAGTGCGGACCTCGTGCGGACGCTGTCGGCAAGCTCACGTATCCCTGTCCGGAAGCCGCCCCCTAGAATTGGGTTACTAAACGGTAGTTAACTTTCAGGGGAGTACGCCTTGGCGGGATCAAAGGACTTCGACCTGTACCGGCCGGCCGAGGAGCACGACGAGCTCCGCAAGGTCGTACGCCAGCTCGCCGAGGCGAAGATCTCGCCGTTCGCCGCCGAGGTGGACGAGGAGGGCCGCTTCCCGCAGGAGGCGCTCGACGCGCTCGTCGCCTCCGACCTGCACGCCGTGCACGTCCCGGAGGAGTTCGGCGGCGCGGGCGCGGACGCCCTGGCGACCGTGATCGTCATCGAGGAGGTGGCGCGCGTGTGCGCCTCCTCCTCCCTGATCCCGGCGGTCAACAAGCTCGGCTCGCTCCCGGTGATCCTCTCCGGCTCCGAGGAGCTGAAGAAGAAGTACCTGGGCCCGCTCGCCCAGGGCGACGCGATGTTCTCGTACTGCCTCTCCGAGCCCGACGCGGGCTCGGACGCGGCCGGCATGAAGACCAAGGCCGTGCGCGACGGCGACTTCTGGGTCCTCAACGGCGTGAAGCGCTGGATCACCAACGCGGGCGTCAGCGAGTACTACACGGTCATGGCCGTCACCGACCCGGAGAAGCGCAGCAAGGGCATCTCCGCGTTCGTCGTCGAGAAGTCGGACGAGGGCGTCTCCTTCGGCGCCCCGGAGAAGAAGCTCGGCATCAAGGGCTCCCCGACCCGCGAGGTCTACCTCGACAACGTCCGGATCCCCGCCGACCGCATGATCGGCGAGGAGGGCACCGGCTTCGCCACGGCGATGAAGACCCTCGACCACACCCGCATCACCATCGCGGCGCAGGCGCTGGGCATCGCCCAGGGCGCGCTGGACTACGCCAAGGGCTACGTCCAGGAGCGCAAGCAGTTCGGCAAGCCGATCGCGGACTTCCAGGGCGTGCAGTTCATGCTCGCCGACATGGCCATGAAGCTGGAGGCCGCCCGCCAGCTGACGTACGCGGCCGCCGCGAAGTCCCAGCGCGTCGACGCCGACCTGACCTTCTTCGGCGCGGCGGCCAAGTGCTACGCCTCCGACGCCGCCATGGAGATCACCACCGACGCCGTCCAGCTCCTCGGCGGCTACGGCTACACCCGTGACTACCCGGTCGAGCGCATGATGCGCGACGCCAAGATCACGCAGATTTATGAAGGCACGAACCAGGTTCAGCGGATCGTCATGGCGAGGAACCTGCCGAAGTAGACGTTCCCGCAGGTCAGAGACGACGACACAGCCCCCGGCGCTATGCCGGGGGCTGTTCGTATGGGGGCGGGCCGGGCGACCTCGGCCCGCTCTGTGGGGTCGTCGGCGCCGGGCGTCAGCATCGTTGCGATGGCGGCCCTGCCGCGCTGCTCGACTCCCTCGAAGAGGCAGTGGTGGTGCTGCCGCAGTACCCCTCGTGCTGACGCCCCGGCCATGATGGTCGGGGCGTTCTTGATTTGCTTCGGCTCAGCTCACCGCAGCGCGAGCGATCAAAGTCCCGATGTGGTCAGGCTCCGGGGCGCCGAGAACCCGGACTTCCGCCTTCTCGAATCCGGCCCGCAGAAGGAGGCTTTCCCACTTCCGGGGCGTGTAGCTGTATCGGTACGTGTACATGGCCTTGCCCGCGAACCCTCCCTTGTACATGCCTTGTGGCCCGTACGCACCGGGGATGGCCGGAGGGTGGGAGAAGGCGAGCACGCCGCCCGGATTCAACAGCTTGGCAACGAGCGGGAGCAGCTTGGCCGGATCGGTGAACCAGGCCGCCCCGAAGATCGAGTAAACAGCGTCGTACGTCTCCGTCGCGGTGCTCAGGTGGTCCAGCACTTCGGCACACACGAACCGCGCTCCCAATGGCCCCCACCGTTCAGTGGTGTTCGCGACCATGACCGGAGAGAGATCCACGCCCGTTGCCTTCACACCGCGCAGGGCGAGGTAGGCCAGTGCCCGCCCGGTACCGCATCCGATCTCCAGGGCGGTTGCCGGGCCGCCCAGCAGTTCGGGGCCTGGCCCGTGCCCGGTGTACTGCGTCCAGCAGAAGACGGGATCGGCGTCGAACACCTTGTCCTTAGTGCTCTCCGCGAAGGTGTCCCAGAGTTCCCGTTCGCTATCGATGTCGTGTCGTGCGGGCAACGGCGCTTCCTCTGTGTCGGGGCTGGCAAGAGAGTGCCCCCGCCCCTCGTTCAGCGGCTGAGGCGAGGGCACTCTAGTCCCGCGTCAGTGGCTGTCGGGAACCTTGTTGTCACACGGCGAGCAGTCGGACGCGTCCACCGACCACAGCTCGTCATCGACGGTGAAGCCGTTCTTGCGCAGCAGTTCGGCTGTGCGCATCACGGTGCCGTCGCGGCGGCGCTCGATGAGCGGGGCGTGGTGCTTGTACCGCCCGCCGTTGTACTCGTCGCACAGGGCGAAGTACAGGGGGGTGTCGAGAATGAGTTGGTGAACCCCAATGTCCACCGTGTACCCGACGCCCATGTCCACCGCGGGGTTCTCCATGGCTGTGATCAGGTAGGCGATGCCTTGTCCGAGGATGCGTTCGGCGAGGCTCCGGACGGCCACGCTGTCACGCAGCAGCAGGCGAACCTCGCGCTCCCACAGGTTCTCCACCCCCACAGCGGTGACCAGGTGCGGTACTCGCTCGTGCACGGCGTTGAGGATGATGCGCGGATCACGGGTCCGCGTCTGGAGTGCTGTTGCCACCATGTTCCCTTTCTCTCGGTGGAGCGGGGTGGTGCGCTGGAACCCGTCCAGCCGCCGACCGTCATGCCGGCGACTGGGCGGGGGCTTGAGGGACACCGGTTCTATGCGTCGTGGCCCTGGTCGCGCTGGCGTCGCTGCGCCGACTCGGCGTAGAGCAGCGCGTCGATCAGCTTGCGGGCAGTGGGCAGAGGCACGGTCCCGAGGAACAGCGACGGTTCACCCGAGAGGGAGGACCGGCCCATCAGCTGGGGCCAAGCGTCCGGGTCTCCGACCTGGATGCCCATCTCCGCCAGCACTCGCCCGAACATGAATGCGGTGTCGTCGGCTTTCTTCTTGCCTGCCATGAAGGCATCGGCTTGCTGTGCGGCTGCTTCGGTGTCCGTGGCCATACCGAGACGCTAGGAACCCGAGGGGGGCCACCGCCAGAAAGTTGCAGTCGGTTGCAGAGATTCATGCAAGGGAGTCGATGGCCCTGGTGATGTGGGCCCGAGCCTGCGCGCCGTGGACGGCGATCTGCGACAGTTCCGCGAAGGCTTTGAGGTACGTACCGACCTCCCCAGGCGCCGCCACGTTGATCTCGGCCGTCAGCGTCTCGACGGCGACCAGCCCTTCGTCGAAGGCGTAGAACGCTTCCAGGGGCCAGATTTTCCGGCGAGCTCCGAAGGGGATCACGCCCAGTGAAACGTTCGCCTGCGCCATGACCGAGAGAAGGTAGCCGAGCTGGCCGGCCATGGCCTCGTCATCGCACACGCGGTAGTAGAGCACCGCCTCTTCTATGAGCAGGGCGAACCGGTGGTCCCCTTCGCGCACGACTCGCGACCGGTCGAGTCGCGCCCTTACCGCAGCCTCGACGTCATCGGGGATCTGCTGAAACTCCGTGATGGACCTGAGTAGCCCGGTTGCGTACTCGGCGGTCTGGAGCATTCCCGGTATGAGGTTCGAGGCGTACACGCGGAAGTGCCGGGTGCGCTGGTAGAGCGGCGTCGTCTTCTGGTGAACGCGGCGCATCCCGTCACGGTGGATCTGCTTCCACTGGACGTACATGGACTCGGCGGTCCGGGACGCGGCGATCAGGTCCGCCGCTTGTTCCTCGGCACCGCAGGCCGCGCACCATGACTTGATGTCGGCGTCGGACGGCAGGGTCCTGCCCCGGGCGATGCGTGACGACTTCGACTTGTGCCAGCCGCACCGGGCGGCCAGCTCGTGCCCTGTGAGCCCTGCGTCTCTCCTGATCTCGTCCAGACGGGACGCGATGGCAGCCCGTGCGGCTTGGGCGCTGGAGAAAGGGGACGAAGACATGAGCTGACCGGCCCGGCCCGCGTCAGACCGTGTACTTCTCGTGAGGGATGGCGCGCTCCCACACTGCTTCGAAGGCTGACGCGCAGAGCCTCGCCGTGGCGGCGTCCTCCGTCTGGTCCGTCTGCACCCATCGGCCGATGCCGTCGAAGATATTGAACTGCACCACTCGACCGTCGAAGAGCCAGAAGTCATTGCCAGGGAGTGCGAGGTCCGACGCCTGCTGTCTCGGCAGCCAACGGATGTCCTCACCGGCTGCGACGTTGGTGAACGTCCCGGAGTGCTCGAAGCGGATGTAGTCGCTGACGGGCTCCGACACGATGCGGGCACGGCGCATGGTCACGCCCTTGCCCGTGACCTCCTGCACCAGGTCCAGCCAGGGCCGCCACCAGGACGTGCGATCCGCCGTATTGAGGCGGTGCCCCTCCTTCCAGGCGGCGAAGCCCTCGATCTCGTTCTCCACTCCGTATGCGTCGCGCATCTCCAGATGCACCGCCGAGTGCTCTACGGACCACAACAGGTCGGCCAAGCTACTCAAGCTCTGCGACATCGAGCGCCTCCCTAAGAAGCGGGATCATCCGCTTCGGTACCCGGATCACTGCCTCGTGGTCGGGCTGCGAGACGTCCGCCGCGCAGTCGCTCCGCGTCCGGTCGTCCGCCTTCCAACCCTGGAACAGGAGATCCTTCGTGTTCTCGTCGACCCAGACGGCCGGGGAGCCGTGATCTCCTGACTCCGGATCTTCCCGACGAACCGTAGTGCCATAACGACCTCCGTTGGCGAGCCAGTTGCGATCGGTTGCATGACCTTCGTCCTCACGCGGCCTACCGTCAAGAGGGCGTGCGACTGTCCCGGAGCCCGCAAGGGGTGATCATGGGGAAATGCTGGGGAGGCGCCCTCTCGGGGTGCTATCTGTGCAGGTCAGGGCCTCATTACCGTGAAGCACCCAGATCTACGAGGGCACGAACCAGGTCCAGCGCATCGTCATGGCGAGGAACCTGCCGAAGTAGCCGTTCCTGCAGGTCGGAGGCGGTTTTCCCGCACTGAAGCGGCCGCCTCGGGATGCGAACGGAACCGCTCACCGATTCCGACCCGTTCCAGGCGTCGCTCCGACTGATCGGCACGCAGGAAGCCCCCGCCGCAGCGGGGGCTTCCTGCGTTTCATTCGAGCCTACGGTTGGCCATGACGTTATGCGGGTCGTCCAGCCACACCCACTGTCCGTCGCCGTCGACCGTCAAGCCGAACCGGGATCGTTCGGGCTTCCCCAAGGCATGCCAGTCAAGGAACGCCTTCCGCACCTCGTCCCACAATGCACGGGGCCCGTACTGCTCCACCTCGTACGTCTCCGCGCCCGGGACGTATTCCACAGTCGCCCACGACTTCCGATCGTCCGCGAAGAACCACAGGGTGGCTTCCCCGCTGTCGTCATCCGCGTCGCACCACCGGTACCACGCATCCGTGAGGCTCAGCCCGGTGAAGAACGCGGGATCGTCCTGGACGACGTTCTGCGGTGCGATGTCGGTGCTGCCCTTCTCTCCCTCCTCCCCGTGGTAGATATCAGGGATACGCCCTGCACCGCCCCGCTGGGTGCGGTCCCACATGAAGGCCGGGTAACCGGAGAACGACCCCTGAGCCTTCCCGTTCATCACGTCCAGCGTGGCGTACGAGCCGCTGAAGAAGCTGCTGCCCCATGGGGTGACGATCCGCCCGATCGGGCACTGTTCCCACCACGCCGGCGGCACTTCCCGCATGGTGCAGGTGCAGATGATCCGGTCGTACGGTGCACCCCGGTGATGCCCGTCGCGGCCGTTCCCGAGAATCGTCGTCGGGTGGAATCCCGCCCGCTTCAGGTTTTCCACAGCGGTGGACCACACAGCCTCGTCAACCTCCACCGAGGTCACGTTGTTCTCGCCCAAGCGGTGTGACAGCCAGGCGGCGTTGTAACCGGTGCCCGTACCGATCTCCAGTACCCGCTGCCCTTCCCGTACATCGAGCAGGCCCAGCATTTCGAGCATGACCGACGGCATGGAAGAGGACGAGGTGAAGAGCCGGAACGCGCCTTCCGGTGTGCTCTTCCCATCGTTCACCTGGGTGACCACGGGCGCATCCGAGTAGACCGCTCGCAACCAGCTCTCAGGATCGGTGGAGAAGTCCCCCTCTTCGATGACCTCGGGGATGAACAGCGCGCGATCCACCGAGGCCACGGCGTCCCGCCAATCAGGCGGCAACAGGCCTTTGCTCCTGAGTGTCTCCACGAGCCGCTGCTGCGTCGTCATCCGGCCTCACTTCTTCGGCGGCTCGTACGGCTTGGTCGGGCCCGGAGGCTTGTCGCGGTGGCCGTCGCTGTCGGACGTGTCGGGCCTGCCGGAGTGGTCTCCGCCCTTCTTGCCCATCTCTGCCTCACTTCTCGTTGCATTGTTGCGAAGGCCGCCCTGCCTCGCCGAAAGTCTGGGCCCAGGCCGGGGCGTCGGTTACTTGGCCGGGCATTCCCGATCAGGAGCCGCGCGGTTCGGGGAGCACGTGACCACAGCCAAGCTGAGGAACAGCGGGCGCCCGAGGTAGTAGCCGAGCGAGACGTCCCCGCCCCAACCCAGCGTCTCGGCCGTGTACGAAACCGTTCGTGCGAGCCCGGTCGTGTACCGGTCGGTCCGCGAGGCGAAGCGCGGCGCGTACTCCGCCAGCCGTTCCCCCAACCACTCGGCGGCTTCCTTTGGGTGCCCCCAGGTTCCCCGAATCAGATTGGCGGGCTTCGCCAGCCAGTACGCAGTCTCGAGCGGGGGAACCTCGGTCACTCGCCACTCCGCCACTGCCTCCCGGTACCTCTCCACCACGTCGGCGGGACTGGTCGCAGTGGGCTCCACGGACGACGGCGGGCGTCGGACACTCTCCTTGTCGAACACTGTCTTGTCGCCGACCCACACATAGCCGTGGAAGTGCAAGAGCGCATCTCGATTCAGCACCAGGCGAAGCAGCTCCCGCCCTCACGGAGCGGGAGGGCGGGAGCTGCCCTTTCGGGAAAATCAGGCCGTGAGGCCGAAGCGGCCCGGGTCGATGCCGGCCGCGTCCAGCTCGGCCTTGGTGAACCTCAGCGGTTCGGCCCGGGGGTGCTTGCTGTCGCCAACGGCCCACGCGTCTTCGCCGATCCGAGCGAGGGTGACGCACGATTCGCCGTCCGGGTGCGTATTGCCGCCGCACGCCTTGGCGAACTGGGCGCCCTGGATGTCGAGCCCGTACAGGTCGGTTCCACTCATGGTCGTACCTCTCTGAGCGATGGAATCGGACACCAGATCAGCTGACCGTCTGCTGTGCGCCTGCCGCATCCGCTCCCTGAGCCGATAGCGGGCCATGCAACTTTCCTCGCCACTGAGGCTGAGCCGAGCGGCTTCGGTGTCCGTCGTCATGACCAGACGCTAGGGGCGTGGAGAGGCCCACGACTACGAAGTTGCAGTTTGTTGCGGCGGTTCACCCAGGGCGTCTACAGCCGCCCTGATCAGTGCCCGTGCCTGTGGCCCGTAGACAGCGAGTCGTTGCAGCTCTGCGTAGGCTCTCGCGTAGAGGTTGATCTCGCTGGGGGCGGTGACAGTGATCGCAGCCGATACCAACTCCACGCTCACCTGTTCGTCATCGAAGATCGAGAACGTCTCCACCGGCCACATGTGACGATCGGCTGTAAAGGGAATGACGCCGAGGGCCACTCGCGGCAGCGACATCATCGTGAGGAGATATTCGAGCTGCCCTCTCATCGTCGCGGCATTGCCCATCCGGTGTCGTAGTACCTCCTCCTCGATGAGCAAGCCGAAACGATGGTTTCCTTCCTGAATCACGCGGGAGCGGGAAAGTCGTGCTGCCACGGCATCGGTGACGTCATTGGGCGTTCCTCGGAACTCTGTGATCGCGGACAGCAACGCCGTCGCGTACGCCTCGGTTTGGAGAAGCCCAGGGATGATGTTCGCGCAGTAGATCCGGAAGAGGCGCGTGCGCTCATACAGCGGCACACGGCCTTCCTGGCCTCGGCGTAGACCGGTTCGGTTGAGTCTGCGCCATTCCACGTACATTGACTCGGCGCTGCGGGATGCGGCTATCAGGTCGGCGGCTTGGTCACTGACCTCGCACGCGGCGCACCATGCGCGGACGTCGGCATCCGACGGCAGCGTCTTCGTGTTCTCGATCCGCGATGACTTGGACTTGTTCCAGCCGCACAACTCCGCCAGCGATTCCACCGTCAGTCCAGCGTCGAGCCGCATTTCGCGCAGGCGGGCTGCGATGGCCTCACGGGCCTTCTGGACGCTGGAGGACGGCGAAGTGGCCATGGTGGGTGTGCCGACGGCTCAGATCTTGTACTCGTCGTGCGGGATGGCACGGTCCCACACAGCTTCGAATGCCGATGAGAACTGCTTGACCAGTTCAGGGACCGAGCTGAGCTCGTCGACGATATGGGAGCCGTCACCGGCGAAGTGGTGAATCCGCACCAGCCGGTCGTCGAACACCCAATAGTCGTTCGGCGGAAGCAGAAGGTCAGATGCGAGTCGCCTCGGCAACCAACGAACTTTCTCGCCTGCTGCCACGTTGCTGCGCGTGGCGTAGTGCTCCCACCGGATGTACTCCGACACTGGTTCGCCCACCACGCGAGCGCGGCGGATGGCCACCCCGCGACGCACGGCCTGAGCGATCAGCTCGTGGAAGCTGTGCCACCACGAGGCCCGGTCGTCCCAGTCGGTGCAGTGCCCTTCCCTCCAGGCTGCGAAGCGTGGATTGTCGCCGTACACATCCCGCAGCTCCAGGTGGACGGCTGTCCGCTCTGTGGAGGCCAGCAGCTCAGCGAAGCTTGGCTGCTCGTTCTGCGGCATCGCACGCCTTCCTGATGAGCGGCACCATCCGTGCCGGAATGCGGATGACAGCTTCCGTGTCGGGCTTGGGGCTTTTCTTCGAGCACTCGGCCTGAGTTGCTTCGTCGGCCAGCCACCCCTGCACGACCATATGACGTTCCGGTTTCGCGTCGGCGTCGACCCACACCGCCGGGCAGTGGTCGTGATCGGTGTCAGGGTCGATGCCGATGAACCGTAGTGCCATGACTGCCTCCGTTGCCAGGCCAGTTGCGCTTGGTTGCACGACCTTCATCCCTGCGCATTCAGGCCGTCAAGAGGGCGTGCGACGCTCAGGCGGTCGAGACCACCGCGCAACGGTGAGGCGGAGACCACGGCCGCAGCGCCCACTCACATGATCCGCCGGACACGGCATAGGGCACAGGAAACTCGCTCTCGCCGCCCGTCCGGGCCAACGCCGCTGGCGGCCCCGCGCGGCTGCGGGGAAGCTGCCTTTGGGGGGCGGTGTCCACGCCTGGAGGGTTTCGCTCATGCCCGACGTCACCGGTCCCTACGCGCCCGGCACGCCCTGCTGGGTCGATCTGATGGTTCCCGATCAGCAGGCCGCCCTCGACTTCTACCGGGATCTTTTCGGGTGGCAGGGCGAGGCCGGGCCGCCGGAGCTCGGTGGGTACGCGATCTGTTCGCTCCACGGGAAGGCCGTCGCGGGCGTCATGACCGCGATGGCGCCGGAGGAGGGGCTGCCGACCCCGCCGACCGTGTGGACCACCTATCTGGCGACCGCCGGCCTGGACGCCACCGAGAAGGCGATCGCCGAGGCCGGCGGGACGGTCGTGATGCCCGGGATGGACGTGCGCACCCGCGGGCGGATGGCCGTGGCAGCCGATCCGACGGGGGCCGTCTTCGGGCTGTGGCAGGCGGGGGACTTCTCCGGGGCGCAGGTGGTCAACGAGCCCGGCGCGCTGGTCTGGAACGAGCTCAACACCAGCGACACCGCGGCCGCCGCCCGGTTCTACTCCGCCGCGCTGGGCGTGGGGACGACCCCCATGGAGGACGTGCCCGGTTACTCCTGCTTCGAGGCGGACGGCCGGATGGTCGGCGGGATGCAGGGGCTCGACAAGCTGCCGCCCGGCACGCCCTCGCACTGGATGACGTACTTCGCGGTCGACGACACCGACAGCACGGCCGACGCGCTGGTCCGGGCCGGCGGCTCGGTGCTCAAGCCGCCGTTCGACATGGTGGCGGGCCGGATGGCCGTCGTGCAGGACCCGTGGGGCGGCGTCTTCGCCGTCATCAACGCCGCCGGTCAGCAGTCGGTGTGATCACTCGGCGGCGGTGACCTTCTGGTCCTTCTTCAGCTGGTCGAAGAGCTGCCTGGACTTGGCCTTGTCCCACTTCACGGCCACGCCGTCGCCGGGTGTGGCGAAGTTCGCGGTCGCGATCGGCACGGTCAGCTGCTTGCCGTCGCCGCCCGTGACGCCCTTCATCGCCCAGAACATCGACGTCAGGTTCCACAGCTCCATGTCCTTGTCGACGACGAGCGTGTCGAGGCCGGAGCCGATCACCGGGTAGAGGCGGAAGGGGTTGAGGATCGTGCTCGGCGAGGCGGCCTGCTTCGCCAGGGTGTTGAGGAACTTCTGCTGGTTGCGCATCCGGCCCAGGTCCTGGTCGGCCTCCTGGTGCCGCTGGCGTACGAAGGCCAGCGACTGGGCGCCGTCGAGCTCCTGGCAGCCCGCCTTGAAGTCCGCGCCCGAGTCGCGGTCCTTCAGCGGCTTGTCCAGGCACATCTCCACGCCGCCGAGCGCGTCGACCAGGTTGCGGAAGCCGCCGAAGCCGATCTCCGCGTAGTGGTCGATGCGCAGCCCGGTGTTGAACTCGATGGTCCGCGCGAGCAGCTCCGGCCCGCCGTCCGCGTACGCCTGGTTGAGCTTGTGGGTGGAGGCCGGGAACTTCTTGCCGGACTTCTGCCCGGTGAAGGCGGGGATCGTGACGAAGGAGTCGCGGGGCAGGCTCAGCATCGTGGTGCCGTTGTCGCCCGTGTGCAGGACCATCATCGAGTCGGTGCGCTTGCCGTCCGCCGACCCGGTGTGGAGCTGCTTCTTGTCGTCGTCCGACAGGCCCTCCCGGCTGTCGGAGCCCACGATCAGGTAATTCGTGCCCTCGCCCGCCGGCGGGCGGTCGTCCACCTTGGAGAGATCGACCTCGCGGCGCAGCTTGGAGTCCGCCCAGAAGTACGTACCGACGGAGACGGCCAGCAGCACGGCGACGAGCACGGCGAGGCCGACGGTGATCCGCTTGCGCCAGTTCGGCGGGCTGGTGCGGGGCGCGCCGCCGCGCCCGCGCGGGCCGTCGCCACCGCCGCTGCCGCGGGCCGGGCCGCCGGGACCGCCGTGCCCGTAGACCTGGCCGGTGTTGTAGCCGTCGTCGGGGTGCCCGGCGCCGGGCGGCCGGCCGACGGGGCCGTCGTCGTAGCCGGGGGACGGCTGGTACTGACGGGGCGGTGCGGGACGGCGTACGTGCGGCATGGCGCGCGCACCCTCCGGCTCCGGCCGGGTGCTCCCCTGCCCGTACGGGCTCCGCCGCTCGTCGGTCC
>NZ_JAGGOL010000095.1 GCF_018614525.1 Streptomyces sp. ISL-11
CGAACACTCACAGCAGCCCCCTCTCTCCCAGCAGCGCGTACAGGGCGTCCGCCGAGTCGTCGATGCTCAGTTCGTGCGCCGCGATCCGCGCGTCCGGGTCCACGGGCATCTCGTACGGGTCGTCGACCCCCGTCAGCCCGGAAATCTCCCCCGCCGCCTGCTTGGCGTACAGGCCCTTCACGTCCCGCACCGAGCACACCTCCACCGGCGTCGCCACATGCACCTCCACATAGCCGATGCCCTGCTTCCGGTGGCGCTCGCGCACCGCTTCCCGGGCGTCCGCGTAGGGGGCGATCACCGGGACCAGGACCTTCACACCATGCGCTGCCAGCAGCTGGGCCACGAAGCCGATCCGCTGCACGTTGGTGGACCGGTCCTCGCGGGAGAAGCCCAGACCGGCCGAGAGGAACTCGCGGATCTCGTCCCCGTCCAGCACCTCCACCCGGTGCCCCTCACCGCGCAACCGCTCCGCCAGCGCACGCGCGATCGTCGTCTTCCCGGCGCTCGGCAGGCCCGTCAGCCAGACGGTCGCCCCGCTCGCGCCGTCCGGCGTGCTCATCGCCGCTCCCGTGTTCACACGGCCAGCCGGTGGGCGCGGAGCTTCTCGTAGAACGGCAGGTGGTGCTCCAGGTAGCCGCCGAGGACGGGGTGCGTCGTGACGTCGACGTCGTGCGTGCGCCGCTCCGCGGTGAACCCGCTGCTCGTGCTCACGTCGGAGTGCCAGCGCTCGCTGGGCTGCCATTCCTTGCGGGACTCGGGCTGCCAGTTGAGGGCCTTCTCCAGGTAGGGGATGGAGACGGCGCGCGAGTACGCCTCCACGACGGCTTCCGGCTTCTCGATGAGGTCGTTTCCGTCGATGACCACCGGCACGCGGCCCGTCGCCTCCCAGGCCGCCTGGAAGAGCTCGTACTGGGCCTCGAAGCCGATCTGGTGACGCCGCACGTCCGGGTTGATGGCGTGGTACGAGGCGATGGTCTCGACGGGGTGCCGGATGATGAAGGTGTGCACGGCGTCCTCGGTGAGGAAGCGCCGGTCGTCGAGGACGCCGGCGTAGCGCTCGTCGGTGGTGTCCTTGAAGAACAGCGGTGACCGTGCGGCCATCCCCCGCATGGCGGCGAGGAGTTCCTCCTCGGTGCGGCGCTGCGCGCCGTCGACCTCCACCTGTCCGAATTCGGCGAGGTAGGAGAACGGCTCGTGCAGCACCTGGAAGTCGCCGCGCTCGCACATCATGCGGAAGAACGCGGTGGACCGGCTGCGCGGTGCGCTCCACAGCGCCAGGATCTTCGGTCGGGCTCCGAGGTCGCTCACAAGAATTTCCCTCCACGGATTCCACGGATTCCACGGGCTCCGCAGATCTAGCGGGCCGGCTCGCGGCCGGTGGGCCGCTGCGGGGGCCAGCAACGCACGGCCCGCCGAGCGGTGTAAAGGCCGGAGCGGCCCGGCGCGGCAAAGAGCGACGGGGTGTCGACGTGGCGTCGATCCGGTGGGGACGCGTGTCGACACACGTTGTGCTCGGCGCGGTGGGGGGTCAACGGAGTTCGGGAGCGCATTCATCACCGCGATGGACGCAGCCCTCGTGGTCGGGCGGATCTACTGTCCAGCGATCCAGTGGAGGCCGGAGCCCGGACGACAGGTCCGGGCGGTCTCGGAAGGGAACAGCCAAATGGTCATCTGCCCCGAGTGCGAGAGCTCCGTGGCTCTCGCCGAACCCCCCAAGGTCAACGAGATCATCGAGTGCGGGGACTGCTCCAGCGAGCTGGAGGTCCTCACGGTCGATCCCCTCCAGGTCGCTCTGGCCCCCGACGTCGAAGAGGACTGGGGCGAGTGACCGCCGCCACGCGCCCGGCGCCCGCGGCGCCGTTCGCCGTCGTCGCCTCGCGGCTGCGCGCCGATGAGAAGCGCGTTCTGGAGGCCCTCGAACGCCGCGGGCTGCCGTATGAGTTCGTCGACAGCCGGGCGTTGTGGCGGGTGCTCCAGCAGTCGGGCACGCCCTGGCCGTTCGTGCTGAACCGCGAGATCGGCCAGGCGCGTGCCCTGTACGCGGCGCGGGCGCTGGAGGCGGCCGGTGCGACGGTGGTCAACTCGGCGCGGGCGATCGACGTGTGCGGTGACAAGTACCGCACGTCGGTGGCCCTGCGCGACGCCGGGCTGCCGACGCCCCGTACGGCGCTCGCGCTCACTCCCGAGGCCGCGCTGGACGCGCTGGACGCCATCGGCTATCCGGCGGTGGTGAAGCCGCTGACCGGCTCGTGGGGCCGGCTGGTGTCGAAGCTGCCGGACCGGGAGACGGCGGAGACGGTGATGGAGTACATCGCCGCGCTGCCGTCGCCGGTGTCGCACATCGTCTACGTCCAGGAGCTCATTCCCAAGCCGGACCGGGACATCCGGGTCGTCGTGGTGGGTGACGAAGCGCTGGGCGCCACCTATCGCAGCAGCGCCGACTGGCGCACCAACGTGGCCCGGGGGGCGGAGACGCGGAACTGTCCGCTCACGCCCGAGCTGGCCAAGCTGGCGGTCGCGGCCGCCCAGTGTGTGCACGCCGAGATCGCCGGGGTGGACCTGGTGGAGGACACCGATGGCGGCGTCCTCGTGCTGGAGGTCAACCACGGTGTGGAGTTCTCGGGTTTCCAGCGCGCCGTCGGTCCGGACGTTCCGGTGGCCGACCGCATCGTCGATCATCTTATTGCGAGGTCGCAGTCATGCTTCGAGTAGCGGTCGCGGGGGCTTCGGGGTACATCGGCGGTGAACTGCTGCGGCTGCTCATCGGGCACCCGCGGGTCGAGGTCGCCCTGGCCACGTCGAACACCTTCGCCGGGCGCCGGGTGGACGGTCCGCATCCGAACCTGCGGGGCCGTACGGACCTGTCGTTCGCGGGCCACGACGCGCTGGAGGAGCGCGCGGGCTCGTACGACGTGCTGTTCCTGGCGATGCCGCACAAGCAGACCATGGGGCGGATGGCCCGGTACCTGGAGCTGGCCGGCACGGTCATCGACCTGTCCGGCGACTTCCGGCTGCGGGACGCCGAGGTCTTCGCCGACTACTACGAGACCGGGCACACCGCCCCCGCCCTCCTCGGTTCCTTCACCACCGGGCTGCCGGAGTGGCACCGCGACGAGCTGCGTTCCAGCGACCGGATATCGGTGCCCGGGTGCATGGCGGCGGCGGGGATCCTGACGGTGCGTCCGCTGGCCGAGGCCGGGCTGATCGACGGTTCGGTGGACATCGACGCGCGCACAGGGTCCAGCGGTTCGGGGGTCTCGGCGGGGTCGTCGAACCTGCACGCCGAGCGCAGCGGCGCGATGCGGCTGTTCGCGCCGACCCGGCACCGGCACGAGGCGGAGATCGCCCAGGCGACGGGGCTGCCGGTGCGGATGACGGCGACCGGCGTGGAAGCGGTGCGCGGTGTGCAGGTGCTGTGCCGGGTGCGGCTGGCGGAGGGGACGCGGGAGGCGGACGTGCGGTCGGCCTATCGCAAGGCGTACGCGGACGAGCCGTTCGTCCGCGTCGTGGCGCACAAGCGGGGGGCGTACCGGCTGCCCGAGCCGAAGATCCTCGCCGGTTCGAACTTCTGTGACGTGGGGTTCGCGGTGGACGGGGACGGAACGCGCGCCTCGCTCGTCGGGGCGCTCGACAACCTGGTCAAGGGCGGGTCGGGCAATGCCGTGCAGTGCCTGAACGTGCGCTTCGGCTGGCCGGAGGAGACCGGCCTGGAATTCACCGGTCTGCACCCGAACTGACCACCCGCCGAACCATCCGGCTGACTGACCCCTCACTGACCAAGTCGAGGCCAAGCGAGGCAGGGGACGAGAATGCAAGAGACCATCGTGGTCAAGTGCGGTGGCAATGCCGCCGTCGACCCGCTGGCGGTGTGCGAGGACATCGCCGGGCTGACGCGCGAGCGGCGTCCCGTCGTGCTGGTCCACGGCGGTTCGGCCGACATCGAGAGCCTGGCCGCCCGGATGGGTGTGGCGTCGCACCGCCTGACCGCTCCCGACGGGGTGTCGGCCCGCTACACCGACGAGGCGACCCTCCAGGTCGTGCACCTGGCGCTGGCGGGGCTGGCCAAGCCCCGGCTGCTGACCGCGCTGGCCTCGGCCGGAGTGTCCGCCGTGGGCCTGACGGGCCTGGACGGCGGGTTGCTGCGGGCGCGGCGCAAGACCGCGCACCGGGCGGTCGTGGACGGGCGGCGGATCGTGATCCGCGACGACCACAGCGGCCGGATCACCGAGGTGAACGCCGCGTTGCTGCGGACCCTGCTGGCCGCGGGTCATGTGCCGGTGGTCTCGCCGCCGGCGACGGCCGAGGACGGCCGTCCGGTGAACACCGACGCCGACCGGGCCGCGGCCGCGGTCGCGGCGGGCCTGGGCGCGGCCACGCTGGTCCTGCTCACCGGGGCGCCCGGGGTGCTCGCGGACCCGGCGGACGAGGACTCGGTGCTGCCGGTGTGCGCGGTGGCGCCCTCGGGGACGCCGCCGTTCACGGGCGGCGGGATGGGTCTCAAGCTCGTCGCGGCCCGGGAGGCGTTGCAGGGCGGTGTGGGCCGGGTGCTGATCGCCGACGGGCGGCGCCGCGATCCGGTGCGGGCCGCGCTCGACGGGCGGGCCACCGAGGTGGTGCTGGACGACACGCCGGCCGGATCCGCGCCGGACGCCGCGGGCAGCGCGATCGGAGCCGGGCGATGACGACGGAGACTTCCTACGAGAACGCCGGGTGCTCCGGCGCGCGTTCGGAGCCGTACGCGATCGGGCTGCTGCGCAGCATGCTCCAGATCTCCTCGCCGTCCTACGGTGAGGGCAGGCTCGCCGCTCATCTGGTGGGCGTGATGCGGGAGATGGGCTTCTCGGCGTACGTGGACGAGGCGGGCAACGCGGTCGGGGAGATCTCGCGCGGGGCCGGGCCGACGGTGATGCTGCTGGGCCACATGGACACGGTGCCCGGTGACATTCCGGTGCGCATCGACTGCGGCCGGCTCTACGGCCGGGGCGCGGTGGACGCCAAGGGCCCGCTGGCGGCGATGATCTGCGCGGCGGCCGACGCGGTGGACTTCCGCGGCCGGATCGTGGTGGTCGGCGCGGTGGAGGAGGAGACCCCGCTGTCGCGGGGCGCGGTGCACATCCGCCGTACCCACCAGGCGCCTGACGCGCTGATCATCGGTGAGCCCAGCGGCTGGCAGACGGCCGTCATCGGCTACAAGGGCAAGCTCGACCTGCGCTACCGGGTGGAGTGCGCGCCGACGCATCCCAGCAACCCGGTCCCGAAGGCGTCGGAGCTGGCCTGCGCGGCCTGGCCGGTGCTGCTGGAGCTGCTGGGCCCGCAGGCCGGGCACGGCGGGTTCGACGTGCCGGGGGCGACGCTGGTGTCGATCCGCGGTGATCTGACCGAGGCGGAGGCGGAGTTCGACATCCGTACGCCGCCGGGTTACGACGCGCAGGGGCTGGTGGAGCGGCTGGCCGAGCTGCTCCCGGGCCGGCTGGAGGTGGTCAACTCGGTGGCGGCGTGCCGGGTGAGCCGTACCGACCCGGTGGTGCGGGCGCTGTCCGGTGCCATCCGGGCGCAGCAGGCGCGGCCGGTGATGAAGGTGAAGACCGGTACCTCCGACATGAACACGCTGGCGGAGGAGTGGGACGTCCCGATGGCCACGTACGGCCCCGGTGACAGCCGGCTCGACCACGCCGACGACGAGCACATCGCGCTCAGTGACTTCCTGCGCGGCATCGACGTGCTGACCCACGCGCTCCAGGAGCTGGGCGAGCGCCTGGGCCCCCGGCATCAGCTGTCGCTGGTGCCGTCCCTTCCGGCCCGGCCGGCACCTCGTACGGACGGTGGATCGTGATGACAGTGACGGCGGACGGGCGGACGCTCCCGGAGCACGCCCAGCGGGTCCGGGAACTGATCGTGGACATGTGCGCCAATCCCGAGGGCGGGCATCTGGGCGGGTCGATGTCGCTGGTGGAGATACTGGTGACGCTCTACCACTCGGTGCTGCGCCTCGATCCGGCGGAGCCGGAGGCGCCGGAGCGGGACCTGCTGGTGCTCAGCAAGGGGCACGGGGCGATCGGGCTGTACGCGGCGCTGGCCGAGCGGGGGTTCTTCCCCGAGGAGCGGCTGTCGGCGTACGGCGCGCCGGACAGTGTGCTGACCGCGCACCCCAACCCGGCGGTGCCGGGTGTGGAGATGCCGACGGGGTCGCTGGGGCACGGGTTGCCGCTGGGGGTGGGCTTCGCGCTGGACTTCCGCCTCTCGGGCAGCGATCGCCGGTGCTTCGTGGTGCTGGGCGACGGCGAGCTCCAGGAGGGTTCGGTGTGGGAGGCGGCGATGGCGGCCGCCGCGCACCGGCTGGACCGGCTGGTGGCGGTGGTGGACCGCAACGGGCTGCAGATCACCGGGTCCACGGAGGACACGGTGGGTCTGGAGCCGCTGGCCGACCGCTGGCGCGCCTTCGGGTGGACGGTGCTGGAGGTCGACGGCCACGACACGGAGGCGCTGCGGGCGGCCTTCGAGGGTGCCCCGCAGGTGCCGGGGCGGCCCACGGTCGTCCTCGCGAGCACGGTCAAGGGCAAGGGCCTGCCGTACGTCGAGGGCCAGGCCCGCAGTCATTACGCCCGGCTGGCCGGCCGGCAGCACAAGCGTGCGCTCGCGGTGTTGCGGGCCCAGGGCAGGAGAACGGAGACGACGGCATGACCGTGACGGTTGCCGAGCCGGGGACCCCGGCCGTACCGGCGGAGGTGTCCCCGCGCGCGAACCGGGACGTCTACCGCGACGTCCTGGCCGAGCTGATGCCGGCCGACGAACGGCTGGTGTGCCTGGACAGTGACACGGGCCTGTTCTCGGGCGTGGACTGGGGCACCGCGGCCGGCCGCTACATCAACCTCGGCATCGCCGAGCAGAACCTGATGGGCGTGGCCGCGGGACTGGCGAGGTCGGGGCGCGTCCCGTTCGTCAACACGATGGCCACCTTCGCCTCCAGCCGGGCGGTGGAGGCGGTGAAGCTGGACATCGCGCTCAACAATCTGCCGGTGCGGATCGCCGCCACGCACGGCGGGCTGTCGGCCGGGCACCTGGGGGCGACGCACCACTCGCTGGAGGACCTGGCGGTGATGCGGATGCTGCCCAACATGACCGTGCTGGTGCCGGCGGACGCGGCGTCCGCCGAGGAGCTGGTGCGGGCCTGCGCCGACATCCCCGGCCCGGTGTACCTGCGGCTCGGCCGCGGGGCCACCGAGGACCTCCCGCCCGCCCCGGAGCCGTTGCGGGTCGGGCGGGCGCAGCGGCTGCGCGAGGGCGGCGACGTCACGCTGGTCGCCACCGGCCCCTACCCGGTGCTCGCGGCCCTGGCGGCCGCCGAGGAGCTGGCCGGGGAGGGCGTCGAGGCGGCGGTGCTCAACATGCACACCGTCAAACCGCTGGACGCCGGGGCCCTGACGGAGGCGGCGCGGACGACCCGTGCCGTGGTCACGGTCGAGGAGCACTGGGCGGCGGGCGGTCTGGGCTCGGCCGTCGCCGAGGTCGTCGCCGAGCTGGGCGCGGGCTGCCCGGTGCTGCGGGTGGCGGTGGGTGACACCTTCGCCGCCGGTACGGGCGGGCAGCGGCATCTGCTGGAGCGCAACGGCATCACCGCGGCCGCGGTGGCCGACCGGGCGCGCCGGGCGCTGGCCCGCGGCTGAGACCGCCGGCGCCCGTCGGGCGGCCGGTGGCCGCCCGACAAGAAAGACCGAGTACGCGAGAGAAATGGGAGAGGAACCCGTGACCGATACCGCGCGGGCGGCAGGGCCGTCGGCAGCACGTTTCCAGGAGTTCCCGCTGACGGAGATCCAGTACGCCTACTGGGTCGGCCGGGGGTCCAACTTCGTTCTGGGCAACGTTGCTCCGCATGCCTACTTCGAGCTGGAGGGGCGCCGGGTGGATCCCGAGCGCCTCTCCAGTGCCTGGCGTCAACTGATCGAGCGCCACGACATGCTGCGGGCGGTGGTGGGGCAGGACGGGCAGCAGCGCGTGCTGGCCACCGTCCCGAAGTTCGACGTCCGATGTACCGATGTGCGTTCCGCGTCCGAGGACGAGAGGGAGCGCACGCTGCTGGGCATCCGGGAGGAGATGTCGCACCACGTCTACACGGCGGCCGACTGGCCGCTGTTCGACATCCGCCTGACCCGGCTGCCCGAGCACGACCGGATCCACATCAGCCTCGACCTGCTGATGGTGGACCTGGCCAGCATCACGCTGCTGTTCAGCGAGTGGAGCGCGCTGTGCCAGGACCCCGGGCTGGAACTTCCCCCGGTCGACGTGACCTTCCGTGAGTACGCGCTGGCGCTGGAGCGGGGCTCCGAGGCGCCGCGGCACAAGAAGGCGCTGGAGTACTGGACGTCACGGGCCGAGACGCTCGCGCCGCCGCCCGACCTGCCGCTCGCCAAGTCCCCGGTGAGCGTGTACAAGCCGCGCTTCACGCACCGGGAGTTCCACCTGCCCGAGGCCGAGTGGAAGCGTCTTCAGGCGCGCTGCGAGGAGCGCGGCCTGACGCCCACCGCGGTGCTGGCCACGGTCTTCTCCGAGGTGCTGGCCGCCTGGAGCGGCACGCGGCGCTTCACCCTCAACCTGACGCTGTTCAACCGGCTGCCGCTGCTGCTGACCGAGGACGGCGCCGGCCACCGATCGGTCCACCCCCATCTCCGCCGCGTGGTCGGCGACTTCACCTCGATCTGTCTGCTGGAGGTGGACGCCGCCGGCGGCCGGCCGCTCCTGGAGCGGGTCGAGACCACCCAGCTGCAGCTCCAGCGGGACCTGCGCCACCGTCACGTCAGCGCCCTGCAGACGCTGCGCGAGCGCCGCCGCCGGGGCCTGCAGAGCGGCTTCGAGACGATGCCGGTGGTCTTCACCAGCGGCCTGGGCACCGCGTCCGACGTCTCGGGCGCCATGGACTACTTCGGCGACATCTCCTACCGGGTCAGCCAGACCCCGCAGGTGTGGCTCGACCACCAGGTCGTCGACATCACGGGGTCGCTGGACCTGACGTGGGACTGCGTGGAGGAGCTCTTCCCCGAGGGCCTGCTGGACGACATGTTCGCCACGTACTGCGGCCTGGTCGAGCGGCTCGCCTCCGACGACGCCATGTGGGCCGAGGAGCTGAGCGTCGCGCTGCCCGCCCACCAGCTGACCGGGCGCGAGCGGGCCAACGACACCACCGGCACGCTGCCCGCCGGCCTGCTGCACGAGCCGCTGCTGGACGCGGCCGCCGCGCACCCGGAGCGGACCGCCGTGCTGACCAGCACGGAGAGCGTGACCTACGGTGAGCTGGCCGACCACGCCGAGGCCGTCGCCCGGCTCGTCGGCGAGCACACCGGCCCGGGCGCGCGGGACCGGCTGGTCGGCATCACCCTGCACAAGAGCCCCGCCCAGGTCGCCGCCGCGTACGGCGTGATGATGGCCGGCGGCGCCTACCTGCCCGTCAACGCCGGGCTCCCCGCGCAGCGGCGGGAGCGCATCCTGGCGGATGGCGAGGCCCTGGCCGTCGTCACCGACCGGGAACTGGACGCCGGGCTGGAGTGGCCGCAGGGCGTGCCGCGCGTCCTCGCCGACCGGGTGGGGGGCGCGGTGAGCGGTGCCCGGCACGCGTCCGGCCCCGCCGCGCCGGAGGACCTGGCGTACGTCATCTACACCTCGGGCTCGACCGGCGCCCCCAAGGGCGTGATGATCGAGCACCGGGCGGCGCTCAACACCGTCGTCGACATCAACGAGCGCTTCGGCGTGGGCCCGCAGGACCGTGTCTTCGGCCTCGCCGACCTGGGCTTCGACCTGTCCGTCTACGACCTGTTCGGCACCTTCGCCGCGGGCGCCACGCTGGTGCTGCCCGACCCGGACATGCGCTCGGAGCCCTCTCACTGGGCCAAGCTGATGGGCCAGTACGGGGTGACGGTGTGGAACTCCGTGCCGGCCCAGATGCAGATGCTGGTGGAGCACCTGGAGGCCGGTGGCGAGATACCCGACGCGCTGCGTCTGGTGATGCTCAGCGGCGACTGGATCCCGGTCGACCTGCCCGACCGCATCCGCGCCCTGTGGCCGGACGCGGAGGTCATCAGCCTGGGCGGCGCCACGGAGGCGTCGATCTGGTCGATCTCCCACACGGTGGGCGAGGTCCCGGCGGGCGCCAAGAGCCTGCCGTACGGCACCCCGCTGCGCAATCAGACCTTCCACGTCCTGGACACCCACCTCGACCCGTGCCCGGTGTGGACCGCCGGCGAACTGCACATCGGCGGCACGGGCCTGGCGCGCGGGTACTGGGCCGACGAGGAGCGCACGGCCGCGAGCTTCATCCGGCACCCGCGCACCGGCGAACGGCTCTACCGCACGGGCGACTTCGGCCGGTACCTGCCGGACGGGTCGATCGAGTTCCTGGGCCGGCGGGACGGGCAGGTCAAGATCAACGGCCATCGGGTCGAGCTCGGCGAGATCGAGTCGACCCTCGCCCGCCACCCGGGCGTCGACAGCGCCGTCGTGGTGAAGTCCTCCGACGACCGCGGGGCCGCCCGCCTGCTGGGCTACGTCGTGCCCGTGAAGGAGGACGACACGCTCTTCGTGACCGAGCGCGCCGACTCCGAGGTGAGCGGCGGGCAGTGGCGGGCGCTGTGCGGCACGGCCGGCCGGCCCGCGCAGGGTCCGGGCCCCGACGAGCTGCGGACCGCCTGGGACATGCTCAACGAGGTGTACCTCACCGCCGCGGCCGCGGCCTTCCGGTCCTTCGGGCTGCCGCACTCCCCCGGTGAGCCGTTCGACCCGGCGGCCCTGCGCGGCGCCGGTGTCGCGCCCCGCTACGAGCGCTGGCTCGCCCGGGCCGTGGCCGGCCTGGAGAGCGGCGGATACCTGCGGCGCGTGGAGCCGACGGGCCTCCAGGTGGCACGGGAGCTGCCCGCCGAGCTCCCCGCGGAGCTGGCCGGGCGCGCCCGCACGGTCCTCAAGGACGTCCTGGGCATCGCCGAGGACGTCAGTGACTGGATGCTGTCCCTCGCCGGCGACCTGGCCGGGGTGCTCACCCAGAGCATCCACTCGGCCGAGCTGTACGCCTCGGACCGCACCCCCGGCGTCTACGCACGGCTGTTCGGGCCGACGTACGCGGCCGCGACCGACGCCGTGCGCGCGATGACGGAGCAGTGGCCGGCCGACCGGCCGCTGAACGTCCTGGAGGTCGGCTCCGGCTACGGTTCGCTGACGCAGCACCTGCTGCCGCTGCTGCCGGCCGAGCGCACCGAGTACGTCTTCACGGACATCTCCCGCTACTTCACCGACCGGGCGCAGTCGGCCTTCGACGCCTACCCGTTCGTACGGTACGAGCTGTTCGACCTCGATCTGCCGCCGGAGACCCAGGGGTTCGAGAACCACTCGGCGGACCTGGTGATCGCGGCGAGCGTGCTGCACGACATGCGGCAGATCCGGCGCACCCTGCACAGCCTGCGCTCGGTGCTGGCGCCCGGCGGTGTGCTGCTGCTGGTCGAACAGACCACCTTCCACCCGTGGTTCGATCTGGTCATGGGCCTTCAGCAGGGCTTCGACAACTTCGAGGACACCGATCTGCGCACCGGTCACTGCCTGCTGGACCGTGCCCAGTGGCAGCGGGAGCTGGCGGCCGCCGGGTTCACGGACGCGGAGGTGCTCACCACCTCCGGCGGGCCGGCGTCGGTGGGCTTCGACGTGATCGTCGCCCAGGGTCCGTCCGTACGCCGCCGGTTCGCGCCCGACGAGCTGCGCTCGTTCGCCGCGCAGCACCTGGCCAAGCACATGCTGCCCGCCCAGCTGTTCGCGCTGGACGAGATGCCGCTGAGCGGCACCGGGAAGGTGGACCGCGCGGCGCTGGCCAAGGCGGGGGCGCGCAGCTCGATGCGCGGCCGGCCGGCGAGGCCGCCGCGTACCGACCGGCAGCACAAGCTGGTCGAGCTGTGGCGCGAGGTGCTGGGCCTGAACAAGGTCGATCTGGCCGACGACTTCCTGGAGGCGGGCGGCGACTCCCTGCTCGCCGCGCGCCTGGTGGCCGGCATCCAGTCGGCGTTCGGTGTCGCCGTGCCGGTCGGTACGGTCCTTCAGTACACGACCGTCGAAGCGCTCGACGGATACCTGGAGCAGCTGCTCGGCCCGTCCGAGCTCATGCCGGAGGACAAGTGATGAACAACGTGATACCCCCGCTGACCCAGGAGCGGGTCATGGACTGGCTCGTGGAGTTCCTGGCGGAGATCCTCGACATCGCCCCGCGGGAGATCGACCCGACCACGCCCCTGGACCACCTGGGCGTCGACTCGGCCACCACCCTGGTGATCTGCGCGCGGCTCCGCGAGGACCTGGGCGTCCAGGCCCGCCCCAAGGACGTCCTGGAGCACTTCACCACCGACGCCCTGGCCCGGCACCTGACCGGCGCCCTCCCGGCAGGGGTGTGAGGCTCCCCATGCACACTGTCGCGTCGCCCCGCTGGCTCATCGGCGGGGCGCCGCGTCCGGCCGCCCCCAAGCTCTACTGCTTCGCGCACGGGGGCGGTTCGGCCGCGGAATACTTTCGCTGGGCCCGTGAACTGCCGGGCGCGCACTTCCAGGCCGTCCAGCTGCCCGGGCGGGGTGCCCGGGCCGCCGAGCCGCCGTTCACGTCGATGGACGCGCTGGTCGAGGCGTTCCTCGCCGAGGTGCCGCTCGGCGCGGGCGGTGCCCCGTACGCCTTCTTCGGGCACAGTCTCGGCGCGCTCGTCTCGTACGAGATCGCCCGGGGGCTGCGCGCGGCGGGCCGCCCGCTGCCGTCCCGGCTGGTCGTGTCGGGCTTCCCGGCGCCTCATCTGCCGCGGGCGGTCGAGCCGTTGCACCGGCTGCCCGACGACGAGCTCATCGACGCGGTGGCGCGGGTCCACGGCGGCATCCCGGAGGAGGTCCTGGCCTCGGCGGAGCTGCGGGCGCTGACGGCGACCGCGCTGCGTGCCGACTACCAGGTGCTGGAGACCTACACCTGGCGGGCCGAGGAGCCCCTGGACGTCCCCGTCACCGTCTTCGGCGGACGGGACGACCACGTCACGGCCGAGCAGCTGGAGGCGTGGCGGGAGCTGACGACGGCGGAGGTGAGCGTACGGCGGTTCCCCGGCGGTCACTTCTATCTGCGCGAGCAGCCCGCCGCCGTCCTGCGGGCGCTCGCCGGTGCGCTCCGGCCGGTTCCCGCCGGGGGCGGGGGTGCCCCGTGCTGACGTTCGCCGCGGCTTCCCTGGTCCTGATCATGATCCCGGGCCCGGACCAGGCCCTGATCACCCGTAACGCGCTCTCCGGCGGGCGGGCGGCGGGGCTGCTCACCATGGTGGGCGGGGTGCTGGGGCTGAGCGTGCACGTCGCGGCGGCCTCGCTGGGCATCTCGGCGCTGCTGATCGCCTCGGCGACGGCGTTCACCGTGCTGAAGATCGTGGGCGCCGGGTATCTGGTGTGGATGGGCATCGCGACGCTGCGCAGCGCCCGGCTGACCCGGTCGCGGGCGGCGGAGGACGGCGAGGAGGAGGCGTCGGCGCGGGACCGGAAGTACCTGCGGCACGGCTTCCTGTCCAACTCGCTCAACCCCAAGGTCGCCCTGTTCTTCGTGACGTTCCTGCCGCAGTTCCTGCCGGCCGGGGAGAGCGTGCTGCCCAACGCCCTGCTGCTGTCGCTGGTGTTCGCGGTGATCTATCTGCTCTGGTTCAGCGCCTATGTGATCCTGGTCGACCGGCTCGGCAAGGTGCTGCGGCGCCCGCGGGTGCGGGCCCGGATCGAGCAGGTCACGGGGCTGCTGCTGATCGGCTTCGCGGCGCGGCTGGCGCTCCAGTCGCCCTGATCCGCCCGCGTGCGCACGAAGGGGCCCGGCCGTGATCGGCCGGGCCCCTCGTCGTGGATGCCGGGTCAGTCGCGTTCGCCCGTCACGCAGAACTCGTTGCCCTCCGGGTCCGCGAGGACGGTGTGGCTCTCGTGCTCGGACAGGACGCGGGCGCCGAGGCCGGCCAGCCGCTCGATCTCCCGGCTCGCCGAGCTGTCCTCGCCCGGGCCCAGGTCGAGGTGGACACGGTTCTTGCCGGCCCGCTCCTCCGGGACGCGCATGAAGTACAGGTGCGGTCCGCCGTCGGGGTTGCGGACCACGGCCTCCTCCGCGCTGGACCAGTCGGCCGCCTCCCACCCGGTGGCCGCCGCCCAGAAGCCGGCGAGCTTGCCGGCGTCGGCCGCGTCGATCACGACGTTCTGGAGCTGGATACCCATGATCTTCCGTTCTCTCGGATTGCCTGCGACCACGCCCCCGGGCGCACCGGGGGAACAGGCCGGATATTACGCGCGCGCCGCCCGGCCCCGACGGCGTGGCGCCGGGCGTCGCGCCGTCCTCAGTGGGCCTCGCCCGCCTCCACGGCGGGCGGGACCGGGGCCTGTCCGGTGTTCCCGCGCCCGTCGTCCGGCACCACCTCGGACAGGTCCCGCAGCCGCGGCAGCGGGGAGCGGGCGAGGAAGACCAGGGCGGTGAGCGTGCCCAGGCCGACCACCACCAGCGTGGCCCGCAGCCCGATCAGGCCGCCGAGCCAGCCGCCGAGCAGCGCGCCGAGGGCGGCGGTGCCGGTGACGAGGAAGCGGTAGCCGGCGTTCGCCCGGCCCAGGATCTCCGAGGGAACGGCGGTCTGGCGCAGGCTCATCACCTGGATGTTGCTGATGACCACGCCCATGCCGTTGATGAGCAGGGCCAGCCCGACCACGACGGCGCTGAGGACCCGCCCGCCGCCGGCCGCGGGGATGAGCAGCGGCGCGGCGCAGGCGATCACCATCGTCACCATGATGGTGGGGCCGATGCCCCAGCGGCGCCCCAGCCGTCCGGCGACCAGGCTGCCCAGGAAGGCACCGATGCCGGTCATCGCCATCACCACGCCCAGGACGACCGGGCTGAAGTGCAGTTCGCGCGTCAAGTACAGGATGAGCACGGCCCACAGGCCCTGGTTGAAGAGGTTGTACGTGGCGGCCTCGCCCGCGATGGCCCGCAGGTAGGGGTTGCGGCCCACCAGGCGCAGGCCGGTGCCGATGCGGGAGACCACCGAGCCCTCGGCGGCCGTCGAGGCGGGAGCCGCCTCGGGGCGGCGGATGAACAGCAGGGATATCGCGGAGACGAGGTAGGTACAGGCGTTGATGAGGACCGCGGCGGGCGCGGTGACCAGCCCGACGAGCACACCGCCCAGGCCGGGCCCGCTCGCCTGGGCGAGCGAACGGCTGCCCTCCAGCTTGCCGTTGCCCTCGATCAGGTGGTCGCGGCCGACGAGCGACGGTATGTACGCCTGGTAGGCGAGGTCGAACAGGACGGTGAGCGTGGCGGCGAGGAAGACGATGGCGCTCAGCAGCCCCACGCCCATCACGTCCAGGGCGGTGAGGAGCGGGATGAGCCCGAGGATCACCGCCCGGCCGAAGTTGGCGCCGATCATGATGGGGCGCCGTCTGCTCTGGTCGATCCACACCCCGGCGAGCAGGGTGAACAGCATGTAGGGGGCGAACTGTGCGGCGTTGATGACGCCCATCTCGAACGGTGTGGCGTCCAGGGTGGTGGCGGCCAGCAGCGGGATCGCCAGCAAGGAGATCTGCGCGCCGAACATCGACAGGCTCTCGGCGGACCAGAATTTCAGGAAGTCCGCGTCCCGCCACAGTCCCCGCGGCCGGTCGTCGGCGCGTGCTTCGCCCATGTCGTCCGTGTCCTCACTTCTCGTTGCCCAGGACCCGCCGCAGCGTTCGCGCGAGCGTCGGCAGGTGCGGGTGCTGGAGCATGGTGTGGTGGGTTCCCGGCACCACATGGTGGTCCAGGCCGCCGGTCGCGAAGGCCCGCCACCGGCCGACCTGATCATCCAGCTCCGCACCGGCGCTCAGCAAGGTGATCCGGCCGTCGTACGGGGTGGGCCGATGCGTATGGTAGGCCCGGGAGTTGGCCAGGAACACGGCGACGCGGGTACGGACCTCCTCGCGCACCCCGGCGGGGATCAGCCCGGCGCGCTCCAGCTCCGGCAGGAGGGCGTCGATCCGCTCTCCGGCGGGGAGGGTGCTCAGCCGCTCCACGTCCAGTGCGGGCGGCTCGGCTCCCCGCAGGCCGGCCAGGTCGTGGACGAAGGCCGCCAGCAGCTCGGCCTCGCCGGGTGCCTCGGCGGCCTGCGGCGGGAACCCGGTGTCGAGCAGGGCCACCGTGGCCACCTCCTCGCCCTCGGCCCGCAGCCGGGCGGCCATCTCCAGGGCCACGGCACCGCCCAGCGACCAGCCGCCCAGGTGGTACGGGCCGGCGGGCCGCACCCGGCGCACGGCGGCCAGGTAGGTGTCGGCGAGCGCGCCCAGGTCCGGCGCGTCCCCGGGCCCGGCGCCGTGCAGCCCGGGGTGCTCCAGGGCGTGGACCGGTGTGTTCGCGTCGTCGAGGAGGCGGGCGAGCGGCACGTACGGTACGACCGTGCCGCCCACCGCGTGCACGAGGAAGAGCGGCGGTCCGTCGCCGCCGGCCCGCAGGGTCACCAGCGGTGAGTCACCGGCGCCCGGTGCGGCGGCGTGCTCGTCGATCGCCCGGGCCATCGACTCGACCGTGGGTGCGGCGTAGAGCGCCCGCACGTCGAGGAGGACGCCGAAGGACTCCCGTACCGCGAAGCGCAGGCGGATCAGGTCCAGGGAGCTGCCGCCCAGGTCGAAGAAGCCGTCGAGCGCGCCGACCCGGGCGGCGCCCAGGGTCCGGGCCCAGAGGGGTGCGAGCGCCCGCTCGGTGGGGGTGCGGGGCTCGATGAAGGGGGCACCACTGGCCAGTTCGGGGGCCGGCAGCGCCTTGCGGTCGACCTTGCCGTTGGCCGTCAGGGGTATCCGCTCCAGCGGCACCACCACCGCCGGCACCATGTAGTCGGGCAGTTCGGTGCCCAGGTGCGTGCGGAGCCGCGCGGGCAGGTCGGCGCCGGCCTCCGGGGCGGGCACGACGTAGCCGATCAGGCGTCGCCCGTCGTCGGTGCCGTGCACGGCGGTGAACGCGTCGGTGACCTCCGGGTGCGCGGCCAGCGCCGCGTCGATCTCGCCGGGTTCGATACGGAAGCCGCGGATCTTCACCTGCTGGTCGATGCGGCCCAGGTATTCCAGGGTGCCGTCGGGCAGCCGCCGCGCCAGGTCGCCGGAGCGGTACAGACGGCCCGGACCGCCCGAGAACGGGTCGGGCACGAAGCGCTCCGCGGACAGGTCGGGCCGTCCCAGGTAGCCCCGGGCCACGCCGGGGCCGCCCACCCACATCTCGCCCGGCACACCGGCCGGTGCGAGCTGCCCGGCCCGGTCGACGACCCACACCGACAGGTCACGGATCGGCACACCGATCGGACCGGGCGAGCGGGTGAGGAGTTCCCGGTCGAGCGGGCAGTAGGTGACGTGCACGGTCGTCTCGGTGATGCCGTACATGTTGACCAGCCGGGGCGTGTCCTCGCCGTGCCGGTCGAACCAGCGGAGCACCGAGTCCACGTCCAGCGCGTCACCGCCGAAGACGACCGTGCGCAGTGCCAGGTCCGCGCCGCGCTCCTCGTCCACGGCGACCAGCTGCCGGAAGGCCGCGGGCGTCTGGTTCAGGACGGTCACCCGCTCGCGCTCCAGCAGGTCGTAGAACGCCTCGGGCGAGCGGCTCTCCCAGTACGGCACGACGACGAGCCGGCCGCCGTGGGCGAGGGCGCCCCACAGCTCCCAGACCGAGAAGTCGAAGGCGAAGGAGTGGAAGAGCGTCCACACGTCCCGTTCGTCGAAGCCGAACCAGTCGTGTGTCGAGCGCAGCAACCGGACGACGTTCCCGTGCGGGACCATCACGGCCTTGGGCCGGCCCGTCGATCCGGAGGTGTAGATGAGGTAGGCGAGGTCTTCGCCGCCGGCGGGTACCGGCTCCGGGGCCGGGCCGGCGTCTCCGGGGTGCCCGCCGTCGAGGGGGACACGCTCGTACGGGCCGTCGGGCAGTTCCACCCCGTCCTGGGCGAGCACGACCCCGACGCCGGAGTCCTTGAGCATGTACGCGAGCCGCTCGGCCGGGTAGCCGGGGTCGAGCGGTACGTACGCGGCGCCCGTCCGCAGGATGCCCAGGATGCCGGCGACGAGGTCGGCCGAGCGCTCGCCGCACAGGCCCACGAGGTCGCCGCGGCCCACGCCCCGCGCCCGCAGCCGGGCCGCCAGGGCCCCGGCACGGTCGTCGAGTTCGCGGTAGCCGATCCGTGTCCCGCCGTCGACGACGGCCACCGCGTCGGGCCGCAGCCGCACCTGCTCGGCGAACAGCTCGTACAGCGAGACGTCGGAGGGGAACGTCTCCTGGGCGGCGCTCCAGGCCGCCAGCCGGTCCTGTTCCGGTCCGGTGAGGAGGGTCAGCCCGCCGATGGGCGCGTCGGGGGTGCGCACGGCCTGTTCCAGCACCGTGCGGAAGTGGTCGACCAACCGCTCCACGCGGTCGTGGTCGAACAGCTCGGTGGCGTACTCCAGTTCCAGGGCGACGCCGCCGTCCGCCGTCTCGCTCGCGCTGACCGCGAGGTCGAAGCGGGCCCGGGTGCCGGTGGTCCCGACGTACTCGCCGGGCGTGGAGCCGAGCCGGAAGGGCACGTCGGCCGCGTCGGCGGCCTGGAGGGTGAGGCTGATCTGGAAGAGCGGGTTGCGGCCCGGGACGCGCTCGGGCTTGAGCGCGTCGACGACCATCGTGAACGGCACGTCCTGGTGGTCCAGGGCGCCGAGCACGGTCTCCTTGCAGCGGCCGACCAGCGCACGGAATGTGGGATCGCCCGCTGTGCTGGTGCGCAGGACGAGGGTGTTGGCGAACAGCCCGACGAGGGGCTCGACCTCGGAGTGCGTACGTCCTGAGAACACCGAGCCGATGGCCAGGTCGTCCTGACCGGTGTACCGGGACAGCACGGTCAGCAGGCCCGCCTGGAGGACCGCCAGCAGCGACGCCTGCTCGCTGCGGGCGAGGTCGCGCAGCCCGTTGCCCAGGGAGGCGGGGAGCCGGTGCTCGACGACGGCCCCGGTCTGCCGGGGCGCGGCGGGGCGGGGGCGGTCGGTCGGGAAGTCCAGGACCGGAAGGTCCGCCAGGGTGCGCCGCCAGTAGGACAGCTGGTCCTCCAGGGCGTCGCCGGTCAGCCGGTCGCGCTGCCGGGCGGCGTAGTCGGCGACCTGCACGGGAAGCGGGGGCAGATCGGTGCCGGCGTAGAGCGCGGCGAGCTCCTGGCCGATGATCCCGGTCGACCAGCCGTCGGTGACGATGTGGTGGAGGTTCATCAGGAGGACGTGGTCGGTGTCGGCCAGGCGCAGCAGGCTCGTCCGCAGGAGCGGCCCGGCGGCCAGGTCGAAGGGGCGTACCGCCTCCTCCTGCGCCAGTTGTCGGACGCGCTCCTCCCGTACCGGCTCCGGCTGGGCGGACAGGTCGGTCACCGGCAGCGGCCACGTGGTGGGCGCTTCCTCGACGACCAGGTGCGGCTCCTCGCCCTCACCCGAGAAGCGGGTCCGCAGCGCCTCGTGCCGTACGACCAGCTGCCGAAACGCCTCGCGCAGGGCATCCGCGTCGAGGGGGCCGCGCAGGCGCAGCGCGAACGGCATGTTGTAGACCGGGGATTCCGGGTCGAGCTGGTGCAGGAACCACAGCCCTTCCTGCTGGTACGAGGGTACGAGCCGCCGCCCGTCACGGGGCACGGGGACGATGCGGTCGGCGTCAGCGACGTCCGGGGTGGTGGCACGCTCCTGGTCGATGCGTGCGGCGAGGTCGCGCAGGACGGGATGGACGAAGAGGGTGCGCGGCGCGAGGGACGCGTGGAAGGTGTCGCGGATGCGGGAGATGAGGCGGGTGGCCTGGAGCGAGTTGCCGCCCAGGTCGAAGAAGCTGTCGTGGATACCGATGGAGGCCAGGGGCACGTCCAGCAGGCCGTGCCAGATCCCGGCGAGGCCGCGTTCGGTGGCGGTGCGCGGCGGAACGCCTGGGGACTCCCCCGCCGCCTGCGGGGCCGGGAGCCGGGCCTGGTCGAGCTTGCCGCTGGGGGTCAGCGGCAGCGCGTCGATCACCATGACCTGGGACGGGACCATGTGCAGCGGCAGCCGGTCCATCAGCTCCGCGCGGATCATGTCGGCGTCGACGGCACCGGCCGCGGTCGGCACGACGTAGCCGGTCAGCCGGGCGGCCGGGGTGCCGGCGTCGTGCACGACGACGGTGCCCTGCCGGACTCCTTCACAGCCGGCCAGGGCGTGTTCGATCTCGCCGGGTTCGATGCGCAGTCCCCGGATCTTGATCTGCCGGTCCGCACGGCCCAGGAATTCGAGATTGCCGTCCTCACGCCACCGCACCACATCACCCGTGCGATACATCCGCTCACCGGACGCCGAGAACGGATCCGGCACGAACCGCTCCGCCGTCAGATCCGGACGCCCCAGATAACCCCGCGCCAGACCCACACCGGCGATGAACAACTCACCCGGAACACCGACCGGCACCGGCTCGAACGTGGCGGCATTCAACACGTAGGCACGGTGGTTGGCCATCGCACGACCGATCGGCGGCGACGCCGTCAACCCACCCCGCGGGCAGAGGTAATCCACGCAAGCGACCGTCGCCTCGGTCGGACCATAACCGTTGTGGAATTCACGCCTCTCATTCGACCACCGGTTCACCAACTCCGCCGGAAACGCCTCCAGACCCACGAACAACGCCCGCAAACCCGACAACGACTCCGGATCCAGCAACCGCAACACCGCCGGCGGCACATCCGCCACCGACACCCGCTCCCGTATCAGCAGCTCCTGCAACGCATCCGGATCCAGCAACGTCTCACGACGAGCGCCGACGACCGTCGCACCCGAGCCGAGCGCACCGTAGAAGTCGAAGATCGAAACGTCGAACGCCGGATTGGCGAACTGCAACAACCGGTCACCGGGACGAATACGGAACAAATCCCGCGCATTGAGAACGAAGTTCACCGCCGCCCGGTGCGACACCATCACCCCCTTCGGCGCACCCGTCGAACCCGACGTGTAGATCAGGTAGGCCAGGTTCTCCGGCTTCGCTCCGCTGGAGAGGGGTGTGTCGGGGGTGTCTGCCAGGCGTTGCGCGGTGGCGGGGTCGTCGAGGCACACGCGGGGCATGTCCGTCGGGAGTGCCGTGGACAGTGCCCGGGTGGTCACGACCACGCGCGTGCCCGCGTCTGCCAGCTGGCCGACCAGGCGTTCCGCGGGGTGCTGGGGGTCGAGCGGCAGCCACGCACCGCCCGCCTTGAGCACGGCCAACTGCGCCACCGGCAGCTCCGTGCCACGCTCCAGCAGCACCCCCGCCACCACGTCCGGACCCAGCCCGAAATCCGAACGCAGGACACGGCCCAGCCGATTCGCCTCCGCGTCCAACTGCCCGTACGACAGCTCCGCGCCCTCGAAACGCACCGCCGGCGCCGAACCGTCCGCCGCCACCCACCGCTCCACCACCTCGTGCAGCAGCGACCCGCCCTCATCGCGCGTGACGGGTTCGGGGTTCCATCCGCGCAGCAGCTGGCCGCGCTCCTCCGCGTCCAGGAGGTCCAGCTCGCCCAGCCGGGCGTCCGGGCCGGTCACTGCCTGCTGCAGGACCGTACGGAAATGACCGGCCAGCCGCTCCATCCGGGCCCGGTCGAACAGCTCCGTCGAGTACTCGATGACGAGGTCCAGGCGGCCTTCCGGCGCCTCGATCACCGTGACGCCGAGGTCGAAGCGGGAGCTGATCTCGTGGGAGTCGAGGGCGTCGGCCCCGACTCCCGGCAGCCCGAAGCCGCGGCCGCTGGTGGCGGCGGCCTGGAGGGTGAGGCTGATCTGGAAGAGCGGGTTGCGGCCCGGGACGCGCTCGGGCTTGAGCGCGTCGACGACCATCGTGAACGGCACGTCCTGGTGGTCCAGGGCGCCGAGCACGGTCTCCTTGCAGCGGCCGACCAGCGCACGGAACGTCGGGTCACCGGCCGTGCTGGTGCGCAGGGCGAGGGTGTTGGCGAACAGCCCGACGAGGGGCTCGACCTCGGAGCGCGTACGTCCTGAGAACACCGAGCCGACCGCGAGGTCGTCCTGACCGGTGTACCGGGACAGCACGGTCAGCAGGCCCGCTTGGAGGACCGCCAGCAGCGACGCCTGCTCGCTGCGGGCGAGCTCGCGCAGCCCGTCCCCCAGCGTCGCGGGCAGGCTCGCCTCGAAGGTGGCGCCCGAGGACGTCGGCTCCACCGGGCGGGGGCGGTCGGCCGGGAAGTCCACGACCGGCAGGTCCGCCAGGGTGCGCCGCCAGTAGGACAACTGGCCCTCCAGGGCGTCCCCGGTCAGCCGGTCGCGCTGCCACGCCGCGTAGTCGGCGGCCTGGAGGTCGAGGGCGGGGAGCTGCTGGCCCTCGTAGAGCGCGGCCAGGTCCTGGACGATGATGCCCGTCGACCAGCCGTCGGTGACGATGTGGTGCAGGCTCAGCAGCAGGACGTGGTCGGCGTCGGCCAGCCGCAACAGGCCGGTCCGCAGGAGCGGTCCGGCGGCCAGGTCGAAGGGGCGTACCGCCTCCTCCTGCGCCAGCTGCCGGGCGCGCTCCTCCCGTACCGGCTCCGGCAGGCCGGACAGGTCCGTCACCGGAAGCGGCCAGGTGCCGGGGGGCGCTTCGAGGAGCATGCGCGGTTCCCCGTCCTCGGCGGGGAAGCGGGTCCGCAGCGCCTCGTGCCGTGCGACGAGGCCCCGGAACGCCTCGCCCAGTGCCGCAACGTCCAGCGGGCCGCGCAGCCGCAGCGCGAACGGCACGTTGTAGACGGGGGAACCGGGCTCCAGCTGGTGCAGGAACCACAGCCCTTCCTGCTGGTAGGAGGGTACGAGCCGCCGGCCGTCGCGAGGGACCGGGGTGACCCGGTCGGCTCCGGCCTCCGCCGCGCGCTTCTGCCGCAGCCGCAGGGCCAGCAGCGCGCGCCGCTTCTCCTCGATCGTCGTCTGTCGGGTCACGGAGTCGGTCATCAGGCTTCCTCACTCAGCAGACGGTCCAGCTCCTCCTCGGACAGCCCGGCGATCTCCGCCTCCAGGTCCGTCTCCTCCGTGGCGGCCGCCGCGAGCTCCTCCCCGATGCGGGTGGCGAGGTCCCTGAGCACCGGGTGGACGAAGAGCAGGCGCGGTTCGAGGGAGACGTGGAAGGTGTCGCGGATGCGGGAGATGAGGCGGGTGGCCTGGAGGGAGTTGCCGCCCAGGTCGAAGAAGCTGTCGTGGATACCGATGGAGGCCAGGGGCACGTCCAGCAGGCCGTGCCAGATCCCGGCGAGGTCCCGCTCGGTCGCGTCGCGCGGCGGAATGTGGGTGCGGGCCGTTCCCTCCTGCGGCGCGGGGAGCCTGGCGTGGTCGACCTTCCCGTTGGGGGTCAGCGGCAGCGCGTCGAGGGCGATCAGCTGGGCGGGGACCATGTGCTGGGGCAGCCGGTCCATGAGCCCGGTGCGCAGCTCCTCGACGTCCAGGTCGTGCCCGGCCTCGGCGACGGCGTAGGCGATCAGGCGGGCCTCGGGGGTGCCGGGGCGGTCGACGGTGACGATCGCCTGGGCGATGCCGGGGCTGGTGGTCAGGGCGTGTTCGATCTCGCCGGGTTCGATGCGCAGTCCCCGGATCTTGATCTGCCGGTCCGCGCGGCCCAGGAATTCGAGGTTGCCGTCCTCACGCCACCGCACCACATCACCCGTGCGATACATCCGCTCACCGGACGCCGAGAACGGATCCGGCACGAACCGCTCCGCCGTCAGATCCGGACGCCCCAGATAACCTCGCGCCAGACCCACACCGGCGATGAACAACTCACCCGGAACACCGACCGGCACCGGCTCGAACGTAGCGCCATTCAACACGTAGGCACGGTGGTTGGCCATCGCACGACCGATCGGCGGCGACGCCGTCAACCCACCCCGCGGGCAGAGGTAATCCACGCAGGCAACCGTCGCCTCGGTCGGACCATAACCGTTGTGGAATTCACGCCTCTCATTCGACCACCGGTTCACCAACTCCGCCGGAAACGCCTCCAGACCCACGAACAACGCCCGCAAATCCGACAACGACTCCGGATCCAGCAACCGCAACACCGCCGGCGGCACATCCGCCACCGACACCCGCTCCCGTATCAGCAGCTCCTGCAACGCATCAGGATCCAGCAACGTCTCACGACGAGCGCCGACGACCGTCGCACCCGAGCCGAGCGCACCGTAGAAGTCGAAGATCGAAACGTCGAACGCCGGATTGGCGAACTGCAACAACCGGTCACCAGGACGAATACGGAACAACTCCCGCGCATTGAGAACGAAGTTCACCGCCGCCCGGTGCGACACCATCACCCCCTTCGGCGCACCCGTCGAACCCGACGTGTAGATGATGTACGCGAGGTGATCGGGGTGGGTGTCACCGGCGGGCGGCGCATCCGAGGTCCCGGCCGGCCGGTCGTGCGGCTCCGGGTCGTCCAGGCACAGCCGCGGCACGTCCGGTGGGAGTGCCGACGCCAGCGCGCGGGTGGTCACCACCACGCGCGCCCGGGCGTCGGCGATGTAGGAGGCGAGGCGTTCCGCGGGGTGCTGGGGGTCGAGCGGCAGCCATGCGCCACCAGCCTTCAGCACCGCCAACTGCGCCACAGGCAACTCCGTGCCACGCTCCAGCAGCACCCCCGCCACCACATCCGGACCCAGCCCGAAATCCGAACGCAGGATGCGACCCAGCCGGTTCGCCTCCGCGTCCAGCCGTTCGTACGACACCTCCGCGCCCTCGAAACGCACCGCCGGCGCCGAACCGTCCGCCGCCACCCACCGCTCCACCACCTCGTGCAGCAGCGACCCGCCCTCGTCCCGCGTCACCGGGACCGGGTTCCATCCGCGCAGCAGTTGACCGCGCTCCTCCGCGTCGAGCAGTCCCAGCTCGCCCACCCGCGTGTCCGCGTCCGTCACGGCCTGCTCCAGGACCGTACGGAAGTGGCCGACCAGCCGCTCCATCCGGGCCCGGTCGAACAGCTCCGTCGAGTACTCGATCCAGACGCGCAGTCCGCCGTCCGCGGCCTCGTTGACCTGGAAGGCGAGGTCGAAGCGTGAGGTGCCGTTCTCGACCGGCACCGGCTCGACGACCAGGTCGCCGAGGCCGAACTCGCCGACCATGGCGCCGGTGAGGAGGGTGAAGCTGATCTGGAACAGCGGGTTGCGGCCCGGTGTGCGCTCCGGGCGGAGTTCCTCGACGAGGGTTCCGAAGGGGACGTCCTGGTGTTCCATCGCACCCAGGACGGTGCGCTGGCAGCGGGCGACCAGTTCGCGGAACGTGGGGTCGCCGGCCGTGCTCGTGCGCAGGACGAGGGTGTTGGCGAAGAAGCCGATCAGCGGCTCGACCTCGGAGCGCGTACGGCCGGAGAACACCGAGCCGACGGCGAGGTCGTCCTCTCCGGTGTAGCGGGAGAGGACGGTCAGGAAGGCGGCGTGGAGGACGGCGAGCAGGGAGACGCGTTCGCCGCGCACCCACGCGCGGAGGGCCGCGCCGAGTTCGGCGGGCAGGTCCAGTTCGAGTTCGGCGCCCGTCCAGGTGGGGTGGGTGGGGCGGGGGCGGTCGGTGGGGAAGTCGATGGCGGGTACGCCGTCGAGGGTGGTGCGCCAGTAGTCGATCTGCGTGCGCAGGCCGTCGCCGGAGAGGCGCCGGCGCTGCCAGGCCGCGTGGTCGGCGGGCTGCACGGCGAGTTCGGGGAGGTCGCCGTGGCCGGTGCCGTAGAGGGCGGCGAGTTCCTGGGTGACGATGCCCACCGACCAGCCGTCGGTGACGATGTGGTGCAGGCAGAGCACGAGGATGTGCTCGTCGGCGGCCAGGCGCAGCAGGTGGGTGCGGAAGACCGGGCCGTTCTCCAGGTCGAAGGGGGCGCGGGCGTGGGATTCCACGAGGGCGTGGGCGCGGTCGTCGCGTTCCGCGCCGGGCGGGCCGGAGAGGTCGGTCACCGGCAGGGGCCAGGCGGTGGGCGCGTCGTCGACGATCTGGTAGGGCACGCCGTGTTCGGAGCCGAAGCGGGTGCGGAGCGCCTCGTGGCGGGTGACGAGGCCGCGCAGGGCGTCGGCGAGGGCTTCGGTGTCCAGGGTGCCGCGCAGACGCAGGGCGAAGGGCACGTTGTAGACGGGCTGGTCGGGTGCCAGTTGGTGCAGCAGCCACAGGTGGCGCTGCTGGTCGGAGACCTGGAGCCGGCCGGTGCGGGGCACGGGGGCGATCCGGTTGCGTTCCGCCGCCTCGGCGCGCTGCCGGCTGAGTTTGGCGTCCAGGAGCGCGCGTTTGATGTCGGAAAGACTGGCCGTCCCGGTGGGGTTGTCGCCCGGTCCCGTCATGCTCATTCCTCGATCCCTTCGAACCTTGTCCCGCCGGTCCCGCGAACCGGTCGTGCGATCCGGTGCCGTGGGAGGACGACCCTGGATCCAGACGCTAATGAACCGGCCGGGGACGGCGCGTCCACACGGGTGTGGAGCCTGTGCCCCCGCGTGTGGACACCGTGCTGACTGCGGGCTCGGGCTCGGCTGATCGCGGTGAGGCCGCCGTGCTCGCGGCGCATGAGGCGAGGGAGCGGGCCCTGGCGGGTAGCGCGCGCCTCGTTCCGCGCTCCGCACGCCGACCGGGTGCGCCCCTCCACCTCTCTTCCTGGCCAGATGGATTTCGGACAAGCTGCGCCCTAGCGTTTGCGCGCATGCGCCCTCCGGGTCAGGGGCTCGGTGGGTCAGGCGCCGACTGGACGAAGGTTGGTGGGGGATGCAGGCTCAGACTTCCCGGTACGAACGGCGGGGGATCTTCGTCTCCTATCGGCGCGTGGACTCGAGCCCGTGGACCGGGCGACTCGTCGCCGACCTGCGGAAGTACTTCGGAGATGCCGCCCCGGTCTACTTCGACATCGATTCAAGCCGCCCCGCCCAGGACTTCGTCGCGCAGCTGGAAAAGGCCTTGGCCGCGTCGCGTGTGGTGATCGCGGTCCTCGGGCCGCAGTGGCTCGGCATTGCGGACGGCAGCGGGCGGCGACGGCTGGACGATCCCGCGGACTTGGTGCGCGTGGAGCTGGAGACAGCCCTGAAGGAGGCGATCGCTCTGGTGCCGGTACTCACCGGAGGAGCGACGATGCCGCCCGCACGCGAGCTGCCGCCCACGCTCCGCACGTTGGCCCGCTTGCAGGCCGTCAGGCTCGCGGACGAGGACTGGGCCTACGACTTCGGCCGCCTTCTGGAAACTCTGGAAAACCACGGGGTAATTCCCGCACGCGAGGCGGGCGCGACCACGTCGACCGAACCAGTGCTGACGACGGTCAAGCGCTATCAGCGCACGCTGCCGGCTTCCAGGCGCCGGGCATTCGACGCACTGACCGGAGCCGTTGAGCTGTTGCGGTATTCCGTCGTCGCGACCAGTCCCGAAGCCTCGTCGGTGACCTTCCACGCTCGTCGGGGCGCAGCGGTCACCGCGGAGGTGGTGGATGCGGAGCCGGGTCATTCGACGGTGGTATTGAAGATGCCCTCCCTCAAGACCGGGGCGGTCGCGGGAGGGTCTCTCGCACTCGCGCTGCCCACCAACGGGGCCTCTCTCTTGATCGGGCCCGCTCTGTGGGCATGGCAACGCCGCTTCGCGTCCGGTTTCTTCGACAACGTCCAGAGCGTGTTGGAGGGACGTGGAGTCGGTGAGGACTCCTCGCTCCTGCCCGGAATTCACGCATGGCGCAACAGGAAACGTGAGATATGAACGCCGCCGCGTCGGCTAGAGCGGCCACCCGTACATCGTCGACGTCCTGGGCTCGGGCGCGGCGCCCACCGCCTCGACGTCGTGTTCCGCGATGTGTACGAGCTGCTCGCCGAGGTCACGCAGCGCCCTGCCGGCGGCGAGCTCGTCACCGATCGCCGGGACGTCTCTGTCCTGAGGGGCACACTTGGCGACGCCCCGGCCGGTGGTGGTCGTCGTCCCGGTTTCCAGGGTGGCCTGTGCTTTCGTGGTTCCCTCCTCCTCGGAGAGGTGAAGGCGGACCTGCCAATCCACAGTGTGCGGCATCGTGTGCTCCCCTCGTGCGCCGAACCGTTGGCTGCCGCTCCTCTCAGTCTCCACCACCGGCGCCGAACTCGCCTCCCTCACTGTCCGGGGTCGTTCGCAACACGGTGTGAGCGCCTCCCCGCTGCGCCGGCGTGCCCGTACGGTCTCGGCACAGGCACACAGCGGCGCGCCGCCACTGGTGGACCGTGAGGTCAGGCGTCGTACGTGATCCGCAAGGTGTCATCGAGGGCAGCGAGCGTATCCGCCAGGGCCGTGTGGTCCGGTGCCTCGCCGTAGACGATGGCGGCGAAGCTCTGGGTGCCCTGCCGCCAGTCGACGGGGTCGCCGGGCCGTCGGACGATCTCGACGCGGGCGATGCCGTCGAGGCGGCGGGCCTCCTTGCGGCCGGTGGTGCCGGTCACGGTGGTCGCCCCGACGGGTGGCGGGGCGAACCGCTGGAAGGTGACACGGGCGGCAGGTGCGTCGGCGCGCTCGGGTACGGGCGTGCCCGTGCCCAGGGCGTTCTCCAGGGCGACGCGGAGCATGCTGACGCCCGTGGCGCGGCCGACCAGGTCGTTGACGAAGCCGCCGAGCCGGCCGTTGACCTCGATGAGCCGGGGGCCGTCCGGGGTGAGCTTGAACTCGGTGTGGGTGATCCCGGAGACCACGCCGAGTGCCCGCAGCGCCTCCTCGGTCCGTGCCAGGACGCGGGTGGCGGTCGGCTCGTCGAGGGTGCTGGGGAAGAACACCCCGCTCTCGCGGAACGGTTCGACGAGCGGGAGCTTGCCGGTGATGCCGATGTGGGTGACGCGCGTGCCGTCGACGACCGATTCCACGGAGACGTAGTCACCCCAGCGGGGGCCGGCGACGGCCGGGTCGCCGAGGAGGCGTTCCTCGGCGATGAGCGGGCCCTCGCCGGCCGCCAGCAGGTCGCCCGCGACGCGGTGGAACTCCTGGGCGGAGGCCACGGGAAAGGTACTGCGGCTTCCGGCGCCCTGCCGGGGCTTGAGGACGGCGGGCAGCCCGACGGCCGCCAGCGCCGCCTCGATGCCGGCCGCGTCCGAGAGTTCGGCGAACCGCACCACCGGCGTGCCGGCGGCGGCCAGCCGCGTGCGCTGGCGCAGTTTGTCGCCCAGGGCGCCGGCCACTTCGGGTGTGTGGAAGCGCAGGCCGAGCGCCCGGGCGAGGTGGGCGGTGAGGTCGAGCCGGGCATCGGTGAAGGTGGTGATGCCGGTGATGCCCAGCTCCCCGAGCCGCCGCACCGTGGCGTCCAGCGGGGTGCCGGAGGTGTGGTGCACCAGGCTGCCGGTGTGTTCCAGTACGGGCAGTGAGGCGGCCACCGCCGGTGAGGCCGGGTCGACGACCAGCACGATGTCGCACAGGCCGGTCGCGGCGTGCGCGATCTCCACGGGGCTGACGGCCCCGTTGTCGTAGACGACCGCCAGCCGCTCAGGCATCGCGCGCGGCCCGCTCGGTCTCCTCCTGGAGCATGCGCAGCGCCTCCTCCTCGGACAGCTCGCCGAGGGAGGCGAGCAGCCCTTCCTCGATCAGTTCGGCGAGCCGGTCGACGCTGCCTTCGGCGAAGACGACGGGCAGCGGGATCTGGACGCCGAAGGTCTCCTCGATGCGCGTCATCAGCTGGACGGCCTGGAGGGAGGTGCCGCCGGCCTCGAAGAGGCTCTCCTCGCTGTCGAACTCGTCGTCGGGGACGGCGAAGATGTCCTTCCAGAGGTGCGTGAGCTCCTGCCGGAGCTGGTCCCCGCCGCTCATGACGTGCCGTCCGGCGCGCCGAACGCGGCGTCCCACTCGGCTTCCGCGATCTTCGCGGCCTGGTCCCAGGGGTGGGTGTAGGGCAGGGACGCGGCGATGCCGGCGAGCTTGTCGCGGTGCTCCCAGACCTTCTCGAAGGCGTCGGCGTACCGCTGGAGCAGGGGGCCGGCGTCCGGGTGGAGGTGGGCCTTCTGGAGGGCGAAGGAGTCGTCGATGACGCGGTGGGTGACGGGGAAGTCCTCCTCGCGGTAGGGCCGTTCGGGCACGCCGGGCAGGGCCCAGGGGTAGCCGCCGAGACCGATCCGCTCGCGGAAGACGCGCTGGGCGGGCAGGGGCATCAGCTGGTACGGGGCAGCGGGGACGCCCTCGGCGCGCAGGGCGCGCTGGACGGTGGCGCGCAGCGGTCCGGCGAGGTGGTCGTCCAGGCCGAAGGCGGCCGGGTCGACGCGGAAGCGCAGGATGTGCCAGGCGTGCGTGCGGTCGTCCGGTACGAGCGGCTGCAGGAAGCCGGGCAGGGGGGCGACCCGGTCGAGGAGCCGCCGTACGTTCTCGTCGCGCCGCTTGGACTCCTCGGGCAGGCGCGTGAGCTGGCTGCGGGTGAAGGCGGCCTGGAGGGCGCTGGGCTTGTTGTTCCAGCCGAGCAGGTGGGCGACGTAGGAGCGTTCCCCGCGCTCGGGTATCAGCTCGCCGAACTGGCGCAGCATGGTGGCGCGGGTGGCGAGCCGCTCGTCGTCGGTGGTGATCAGGCCGCCTTCGCCGCAGGTGGCGAGGTTCTTGCTGACGTTGAGGCTGAAGGTGTTGATCGCGCCGATGGAGCCGGCCCGGCGGCCGCGGTACTCCGCGCCGTGCGCCTGGGCGGCGTCCTCGACGACGGCGATACCGTGGCGGTCGGCGAGCGCGGTGATCTCGTCCATCTCGGCGGGCAGGCCGTGCAGGTGGACGACGACGATCGCCCTGGTGCGCGGGGTGATCGCGGCCTCGATGGCCTCGGGGGTCATGTTGTACGTGCGCGGGTCGATGTCGACGAACACCGGCACGGCCAGCAGGTGCAGGGGCGCGGCGGCGGTGGCGATGAAGCTCAGCGCGGGCACGATCACCTCGTCGCCGGGCTCGATGCCCAGGGCGCCGAGGGCGACGGTGATCGCGGCGGTGCCGTTGCTGACGGCGACGGCGTGGCGGGTGCCGGTGTAGCGCGCCCATTCCTCTTCCAGGCCGGGGATCTCCCGTTCGCCGGAGGAGGCGGTGGTGTACCGGCCGGACGCCAGGGCCAGTCGTACGGCCTCCTCGTCCTGTTCCATGACCCGCGGCCAGGCGGCGATGCGCAGGTCCTTGGGGACGGCCCGGGCACCGCCGAGCATCGCGAGTCTGTTCGCGGGGTCGGTCGGCCGCTGTGCTGTCACAGTTCTGCCCTCTCGTTGTCGAGTCCGGTCAGGACGCTCTCGTGGTCCTTCAGGAGTGTGTGGACGCGGCGGGCCAGGCGCCGGGGGGTGAGCCCGCCGTCCCGGGTGAGCGCCGCCATGATGCGGACGGCCGACCAGTGGTGGGCGACGCGCTCCGCCGACCGGGCCTGCTCCACGAGGCCGGGGAGGCCGAGGGTGCGTCCGGCGAGGGCCAGCCAGTCGGCGTGGACGGCGGTGCAGGCGAGGGCGGCGCCCGCGACGACGAACAGTTCGTCGCGGATGTCCTCGCCGGCGGTCAGGCGCTTGACGGTGTCCTCCAGGAACGCCTGCTGGCCGCCCAGGCCGGTGTAGGCGTCGCCGCCGGGCGGCGCGGCGAAGTGCGCGAGGTTGAGGTCGAGGACCCGGGCGACCTCGGCGCGGTCGAGGGCGGGGAAGTCCTCGGGGGCGGCGTCGAGTTCGAGGGAGAGCCAGCGGTTGTCGATGTGGACGCCGGTGAAGAACATGTCGCGCTCGTGGACCAGCTCGTTGCCCGAGTCGCGGGAGGCGGTGAGCTCGGCGAGGGTGATGTCGCCGTGGAAGGCCGGTGGCACGGCGTCCAGGACGCGGACGGTGCCGCGTTCCTCGTCGAATCCGTGGACGACCACCAGGTGGTTGGAGTGGACGTCCCGGTAGGCGGGTCGGAACGGCAGGTGGTAGTTGTCGACGGCGACGGCGACGGGCGTGCCCGCGGCCACCGCGTCCCTGACCTGCTGCCAGCCGTCCGCCGCGTCGGCGGGCTCGTGCCAGCGGGAGCGTACGGGGTGGTGGGGGGCGAGCGCGGCCAGCAGCGATTCGCCGCTCGCGCACGGGTAGTAGTACTCCTCGCGGCGGACGCCGCCGGGGAAGTGGCGGAAGGTCCAGGCGGCGCCGAGGACGGGGAGCGCGGGGATGCCGCGGTGCTCCAGGAGGGTGCCCAGGCAGCCGTGCAGGCAGCCGCCCAGGTCGTGGCGCCAGGGGCGGACGTTCTCCAGCAGGACGCTCATGCCGCCACCTCCAGCGGGGCGCCGGTCAGCAGGGTCATCGCGAAGACGTGGACGGCGGGGTTGTCGGGCAGCCGCAGGGCGCGCAGGTCGCTCTCGCGGGGCACGGGCACCCGGTGGCGCCAGATGACCGGGCCCATCTTGTGCTCGACGTGGCGCGGGTAGTGCATGCGCGTGCAGGTGAAGGCGGGGCTGCCGCCGACGCGGGAGCCGGTCTCCGGCCAGAAGTCGGGGACGCGCAGCCACTCGGGGTCGACGGAGCCGTCGGCGTAGTGCAGCAGCACCTGGTCCTCGGTGCGGCGTTCGGCGGCGGCGAGCAGCTGGATCCAGTCGTAGCGCCCGGCGGGCACCTCGATCAGCTGGCCGGCGCAGCGTACGTTGTCGGGCCGTCCGGGGGCGGCCTCCGGGAACAGGAAGGGCACGCCGTCCACCACGACGGGGCCGCCGGCGGGCAGTTCCTCGGCGGGGAAGGTGTTGCCCCAGATGTTGAAGGCGCCCTCGGACAGGGCGTCGGCGCGGGTGATCCCGGTGTTGTCGGCGTGTCCCGCGAGGTCGACCGGGACGGCCTCCGCCTGTCGGCGGTCGGCCCGGGCAGGGAGTCGATCCATCAAGTGCACCTGACTGCGGCAGTAGGGACGGCGGAAGGGGCCCGCAGGGGGAGCTCCGCGCCGGGCGGGAGCCGGCACCAGGCGTGCAGGCGTGGCTCCACCGTGCGGGGCATGAGGTGGGCGCGCGTCGCGGCGCGTGCGGACGGGAAGGCGATCACCGTGTCGCCGACGGGGCGGCCGAGCGCCGCGAGCCGGGCGGTGAGCGCGGCGCGCTCGTACGGGGCCGCGCCGTGCCACACGTCGATTCCGGCGAGGCGGGCGCCGGGGTAGGCGGCCGTGCCGTCGCCGACGACGGCGATGAGGGCGGCCGGGGTCGTCAGCCACCGGACGCACAGGTCGTCCGGGCCCGGCGCCGCCCAGGGCGGTGTGCCCGGGTCCACGGCCGCGCCGGGGCGGCGTTCCATGGTGACCTCGGTGAGCGGCTTGTCGTCGCTGGGCCAGTGGCGTACGGGCGTGAAGCCCAGGCGCGCGTAGAGCGAGGGCAGGCACCGCTCGACGACCGCGTCCAGCCGGAGCACCGGCACGCCGAGCGCGGCGGCGGTGGTCTCGACGGCGCGCAGGAGGATCCGGGCCACTCCCCTGCCGCGGGCGGCCGGGCCGACGGAGACCCGGCCGATCTCCCAGGCGCCGTCGGGCCGGGCGTGGACGCGCAGGGTCCCGGCGGGCTCGCCCGCGGGGTCCTGGGCGAGCCACACGGTGGCGCCGCGGGCCACGTCGGCGCGGACGCCCGCCTCGGTCTCGGTGGCCCCGTCGGGGATGGGGAGGCCGGGCAGCGGGTCGGAGCCGTGGTAGGCGGCCCTGGTGAGGGCGGCGATACGGGCGGGGCGGCCGTCGGCGAGGGCCTGCCCGGTGGTCAGGGCGACCACGCGCATGCCCGCCCGGCCCGGACCGGGCACCGTGGCCCGCAGCCCGGTCGCAGCGTCCGGCCGCAGGGTCCGTTCAGTCATGGCCGATCAGCAATTCGTGGAAGCAGTCCGCCCCGAACTCCAGGGCGCCGGCGGCGATGCGCTCGTCCGGACAGTGCAGCCGGACGCGGTAGGACCTGTCGAGGTCGTGCAGCAGGGGCAGCCATCCGTAGCACTGGATGCCGAGCCGGGGGAAGAGCCGGGCGTCGGTGGAGGCGGTCGTCACCATGGGGAAGGGGACGCCCTCGGGGTCCTTGGCCTTGAGGATGCCGGCGAGCCGCTCGTAGAAGCCGTCGAGCCGTGGCGCGGGCATCTTGTCGCCCTCGACGAGGACGTCCAGGTCCATGTCGCAGCCGACGCGGTCGCGCAGCTGACCGAGGAAGTCCTCGCGGCCGAAGTCGCCGGGCAGCAGCCGGCCGTCGAGCTCGACGGAGATCTGCGCGGGCAGGACGTTGGTGGCCGTGCCGCCGTGGATGACGGTGGCGTTGACGGTGTGCTGGACGAGGGAGCGCAGGTAGCGGGCGTCGGTCTCCTCCATGCCGTCGAGGGCCGTGGGGTCGTCGGGGTCGGCCCGGAAGGCGGCGACGCGGCCGCCGTAGGGCTGGGGCAGGGCCGCCGCCAGCTCCTGGAGCATGCGGTCGACGGCGGGGGTCATGAGGGTGCCCAGGCCGCCACCGTCGATGGCGGTGAGCAGCCGCTGGAGTTTGTGCGCGGCGCCGGTGGGGCCGGCGGCGCGGGAGGCGTGCCCGGGGACCCCGTGCAGGGTCGCGCGGACCCATACGGCGCGCTTCTCGGCGACCACGATGGGGTGCAGCCGCACCTGCCGGCCCAGGCCCAGCTCGGCGCCGCCGTCCTCGCCGATGGCGTACTTCACGCCCGCGAAGAGTTCGGGGTGTTCCTCCACGAGGAAGCGGGCGCCGGTGGCGCTGCCCGCCTCCTCGTCGGCGACGACCGCGAGGATGACGTCCCCGGCGGGCGGGGTTCCGGCGGCGGCGAGCCGCAGGAGGGCGGCCAGCATCATGGCCAGGTGGCCCTTCATGTCGACCGCGCCGCGCCCCCAGAGCTCGCCGTCGACGAGTTCGCCGCCGAAGGGATCCCTGGTCCACTCCTGTCCGGCCACCGGGACGACGTCCACGTGGGCGTGGAGCAGCAGCGGTGGCAGCAGCCCCCGGCCGGGCAGCCGGGCGATCAGGTTGGGCCGGGCGGGGTCCTTGGCGAGCAGCCGGGTGTCGAGTCCGGCGGCGTCGAGGAGGTCGCGTACCCAGTGGACGCAGGCGGCCTCGGCGCCGGGCGGGTTGACGGTCTCGAACCGGATGAGCCGCTGGGCGATGCCGACCGGGTCCGAGGGGAAGGCGGTCGGTTGCTTCGGGTCGGTGCTCATGCCTCGACGAGTCCGTCCCGGGCCGCGTCCTTCAGCAGCTCCTCCGCTCCGTCGCGCAGCCGGGCGGTCAGCGGCAGGTGCTTGATGCCGGCCACGAAGTTCGACTCCAGGTGCTCGATGGGGCCCGCGACCTCGAACTCCTCGACCACGCGCACGATCTCCTCGAAGAGGAGGTTGAGGGCGATCTTCGCCAGGGGCGCGCCGATGCAGTAGTGCGGGCCGAAGCCGAACGCGACGTGGCGGTTGGGGCGGCGGGTGATGTCGAAGCGGTACGGGTCGGGGAAGACGTCCTCGTCGCGGTTGGCCGAGCCGAGCCAGGTGACGAGCGCGTCGCCCTGCTTGATGGACACGCCGCGCAGTTCGAGGTCGTGGACGGCGTAGCGCATGAAGTGGTTCGCGGGTGAGGACCAGCGCAGGCCCTCGTCGACGGCGCCGGGCACCAGGGAGGGATCGGCGAGCAGCCGCCGGTACTCCTCCGGGTGCTCGATCAGGGCGAGGACGGTGGAGGCGATGGCGTGCGGGGTGGTGACGTTGGCGCCGAGGAGCAGGCTGTAGCAGTTGTAGACGATCTCGTCGTGGCGCAGCCGGCGGCCGCCGGCCTCCATGCCGATGAGGAAGCCCACGAGGTCGTCGTCGCCACCGGGGTGGCGGCGCACGAACCGGGAGAAGTAGTCGAAGAGCTCGTGGTGGGCGGCGACCAGGGTGCCGTGGCCGCTGCCCTCCTGGAACTCGGAGTCGGTGGGGGCGACGGCCATCGTGGTGAGCTTGGTCAGCCGGGGCCAGTCGCGTTCGGGCAGGCCCATGAGGGAGCCGGTGAACGCCATCGGGAAGTCGGCGGCCGTGGTGGCGATGTCCCAGACGCCGCCGTCCAGCAGGTGCGCGAGCATCCGCCGGTGCACGATCCGGCGGATCTGCGGCTGCCGGTCCTTCAGGGCCCGGTGGGACATGACCTTCATCAGCGGCTCGCGCATCGCGGTGTGCGTGGGCGGGTCGCTGGCGGCCATCATCTTGCCGCCGGCCGGGTCCTGCGCGCCGAGGATGCTCAGCAGGGTGCCCTTGGTGGAGGTGAAGCGGGTGTGGTCCCGCAGCACGTCGTTGACGTCGTGGTATTTCGTCACCGACCAGAACGACCGCCCGTCGGGCAGGGTCTGCCGGTGGATGGGGGCCCGCTGCCGCAGCGCGTGCCAGACGGGATGCGGGTCGCCGGTGGCGTAGAGCTGGGGGTCGAACAGGTCGACCGTGTCCAGGTCGATCTCCCGCCCCTCGACTGGAACGCTGATTCTCACCGCTTCAGCCCCTCGATGACCTGGGCCAGTTCGGCCACGGTGGGATTTTCGTAGAAAGCGCGCGGCGGGACCTCCACGTCCCACAGCGTGGCGATGTCCGACGTGATCTGGGTGGCCATCAGGGAGTGGCCGCCCAGCTCGAAGAAGTCGTCGTCGGCGCCGATCTCGTCGATCTCCATGAGGTCGCCCCACATCAGCGCGAGGGCCTCCTCCACCTCGCCCTCGGGCGCGCGGTAGTCGCTGCCGAGGTCGGGGCGGTCGCGGTTGATCTCCTTGCGCAGCTCGGCGCGGTCCACCTTGCCGTTGAGGGTCAGCGGCAGGGCCATGAGCCGGACGAAGGCCGCGGGGACCATGTAGGGCGGCAGGGTCCCGGCCAGGCCGCGGCGCAGTTCGGGTACGGACATGCCGTGGTCGGCGACGTAGAAGGCGACGAGCCGGCGGCCCATGCGGTCGTGCTCCTGGGTGACCACGGCCGCGTCGGTGATCTCCGGCCGGGCCAGCAGGGCGGCCTCGATCTCGCCCGGCTCGATGCGGAAGCCGCGGATCTTGACCTGGTTGTCGACGCGGCCGAGGAACTCCAGCGTTCCGTCGGCGCGGCGGCGTACGAGGTCGCCGGTGCGGTAGAGCAGGCCGCCGGGGGCGGACGGGTCGGGGAGGAAGCGCTCGGCGGTCTGCTCGGGGCGGCCGAGGTAGCCGAGGGCGACGCCGTCGCCGCCCGCGTGGAGCTCGCCGGGCTCCTCGCCGGTGACCGGCTGCCCCTGGTCGTCGAGGATGTGGACGGTGGTGCCGGTGACGGGCACCCCGATCGGCACGGTGTCGGAGTCGAGCTGCTCGGTCATCACGTGGCAGCACGTGAAGGTGGTGTTCTCGGTGGGCCCGTAGCCGTTGATGATCCGGACGCCGGGGAGCATGGCCAGCGCCTTGTTCACATGGGCGACGGAGAGCACGTCGCCGCCGGCCAGGAGCTGGCGGACGCCGGAGAGCCGGTGCAGGGGGCCGTCGACCATCTGGTGGAACAGCCCGGCCGTCAGCCACAGGATGGTGACGCCCTCGTTCTCGACCGTTTCGGCGAGCTGGTCGAGGCTGGGCTCCTGCGACGGGCACACCGCGAGGCGGGCGCCGTTGAGGAGCGGGGCCCAGATCTCCAGGGTGGAGGCGTCGAAGGCGACGGGCGCGAACTGCAGCACCGCGTCCTCGGGGCCGACGGTGAGGAAGTTCGGCTCGGTGACCAGGCGGAGCACCGCGCGGTGCGGGACCACCACGCCCTTGGGGGTGCCGGTCGAACCGGAGGTGTAGGCGATGTAGGCGGGGCTCTCGGGGTCGCCGGGCAGCGCGGGGTCGGTGGCGGGCAGGGCCGCGAGTGCCGGGTCGGGGCGGTCGAGGAGCACGAGGTGCTCGGCCAGCCCGTCGAGCCCGGCCAGGAGGCGCTCCTGGGTGAGCAGGACGGTGGCGCCGGCGTCGGTGAGGAGGGTGCGGTGCCGCTCGTGCGGCTGCTTGGGGTCGAGGGCGACATAGGCGCCGCCGGCCTTGAGCACGGCGAGCAGCGCGACGATCACCTCGGGCGAGCGCTCCGCGCAGACGGCGACATTGCTGCCCCGGCCGACGCCGCGCTCGCGCAGCAGGTGCGCGAGCCGGTTGGCCCTGGCGTTGAGTTCGGCGTAGCCGATCCGCTCGGCGCCGTGGCTGACCGCGGTGGCGTCCGGGGTCAGCGCGACCCGGCGTTCGAAGAGCTCATGGACGGACTGGGCGTTCCCGCTGCGGGCGGGTGCGCCGGCGTCTGCGGTGGTGGTCATCGGGGAATCCTTCTCCGCGGGAATTCGGATACCGGGTGCCGAGTGCCCGGTCAGGCGGCGTCGGCGGACGCCCGGCGCAGGCTCAGGGGGCGCATGTCGAGCCAGACCTCTGCCACGTGGGCGAGGCATTCGGCATTTCCGCCCCGGAATCCGGTCGCGCGCCAGCCGGCGGGAACCGGATTCCCGGCGGGCCAAATGGAGTACTGCTCCTCGTCGTTGACGACGACGGCGCAGGTGGTGGAATCTGCTTCTTCGGCTGTTGTCATCGCGATTCCCTCTCTGCCGCGGGTATCCGCTGCCACGGCGTCCACGTTTCGCGGAAAAGCTATGCGCCGGGGCTGCGGTACCGCGTCCACGCGGTGATGGATTCCGGGAGGGCTCAGCTGTGGACGCGCAACGCACCGGGGGTAGTCGTGTCGTTGACGGCGGCCCACACCGCGGAGGCGTGGGCGAGCAGCCGTCCGTCCCCGGTGTACAGGGCGGTGGCGTTGACGGCGGTGCGGCCGGTGCGCCGCACCCGCCGCCCGACGACGACGTACGGGTGGCCCAGGCGCGGCCGTTCGGTGATCCGCGCGGTCATCCGGCTGAGGACCATGGGTTCCTTGGCGGGGTCGTCCGTCCATCCGCCGGGGCAGTCCAGCGCGCCCCAGACGACGGGGAGTTCGGCGAGCCCCTCACTGTCGGTGACGGAGTGGTCCGGGGTCCATGCACAGGCCACGGTGCCGGGCAGGCCGGGCACCGGGCCGGGGGCGAGCAGCAGCCCGTCCCCTTCCGCCCGGTCGACGCCGCAGACGAAACAGGTGCGGAAGGGGTGGCCCGGCTCGCCGGCGAATCCCAGGGACGCCTCGGCCGCCGCCGCGCCGGACACCGGGTCGAGTACGGTGAGGTCGCCGGTGTCCGCGGTGATCGTGGCGATCAGCCGGTCGCCGTGGCGGATCTGGGAACGGCGCCCTCCGGGATGGAACTCCAGGGCCGTCTCCAGCGGCGGCGGGGCGAGCAGTGTGACGGCGGCGTCGGGGCCGTGCCGGGCCGCCCCCAGCCGGGCGAACAGCCCGCAGGCGTAGCCGCCGTTCGCGGAGTCCGCCGGGCCGTTGAAGCGGGAGGGGACGGTGAAGGTGACGACCTGGTCGTCACCGGCGGGCGCGACGGGCATGTACGTGCTCTCCTGGGGCGGGTAGGGGCGGGGGGCAGGCCGCTTCACGCTTGGGTCGGGTACGGGGAGGGTCAGGCCGCTTCTCGCATGAGGCCGGTCTGGTAGGCGAAGGCGACGAGCTGGGCGCGGTCCTTCAGGTCGAGCTTGTGGCGGATGCGGTGCAGGTGGGTGCGTACGGTGCTGATGCCGATGTACAGCTCCCCCGCCACGTCGTCGATCGACATGCCCCGGCCGATGAGCTGGAGCACCTCGCGCTCGCGCCGGGTGAGCCCGCCGACCTCGGGCCGCTCCTCGGCGCGCGGCGCGCTGCCGCGCTCCCGGAACCAGTCGACGAGGCGGTCGACGATCTCGGGGCCGAGCACGGTGCGGCCGCGGGCGGCCGTACGGGTCGCGGCGACCACCTCGTCGCTGGTGGCGTCCCGGTTGACCAGTCCCTTGGCGCCGGCGCAGAGCAGGTCGGCCACCATGGCGTCGGTGTAGTCGGAGTGGAAGACGACGGCGTGCGGCGGGTTGTCGCGCGGGCGCTCCTCCGCGCCGAGCCGGCGGATCAGGTCCAGGCCGGGTTCGAGTTCGGCGAAGCCGATCAGTACGACGTCGGGGCGGTGGGTGCGGGTCAGCACCACGGTCTGCATGGCGCTGTCGGTCGTCGCGACCACGTCGATGTCGGGCAGGGAGCCGAGCAGGGTGCGCAATCCGTCGCGCATGAGGGGGAGCTGGTCACAGATCAGGACTTTGATGGGCACGGGGTTCGATGCTCCTCGCGAATGCCGGCCCGGTGGGGACCGGCGAAGAAAGGTCAGTCAAAGTCGAAGAAAGGGGCGACGGGCGGGCGCGGCTTGGTCGATGCCGCGGCTGCCGTCGGCGCGGTGGGGCGGGCACCGGACGGGTGCCCCACAAGAGGCCCTGCGCGTGCTTCACGGGCCCCATGTGCCCATGGGCGCCGTGCCGTTGTCACCGGAGGCCACTGCTCCCGGCCCCCGCCGACGCCGGCCGTCGCACTGTTCCGGCCCGGAGGACTACACGGGCACGGGCACGGTGGCGGGACGGGCTCCGTGGGCCGGCCGGAACGGCGCGGCACACGGAGGCGTCACGTTGTCGAAGCCCCGGACCGCCCCGGCCGAGTGGTCAGGAGAAAAGGGCGGTGGGCGACCGGTCCGCTGGTCAGGCGGTGACCGGCGGGTGCGTGACGAGCTGTCCGGGCCGCTGCCCGGAGTCGGTCACCGGCCAGTCGATGGCCGTCGTGGACTTCCCCGGACCGGGCCAGTCGATGCCCGGACCGACGGGCCCGGTGAGGGCGGCGGCAGCGAGAACGGCCGCCCCCGCGGCCACGGACACGGCGACGGACACGCGGGCATACCGCAGGAACTTCTTCACTGCTTCCCCCTGAGAGTGTGGAGCATCGCGAGGCGACCCCGGGATTGCCAGGCCGTCGCCTCCAACCGCCCAGCAAACTAACGGATCGTTTCCTCAGTAGGCAAGATCTTGCCAAACCCTTGGCAAGCAATGTTGAATGACCTCTCACAACCAGTCTCGCCATCCCCGCGAGAGCATTCACCAACCCCCCGCACCGCCAGGCCCATCCGCCCCGTGAACCATGCGCTGACCAGGCAGACGCTCCCGAGTCGACAACTGGCAATGTTTTGTCAAATGTCAGCCGTGGGCTAGCCTGCGATCTCAACGATCGCCGCGAGCCGGGGCCGCGGCCGGTCCGGACCACCGCTGGGGATTGATCACATGCTCGAACAGCCGTCCTTCGGACGACGGCTCAGGCAACTGAGAACCGAGCGCGGCCTCTCCCAGGCCGCGCTCGTCGGTGACGGGATGTCCACCGGCTATCTGTCCCGCCTGGAGTCCGGCGCCCGGCAGCCGACCGAACGGGCCGTCGCCTTCCTCTCCGAACGGCTCGGCGTGAAGCCCTCCGACTTCACCGAGCCGAGGGCCGGTTCCCTGGCCCAGGCCCTCACCGTCGCGACGTCCGCGGAGACGGACGACGCCATCCTGGCCCTGGCCGGCACCCTGGGACGGGGCCGCGAGGAGGACCGGGCGCTGCGCTGGCAGGCCCTGTGGCTGCTGGCCCGGACGAAGCGCAAGCACGGCGAACGCGCGGAGGAGCTCGGCCACCTGGAGGAGCTGGTCGAGCTCGGCGACGAGCTCGGCCTCCCCGAACTGCGCGCCCGCGCTTGCACCCAGCTCGCCCAGTGCCTGCGCTCGATGGGCGACATCGCCCGCGCTGCCGAGATCGCGGCGGCCGCGTACCGCATCGCCCGCGACAGCGCGTCGTCCGTGCGCGACACGGCGGGCGCCCTGCTGGCACTGGTGTCCGTGGAAGCCGAGGCCGGCCGGCTGCCGGACGCCCGGGCGCACGCGGACGAACTGTGCGAGCTGACACGCGAGCTGACCGGTCCGCTCCCCATCGAGGCCATGTGGACCGCCTCGACCGTGCGCTTCCGCCAGGGCGACCACGCGGCGGCCCGGGAACTGCTCGAACTGGCCCTGGAGCGCATGAGCAGCCACGACGGCCTGCTGCTGTGGATGCGCCTGCGGCTGGCCGCGGCCTCCCTCTATCTCCAGCTCTCGCCACCCGCCACGGAGGCCGCGCGCGGCCGGCTGGAGGAGGTCGAGCCCGTCCTCGGCCTGATCGGCACCGCCCTGCACTGCCAGGAACTGGTCACCCTCCAGGCCCATCTCGCCTTCCACGAAGGCCGTTTCGAGGACGCGCGCTCTCTGCACGACAGCCTGCAGAGCACGAAGGTGCGCCTGACGTTCCGCGACCGCGTCAGACTCGCCGTCCTGTACAACCGGCTCCTCGCCCACGAGGGCCGCATCGACGAGGCCACGGACAACCTCCGGACCCTGGGCGACCAGACCCACCTGGGCTCGAACATCGACCTGGCGGCGGAGATCTGGCGCGTCCTGGCGGAAATCCTCTCCGCGGACCGACTGCCGGCCCGGGCCACGCCGACCGCGGACGGGACGAGGGTGGAAGAGGCGAGGAAGGACGAGGCGACCGGGACGGTCCCGGGAACGACGACGACCGCGCCCAGCGGCGTGACCTGAAACCGGCCACCGGTCCGGGGCCGTACCGGGCGGCATTGTCAGACCCTCCGCTAGCGTCCGTATGTGACTTCAGAGATCGCATACGCGCACGGCGACGCGACCCGGCCCTCCGGACCGGGCAACAAGATCATTGCCCATGTCTGCAACGACATCGGCGGATGGGGTGCGGGGTTCGTCGTGGCCGTGTCCCGGCGGTGGCCACAGCCCGAGGCCGCCTACCGCCGCTGGTACCGCGAACGCGCCACGAGCGGCTTCGCCTTGGGAGCGGTCCAGCTCGTCCAGGTCGAGAGCGGCCTGTGACGGCCGGCTGATCACACAGCTCGCCGGTGTCGACCCCCACCGGCCCGCGGTTCCGCAGGGCTGTGGCCAGGCACTGGTACGGCGGCGGCCGTGGCCATGGAGTCGAGAAGACGGCAGGCCGCCGCGTAGTTGTCGACAAGGGCCGCGGCGGTCCACTGCGTTCCGTCCCACTCAGCGATCAGCCGGGGTAGCTCGGGGAACAGGCGCGCGGCCCTCTGCCTGCGAATGGCGCAATGTGAACGCCCGCCACCCCGATGTACTCGCAGCTCAGCGCCGCGAACGCGCTCGGATCCGCAGCGAAAAGGGCATCCGCTGGGGCGGCAGACCAGCCCTCGCCTCACGATCGAACAACTCGGCGAATTGTCGCGCTTGACGGAGCGACGAGAGGACAACGTGCGGGACCGGGCGTGATCATGGTGGACCTACCCGGTCGCACGGCGAAAGACTCGCGGGCATGGTGACTCTGCGGGTTCTCACGACAGACGACTGGCCGTTGTGGCGAACACTCCGCCTTGCGGCGCTGACGGATGCACCGAGCGCATTCAAAGTCCGGCTCGCCGCCTGGGACAAAGGCGAAGAAGGACGCTGGCATGCCCGTCTGGAGCTTCCCGGCGCCTACCACGTTGCCGCACTGGTGAACGGGCGCGCCGTTGGCATGGCCAGCGGCCTTCCCGGCGCCGCTGACATCAGGGAGTTGAGGTCCGTCTGGGTCAGCAGTGAGGCGCGAGGCCGTGGAATCGGTAACCGGCTGATTACGGCAATTGAGACCTGGGCTCTGGGATCGGGCGGAGCAGCCTTGAAGCTCGCCGTGCTCCCGGGCAACGAGCCCGCCATCGCCTTCTACCGGCGCAACGGGTTCATAGCCACGGGAGAGCCCGGCGACGTGCTGCCCGATGGGACGACCAGGGAACAGGTAATGGTGAAGCCACTTCCCCGGGCCTGATCTGCAGGCTTGATCCACTCCAGGGAAACCGTCCGGGGCCGGCCACCGCCCTTCCGGCGAAGCTTCCCAGTCAGAGCACTAAATGATGTCCCGTAAGC
>NZ_JAGGOL010000096.1 GCF_018614525.1 Streptomyces sp. ISL-11
CAACGGCGCCCCCATCACCACGTAAGGGCTCGGCGCGCTGGGGAAGACCACCGGCCGGGCCAGGTCGCGGTAGCCGAGGCTGCGGTAGAGGACGCGGGCGGGGCTCTCGGTGTCGATGGCGGAGAGGATGCTGCGCGGTTCTGCCGCGGTGCGGGTGATCTCCGTGATGAGGCACCGGCCGATGCCCCGCTTCTGGAAGTCGGGGTGGACGTGCAACTCGGTGATGACGAAGGAGTTGTCCAGCCAGCCGTCGGACCCGGTGGCGCGCAGATACGGCTCGACGACGCCGGACCACCAGTGGCCGCGGTCGTTGGGCATGCCGTAGACGAAGCCGACCAGCCGCCCGTCCGCCGTCGTGGCCCCCAGGGCGCGCGCGCCCGGCGAGGCCAGGTGCCGGAGCACGATGAGGCGCCGTACGCCGATCTCTTCGTCGGTGAGGCCGAAGGCCAGGGCCTGCACGGCCAGCGCGTCGTCCACCCGCGCGGCGAGGTCCAGCGGCCCGACCACGATGTCATCCATGCCGGGAGGCTACCTGTGCGAACGCCCGCGGGGCGCTCGGGTCAGAAGAGCACGCTCATGAACGCGCCGACTTCCTCGAAGCCCACGCGCCGGTAGGCCGCCCTGGCCGCGGTGTTGTAGTCGTTGACGTAAAGACTGGCGACGGGGGCGATCTCGCCGAGCGCGTACCGCAGGACGGCCGCCATGCCGGTCTCGGAGAGGCCGCGGCCGCGGTGTTCGGGGGCGACCCAGACGCCCTGGATCTGGCAGGCGCTGCGGGTGGCGGCGCCGATCTCCGCCTTGAAGACGACGCGGCCGTCCTCGATGCGGGCGAAGGAGCGGCCGGAGCCGACGAGCTCGGCGACGCGGGCCTGGTAGAGCAGGCCGCCGTCGCCGGCCATGGGCGAGACGCCGACCTCCTCGGTGAACATGGCCACGCACGCCGGCATGATCACGTCCATCTCGTCCTTGCGGATGCGGCGTACGTGCGGGTCCGGCTCGATGTCGGCGGACAGCGAGGAGGTGACCATCAGGGGCTGGTGGGGCCGCACTTCGCGGGCGGGGCCCCAGTGGGGTTCGAGGAGGGACCACAGCTCGGTGGTGGCCGCGGCGGGGCCGACGATGGACGAGCAGCGGCGGCCCGAGCGGCGGGCGCGGTCGGCGAAGGCGCGTACGGCCTCGGGGCCCGCACAGATGGGGACGAGGTTGGCACCGGCGTAGCAGAGGGATTCCAGACGGCCGCCGGCGTACCAGCCCCACATCTCGCCGCCGAGCCGCCAGGGGTCGAGTCCGGCGACCTGGACACGTGCGGCGACGAAGGCGTTGGCGACGGGCTCGCGGTCGAGGACGGCGAGGGCAGCGTCGAGTTCGCCGGGCTCCAGGACCTTGGTGGTGGTCGTCGTCAACACGTGTCGGTATGCCTCACCGTCGCGGGCCGGAGGCCATGGGAACAGGTCTTGGAACTGTACCTCCACGGCTCCGCGCACACCTCCCCCGCCGGGTGGCGGACACGGCGGTGCCCCGCCGCGAGGGGCGGGGCACGGCGCGGTGCGGGCGGGCGGTCAGCCGCTGACGTTGATCTCCGGCTCGCCGGAGGCGACGCCGTCCCTCTCCATCTGCTCGGCGATCTTGAGGGCTTCCTCGATGAGGGTCTCGACGATCTTCGATTCGGGGACGGTCTTGATGACCTCGCCCTTGACGAAGATCTGGCCCTTGCCGTTGCCGGAGGCGACACCGAGGTCGGCCTCGCGGGCCTCGCCGGGACCGTTGACGACACAGCCCATGACGGCCACGCGCAGCGGGACCTCCATGCCCTCCAGGCCGGCGGCGACCTGGTCGGCGAGCTTGTAGACGTCGACCTGGGCGCGGCCGCACGAGGGGCAGGAGACGATCTCCAGACGGCGCTGGCGCAGGCCCAGGGACTCCAGGATCTGCATGCCGACCTTGATCTCCTCGGCCGGCGGGGCCGACAGGGAGACCCGGATGGTGTCGCCGATGCCCTCGGAGAGCAGCGCGCCGAAAGCGACGGCGGACTTGATCGTGCCCTGGAAGGCGGGGCCGGCCTCGGTGACGCCCAGGTGCAGCGGGTAGTCGCACTGCGCGGCGAGCAGGCGGTAGGCGTTGACCATCACGACCGGGTCGTTGTGCTTGACCGAGATCTTGATGTCCCGGAAACCGTGCTCCTCGAAGAGCGACGCCTCCCACAGCGCGGACTCGACGAGGGCCTCGGGGGTGGCCTTGCCGTACTTCGCCAGGAGGCGGGCGTCGAGGGAGCCGGCGTTCACGCCGATCCGGATCGGGGTGCCGGCCTCGCCGGCCGCCTTGGCGATCTCCTTGACCTTGTCGTCGAACTGCTTGATGTTGCCCGGGTTCACCCGGACCGCGGCGCAGCCGGCGTCGATCGCGGCGAAGACGTACTTCGGCTGGAAGTGGATGTCGGCGATCACCGGGATCTGCGACTTCTTCGCGATGATCGGCAGCGCGTCGGCGTCGTCCTGGGTCGGGCAGGCGACGCGCACGATCTGGCAGCCGGAGGCGGTGAGCTCGGCGATCTGCTGGAGCGTGGCGCCGATGTCCGAGGTCCGGGTCGTCGTCATCGACTGCACCGATACGGGTGCGTCGCCTCCGACGGCCACGGAGCCGACCTGGATCTTGCGGCTGACCCTGCGGTCGGCGAGCTTGATCGGAACGGAAGGCATTCCAAGCGAAATCGCAGTCATCTGGCGAGCAACCCCAAGGTGTGAAATCCAGGTCCCGAGATCGGCGGGCTCCGGTCTTCGAGGTTACGGCAAGGGATCCCTTCGGGGCACATCCCGCCCCTCGCCGGACGGGCCGGGGGCTGCCCCCGGCCCGTCCGTGCGGGCCTACGTCAGCCGGACCGGGTTCACCAGGTCCGCGATCAGCACCAGCAGCGTGAAGCAGATGAAGATGCCCGCGACCACGTACGCGACCGGCATCAGCTTGGCCACGTCGAAGGGGCCCGGGTCGGGGCGGCGGAAGACCCTGGCGAAGGCGCGCCGCACGGACTCCCACAGGGCTCCGGCGATGTGTCCGCCGTCCAGCGGCAGCAGCGGCAGCATGTTGAACAGGAACAGCGAGAGGTTGAAGCCGGCGACCAGGAAGAGCATGGTCGCGACCTGCTGGGACGGCGGGATGTCGAGGTTGAAGACCTCGCCGCCGACGCGGGCCGCGCCCACGACGCCCATGGGCGAGTCGGCCTTGCGCTCGCCGCCGTCGAAGGCGGCGTTCCACAGGTCGGGGATCTTCTGGGGCAGGGCGATCAGGGATTCGACGCCCGACTGGACCATGTCGCCCATGCGGTCGACGGACTGGCCGAAGGACTGGGGTACGACGCCGGTGGCGGGGGTGAAGCCCAGGAAGCCCGCGGTGACGTACTGGCCCTTGATGGGCGTGCCCTTGCCGTCGTACTTCTGGACCTGGTTGGAGATCAGGTTCGCGTGGAGGGTGGTGCGGGTGCCGTCCCGGTCGACCGTGAGGGTGGCCGGGCCGGTGGTCCTGCGGATCTCCTTCTGGAGGGTGGCCCAGTCGTCGATCCGGTGGCCGTTGAACGCCACGATCCTGTCGCGCGGCTTGAGGCCGGCCGCCTTGGCCGGGGAGTCCTTGGCGCCCTGGGCGCACTTGTCGGTCTTCTCGGAGGCGGAGACCACACAGTCGGAGACCGTCGAGACCCGCGTCGTCTGGGTGTTTATCCCGAAGGACATCATCACGCCGAGGAAGATCACCACGGCCAGGACGAGGTTCATGAAGGGCCCGGCGAACATCACGATGACGCGCTTCCACGGCTTGCGCGTGTAGAACAGCCGCGATTCGTCGCCCGGCTGGAGCTCCTCGAAGGCCGCCGATCGGGCGTCCTCGATCATGCCGCGCCACGGCGAGGTGGAACGGGCGGTGATCCTGCCGTCCGCGCCGGGCGGGAACATGCCGATCATGCGGATGTAGCCGCCGAGCGGGACGGCCTTGATGCCGTACTCGGTGTCGCCCTTGCGCCGCGAGAACAGCGTCGGCCCGAAGCCGACCATGTACTGCGGCACCCGGATGCCGAAGAGCTTGGCGGTGGAGAGGTGGCCCAGCTCGTGCCAGGCGATCGAGAAGAGCAGGCCCACCACGAAGACGACTATCCCGAGGACGGTCATCAGTGTTGTCATGCGCGGGCCTCCGAGGTCGCTTTCACCGTACGGGCCGCCGCGTGGGCGGCCAGTTCCCGGGCCCGGGCGCGGGCCCAGGTCTCCGCTTGCAGGACGTCCGGGACCGTCAGCAGGGTTCCCGGCGCGGGGGTGCCGTGTTCCGCCACCACCTCGGCGACGGTATCGACAATCCCATTGAACGGCAGCGCGCCGGACAGGAAAGCGTCGACGCATTCCTCGTTCGCCGCGTTGAAGACGGCGGGCGCGGTGCCGCCGAGGTTCCCGACGTGCCGGGCGAGGCCGACCGAGGGAAAGGCCTCGTCGTCGAGCGGGAAGAATTCCCAGGTGGACGCCTGGGACCAGTCGAAGGCCGGGGCGGCGTCGGGGACGCGCTCGGGCCAGCCGAGGCCGATGGCGATGGGGCCGCGCATGTCGGGCGGGGTGGCCTGGGCGAGGGTGGAGCCGTCCGTGAATTCCACCATCGAGTGGACGTAGGACTGCGGGTGGACGACGACCTCGATGCGGTCGAAGGGGATGTCGTAGAGCAGGTGCGCCTCGATGACCTCCAGGCCCTTGTTGACGAGGGTCGCGGAGTTGATCGTGATCACCGGGCCCATGGACCAGGTGGGGTGCGCGAGGGCGTCCTTCGGGGTGACGGAGGCCAGCTCCGCCTTCGTACGGCCGCGGAAGGGCCCCCCGGAGGCCGTGACGACCAGCTTGCGGACCTCGGCGCGGGTGCCGCCCAGCAGCGCCTGGAAGAGCGCGGCGTGCTCGGAGTCGACCGGGATGATCTGCCCCGGCTTGGCCAGCGCCTTCACCAGCGGGCCGCCGACGATCAGGGACTCCTTGTTGGCCAGCGCCAGGGTCCGGCCCGCCTCCAGGGCGGCGAGGGTCGGCGCGAGGCCGATGGAGCCGGTGATGCCGTTGAGGACGGTGTGGCACTGGCTGCGGGCGAGCTCGGTGGCCGCGTCGGGGCCCGCGAGGATCTCGGGCAGCGGCTCGGCGCCGTACTGCGCGGCCAGCGCCTCGCGCAGGGCCGGCACCGTGTCCTGGCGTGCGACGGCGACCGTGCGCACCCGCAGCTGCCGCGCCTGCTCGGCGAGGAGGCCGACCCGGCCGCCGGCGGCGGACAGGGCCGTCACCGTGAAGCGGTCGGGGTTGCGGAGCACGAGGTCGATGGCCTGGGTGCCGATCGATCCGGTCGAGCCGAGGATCACGATCTCGCGCGGTCCGCCGGCGGGGGCCGGGGCGGAGTAGCGCAGATGCGGGTCAGCGAGGGAGTCCGTCATGGGCTCCATTGTTGCCTCTTCCGGCCGGTGGGCGGACAGGGATCCCCCTGGCCGCCCTCCGCGGCGGACGATTCAGCTCCGGAAGGGGCCGCGGCCGGTCAGCGGACGGGCCGGTGGACGTTGTCGGTCTTGGACGGGCCGGGGGTGGCGTCGGCGATCCAGGGGCCCTCGCCGCTGGGGTCGACGATGCCGGCCTCCAGCCATGCGTAGGCGCCCGACATCACGCCGGAGACGAGCTCGCGGTCGAGGTCGTCGGTGTTGGTCCACAGCCGCCCGAAGAGCTCCTCGACGCGGACGCGCGCCTGCCGGCAGAAGACGTCGGCCAGCTCGTACGCCTCCTGGCCGTGCTCGCCCTCGCCGCGCAGCCGCTCGGCCCGTACACACGCCGCGCTCATGGCGAAGAGCTCGGCGCCGATGTCCACGATCCGGCCGAGGAAGCCCTGCTTGGTCTCCATCCGGCCCTGCCAGCGCGACATGGCGTAGAAGGTGGAGCGGGCGAGCTTGCGCGAGGAGCGTTCGACGTAGCGCAGGTGGGTGGCCAGGTCGCGGTGGCCGGAGGGGTGGAACTCGGTGTAGGTGCGGGGCAGCTGTCCGGGGCCGGTGAGGAGCTTGGGCAGCCAGCGGGCGTAGAAGCCGCCGGCCCGGGCGCCCGCGCGGGCCTTGTCGCCGAGGGACTTGTCCGGGTCGATGAGGTCGCCGGCGACCGAGAGGTGGGCGTCGACGGCCTCGCGGGCGATGAGCAGGTGCATGATCTCGGTGGAGCCCTCGAAGATGCGGTTGATGCGGGCGTCGCGCAGCATCTGCTCGGCCGGGACCGCGCGCTCGCCGCGGGCGGCCAGCGAATCCGCGGTCTCGTAGCCGCGGCCGCCGCGGATCTGGACCAGCTCGTCGGTCATCAGCCAGGCCATCTCGCTGGCGTAGAGCTTGGCGAGGGCGGCCTCGATGCGGATGTCGTTGCGCTCCTCGTCGGCCATCTGGCCGGAGAGGTCGAGGATGGCCTCCAGGGCGAAGGTGGTCGCGGCGATGAAGGAGATCTTGGCGCCGACCGCCTCGTGTTCGGCGATGGGCTTGCCCCACTGCTCGCGGGCGGTGGACCACTCGCGGGCGATCTTCAGGGCCCATTTGCCGCCGGCCACGCACATGGCGGGGATCGATAGGCGGCCGGTGTTGAGGGTGGTCAGGGCGATCTTCAGGCCGGCGCCCTCGGGGCCGATGCGGTTCGCGGCCGGGACGCGGACCTGGTGGAAGCGGGTGACGCCGTTCTCGATGCCGCGCAGGCCCATGAAGGCGTTGCGGTGCTCGACGGTGACGCCCTCGGCCGCCGCCTCGACGACGAACGCGGTGATGCCGCCCTTGTGGCCCTCGCTCCTCGGCACCCGGGCCATGACGACCAGGAGGTCGGCGACGACGCCGTTGGTGGTCCAGAGCTTGACGCCGTCCAGGACGTAGTCGTCGCCGTCGGGGACCGCGGTGGTGGCCAGCCGGGCGGGGTCGGAGCCGACGTCCGGCTCGGTGAGGAGGAACGCCGTGATGTCGGTGCGGGCGCAGCGCGGCAGGAAGGCGTCCTTCTGCTCCTGGGTGCCGAAGAGCTTGAGCGGCTGGGGCACGCCGATGGACTGGTGGGCGGAGAGCAGCGCGCCGACGGCGGGGCTGACGGAGCCGACGAGGGCGAGGGCCCGGTTGTAGTAGACGGCGGAGAGGCCGAGGCCCCCGTACTTGGTGTCGATCTTCATGCCGAGGGCGCCGAGCTCCTTGAGCCCGCCCACGGTCTCGTCCGGGATCCTCGCCTCGCGCTCGATGCGGGCGCCGTCGATGCGGGTCTCGCAGAAGTCGCGGAGCTTGGCGAGGAACTCCTCGCCGCGCCGCACGTCCTCCAGGGCGGGTGTGGGATGCGGGTGGATGAGGTCGAGCCGGAACCTGCCGAGGAAGAGTTCCTTGGCGAAGCTGGGCTTCTTCCAGTCCTGTTCCCGGGCCGCTTCTGCGACCTGGCGTGCTTCGCGCTCGGAGACCGGTCGTACGGATGGTGCGGTCATGAGGCACCTCGCCGCTTGTCGGGGCCGTCCCGGTCGGCTACCGACCGGTGCTACTCGACCGTATGTACCCGATCCGCCGGGCCTCTACCAGACCTCGCGCAATGATCCGGCCCGCCGCGGCTCAGTGTCCCGTGCCCGGGGTGACGAGCCCGCTCTCGTACGCGGCGACGACGGCCTGCGCGCGGCTGCACAGGCCGAGCTTGGCCATGGCGCGGTTGAGGTGGGTCTTGACGGTCGCCTCGCTGATGACGAGTTCGCCGGCGATGCCGGCGTTCGACAGGCCGCGGGCGGTGAGGCGCAGCACCTCGCGTTCCCGGCCGGTGAGCGCGTCGAGGCTGCCGGCGGACCGGCCCGCGGTGACGGCCGGGCGCCGGGCGAACGCCTCGATGAGGCGGCGGGTGACGCTGGGCGCGAAGAGGGTGTCGCCGCCCGCGACGGCCGTGACGGCGGCCAGCAGCCGCTGCGGGCCGGCGTCCTTGAGCAGGAAGCCGGCGGCGCCCGCGCGCAGCGCGGCGTAGACGTATTCGTCGAGGTCGAAGGTGGTCAGGACCAGGACGCGCGGGGCGGGGCCGTCCTCGGGGGCGGCGGCGAGGATGCGCTCTGTGGCGGCGATGCCGCTGAGGCCGGGCATCCGGATGTCCATGAGGATCACGTCGGGGCGGTGCTCGGCGGCGAGGGCGACCGCCTGCTCGCCGTCGGCCGCCTCGGCGACGACCTCCATGCCGGGCGCGGCGCGCAGCAGGGCGGCGACGCCGGCGCGGATGAGGATCTGGTCGTCCACGACGAGGACGCGGATGTCCGGCCGGTCCTCGGTCTGCGCGGTCATCGCGGGGTCCGTCCCTCTTCCGTACGGCTCGTGCCGATCGGGACCCTCAGACGGGAAGGGTGAGCCGCACCTCGAATCCGCCGTGGTCGCGCGGTCCGGCGGCCAGGGTCCCGCCGTAGATCCTCGCGCGCTCGCGCATGCCGATCAACCCGTGTCCGGTCGGCGGGCCGTGGATGGCCGAAAGTGTGCCCCGGCCGTCGTCGGTGACGCTGACGGTCAGCCGCCGCGGCCGGAAGGCGACGCGGACGGTGGCCCGGGCGGGGCGGGCGTGTTTGATGACGTTGGTGAGGGCTTCCTGGACGACGCGGTACGCGCACAGGTCCGCCCCCGGCGCGAGGGGCCGCCGCTCGCCGGTGATCTCCAGCTCCACGGGCACGCCGGCGGCCCGTACCCGCTCGGCCAGTTCCTCCAGCCGGTCCAGGCCGGGGGTCGGCCGGTAGGGGCCGTCACCGTCCTCGCCCGCGTCCTCGGGGCCGACGCGCAGGACGGCCAGCAGGCGGCGCATCTCCTCCAGTGCCTCGCCGCTGGTGGCGGAGATGGTCCCGAGGGCGTCGCGGGCGGTGTCGGGGTCGGCGGTGAAGACGTAGTGGGCGAGGCCCGCCTGGACGGATATCACGGACATGTGGTGGGCGACCACGTCGTGGAGTTCGCGGGCGATGCGGACGCGTTCCTCGGCGACGGCGCGGCGGGCGTTCTCCTCCTTCTCCAGGCGGAGCTGCTCGGTGACGGCGGAGAGCTGGGCGTTGCGGCCGGCCAGCCGGCGGGCGCTGTTGCCGAACCACCAGAGCGCGCCCGGGGTGACGAGGCTCTGGGCGGCCACGGTCCACATATCGCTGCGGGGGTTCGACAGACCCGCCAGGATCCACAGGGTGAGGACGGCGGTGGAGCAGAGGGCGGTCGTGCGCGGTTGCCGGACGGAGGCGACGGTGTACAGGGCGACCATGGGGGCGGTCGCGTTGATGACGGGCCAGTAGCCGCCGGCGATGTGGAGCAGGGCGAACGCGCAGGTGAGGGCGAGCACGGTGATCGGTGCGCGGCGGCGGCCCACCAGCGCCATGTTGGTGGCGACCGTGCCGACGACGCCGGGAGCGTCCAGGGCGTGCCAGCCCTCGGGCGGCCGCTCGTGTCCCAGCAGCAGCGCGACGACCGTGAAGCCCACCGCCAGCGGCACGTCCAGGGCCGCCCTCGGCCAGGCCGCCACTCGCGCACCGAGCGCCTCCGGGGTCCGCATCGGCGCAGCGTAGCGGGGCGGGGTGCGGTGGGGCATCGGCCGGGCGGAGTCGGTGGCTCCTACCGCGCCGGTCGCAGCCGGACGGCCGGGCTGCCGCGGTGGGTTGACGGAGGAATTGCACCCGTCGCGTGACGACCGGCGTACGGCGGCGGCCGTACGGTCGGTGTGCCGGCCCGGCGGTGACGACGGGGGCGGGCCGGCGGGTACGGGGGGCCGGTGGCGCGGTGCGCTCCGGATCGTGGCACGGTCCGGAGCGCACCGCGCCCCGCCGTCCGGCCGTCAGTCGCCGACGGTCAGGACGATCTTCCCGGAGGTGCGGCCGGTCTCGCCCAGCTCGTGGGCCTTCGCGGCCTCCACCAGCGGCAGGACGGCCGCGATCTCGGTGCGCAGCCGGCCGGACTCGACCAGTTCGGTGATGCCGCGCAGCCCGGCCAGGTCGGGCTCGACCAGCAGGCGGCTGACGCGGAGGCCGCGCTCGCGCGCCGCGGCGGGCACCGCCTCGTCGAGGGGCAGCAGGGAGACGAGGATGCCGCCGGGGCGTAGGACGCGCAGGGAGCGGGCGGGGTAGTCGCCGCTGATGGACTCCAGGACGACGTCGACGTCGCTCACCGCCTCGGCGAAGTCCCGCTCCTTGTAGTCGACGAGCTCGTCGGCGCCCAGGTCTCGCAGGAAGTCGTGCTTGGCGGCGCTCGCCGTGCCGATGACGTACGCGCCGCGGGCCTTGGCGATCTGGACGGCCAGGTGGCCGACGCCGCCGGCCGCCGCGTGGATCAGGACGCGCTGTCCCTCCCGCACGTCCGCGGTGTCGACGAGGGCCTGCCAGGCGGTGAGCGCGGCCAGCGGCAGCCCTGCGGCCTGTACGTGGTCGAGGCCGCGGGGCTTGGGGGCGAAGTGCCGGGTGGGGGCGGTGACGTACTCGGCGTAGGCGCCGGCCGGGTGCGGGAAGCGGGGCATGCCGTAGACCTCGTCGCCGGGGGCGTAGAGGGTCACGCCGTCGCCGACCGCCTCGACCGTGCCGGAGACGTCGAAGCCGAGGCCGAAGGGCGTGGTGTCGCCGGTGTAGTAGCTGCCGCGGCCGCGGGTCTTCCAGTCGACCGGGTTGACGCCGGCGGCGCGCACCCGCACCAGGACCTCGCCCGGGAGCGGCTCGGGGCGGTCGGTCTCGACCAGCCGCAGCACCTCGGGGCCGCCCGCGGTCTCCTGGCGGATGGCGAGCATGCGGGCGGGGGTGGCGGTCATGATGATGCGCTCCTTGCGTCGTGCTGTGGGATGCCTCCAGATTCCCGGAGACGCCGAGCGGCAACGAGTGGCCTGACTGTCATGATGCGCAAGGATCGGGCCACTTGCGGGGAGCGAAACGACGACGGCCGGGGCGCACCCTGAGGTGCGCCCCGGCCGTTCGCGGGTCGTGCGGGGACTTCCCGTCGCGCTACAGCGCCAGGCCGGTCAGGACCAGCACGCGCTCGTAGGTGTAGTCGTCCATCGCGTAGCGCACGCCCTCGCGGCCCACACCGGACTGCTTGGCGCCGCCGTAGGGCATCTGGTCCGCGCGGTAGGACGGCACGTCGCCGATGATCACGCCGCCGGTCTCCAGCGCGCGGTGGGCGCGGAAGGCCGTCTGCAGGTCGTGCGTGAAGACGCCCGCCTGGAGGCCGTACGGGGAGTCGTTGACCGCGTCGAACGCGGCCTGCTCGCCCTCGGCGCGGGTGAGGGTGAGGACCGGGCCGAAGACCTCCTCGCAGGCGATCGTCACGCCGGCCGGGACGTCCGCCAGAACGGTCGGGGCGTACGTGGCACCCTCGCGCTTGCCGCCGGTGAGCAGCGTCGCGCCGGCCTTCACGGCCTCGTTCACCCAGGACTCCACGCGCTCGGCGGCGGCCTCGCTGACCAGCGGGCCGACGTCGGTGGCGGCGTCGGACGGGTCGCCCGTCACCTGCGCCTCGACGGCCGCGACGACCTTGGGCACGAGCCGCTCGTACAGCGAGGCGTCGGCGATGACGCGCTGCACGGAGATGCAGGACTGGCCGCCCTGGTAGTTGGAGAAGGTGGCGATGCGCTGCGCCGCCCAGTCCAGGTCCTCCTCGGAGGACCAGTCGGCGAGGACGATGGCCGCGCCGTTGCCGCCGAGCTCCAGCGTGACGTGCTTGCGCGGCGCGGAGTCGAGGATCGACCAGCCGACCGGGCCGGAGCCGGTGAAGGAGATGACCGGCAGGCGCTCGTCCTGGACGAGGGCGGGCATCCGGTCGTTCGGTACGGGCAGCACGCTCCACGAACCGGCCGGCAGGTCCGTCTCGGCCAGGATCTCGCCCAGGATCAGGGAGGAGATCGGGGTGGCCGGGGCGGGCTTGAGGATGATCGGGGCGCCGACCGCGATGGCCGGGGCGACCTTGTGGGCGCTCAGGTTCAGCGGGAAGTTGAAGGGCGCGATGCCGAGGACGGTGCCGCGGGGGAAGCGGCGCGTCAGGGCGAGACGGCCGGTGCCGCCGGCGTCGGTGTCCAGGCGCTGGGCGTCACCGGCGTTGAAGCGGCGCGCCTCCTCGGCGGCCCAGCGGAACACGGACACGGCACGGCCGACCTCGCCGCGGGCCCACTTGATGGGCTTGCCGTTCTCGGCGGAGATCAGCTGGGCGATCTCCTCGGTGCGCTCGGTGAGCCGCTTGGCGACGTGGTCGAGCGCGGCGGTGCGGACGTGGGCGGGCGTCGCCGCGAACTCGTCACGGACGGCGTGCGCGGCGGCGACGGCCTCCTCGACCTGCGCCTCGGTGGGCACGCTCACGGTGCCGACGAGACGGCCGTCCCAGGAGTTCGTGACATCGAAGGTCTCCTCGCCGGTGGCCTCGCGGCCGGCCAGCCAGAACGCGTGGGGAGCAGTCACGGTTTTTCCCTCCCGGGGGGTGTTGATGATTTTGGCTTCCCCACGGTAGGCGCGGGGGCGCCGGGGGCCGATTGTCCGTGGTGGAGCGTGGGCCGGTTGGGGCGCACCGTAATGGCGCGGTCCGCTGCGCGGCTGTTCCCCTACCCGCCCCTTCCCGAACCGGGGGCAAGCCCCCGGACCCCCGT
>NZ_JAGGOL010000097.1 GCF_018614525.1 Streptomyces sp. ISL-11
TCACCGCTTCCTGCAACTACGCAGCCGACAAGTACGGCTCGATGGACAACGTCGACTCCGCCTACTGACGTAACCGACGCAGCCCCCGCACAGCCGGCAGCACATACGCCGAAGGGCGGCGACACCACCCGGTGCCGCCGCCCTTCGGCGTATGCGCGCTCAACGGCGGCGAGGGTACGGTGCGCCGGATTGACGGGGCGGTTACGCTCCGTAAGGGTGCCGACGGCCGTCGTCTTTGCCGCCTGCGGCGGCGGGCGCCCTGCGGGCGCGTCCTCAAACGCCGGACGGGCTTGATAGCGGCTGAGCTCAGCCGCTATCAAGCCCGTCCGGCGCCCGCATTCAAGAAGACGACCCGCACGGCGGTGAACAAGCTCTACTGACGCCATCCGGCCCCCGTTCCGTGTGACTCACGCGCGTGGGGGTACGTGGCACCTCCGATGATCCCGTAGGAGGTGTCACAGTTTGCGCATGGTACGAAACACCACAATGTGCGCCCTCTTCCTCGTGGGAGTGACGACGCTGGGTCTCAGCGCCTGCTCCGACTCGGACTCCGGCAAGAAGAGCGACGGCGCCACCGGCTCACCCGCCCCCGCAACCTCGGCCGCTTCGCCCACTTCCGCGAGCCCGTCCACCAGCCCCTCCGGCAGTTCCTCGCCGGGGGCCTCGGCCGCCCCGGCATCCGTCAAGAACGCCCTCAAGGCCCTCGACACCGCCGACCAGGACGTACCAGGCGGAAAGTCGTTCGACCTGGAGAAGGAGACCGACGCGAGCGGCAACCGCGTCTGGGACATCAAGGTCGCGTCGAACGGTACGGACCAGTACAACCTCTCCGTCTCCGAGGACGGCGCCAAAGTGGTGAACAAGCGTCAGGACATGACGCCGGACGACGACGTCGCCAAGCTCAAGGACGTCAAGGTCTCCGCCCAGGAGGCGCTCAGGACGGTCGCGGACCGCCGGCAGGGCGAGGACCTGAAGTCGCTGGAGATCGACCGCGACGACGCGGGAACGACCGTATGGCAGGTCAACACCGTCAAACCCGGCGCCCGGAACGCGACCGAGACGATTCTCGACGCCCAGACGGGCAAGCCACTCGGCGACAAAACGAACGACTGAGCCGAGGGGAGGAGAGGATCTCAGGCGGCCTCGCGGCGGATCACGACGGCCGCCACGTCGTCCCCCAGGTGGCCGTGGACATGGGCCGTCAATGCCTCGCGCAGCCGCCGCACGCATTCCTCGGGGGTGCTGTCGCTCCATGACGCCGCCCGTTCCGCGAGCGGAAAGAAGGCACCGTCGGCGTCACGTGCCTCGATGACGCCGTCGGTGTAGAGCAGCAGCAGGTCACCCGCCTCGAACCCGAACGTCTCCACCGCGTACCGGGTGTCGTCCCCGCCTCCTCCTTCGTCCCCGGCAGGGTCGTCGAGCCGGCCCAGCCCGATGGGCAGGTGGCTCGCCCTCGGCTGGAGCGGCACGACGCGGTGCCGCCGGATGAGGAGAGCCGGCGGATGACCGCACGAGATCAGGTGGACGACGGGCTCGTGGTCCGGTATGTCCAGGATCATGGCGGTGGCGAAGATCTCGTCCTCGCCGGCATCCGCCTCGGTCCGCCATTGGACGGTGTCCCAGCGCACCGCGCCGTCCAGGTGGACCGCCAGGCGCGGCAAGGTGGCCTGCCGGTGGGCGGCCGCGCGGAACGCCCCCATGAGTAGCGCGGCATGACTGACCGCGGGTAGGCCCTTGCCGCGGACGTCACCGATGAGCAGCCGGGTGCTGCCGGTCGTCGTGCGGGCGGCCGCGTAGAGATCGCCCCCCATCTCGGCCTCGGCCTCGGCGGGCAGATAGAGGCAGGCCAGGCGGAGGGGGCCGCTGCCGCGGGGCAGCGGTTGCAGCAGCACGTGCTGCGCGGCCTCGGCCACCGACCTGACCCGGTAGAGCTCGCGCTCCCGGCGGTCCCGTACCAGGCAGAAGACGACCAGCAGGGTCGAGACGACGATCAGTGCGCCGAACTGGGTCTGGATGTTGGCGGTGTCCAGAACCCCCCGGACACCGCCTATCAACAGCAGTGCCACGAGGGTGAGCCCACCGACCAGCGCCGTCAGACGCGCGCCGGCGACGGCCACGGTGATCGCGGGTGCCGCCACCAGCAGCGGGCCGAGGTGGATATCGCGCGGGGCCAGCATGTCGACGACGCAGACGATGACGATCAGCCCGAACGGGATCACCACCCGCCCGGGCGCGTGGCCCGGCTGCCAGGTCTGGCTGATGTGCGTCAGCGGCCGAAGGGACACGTCACCAGTCTCCCACCTGACCGCCTCAGGGCCCTGTCGGACGCGACCCCGTCCGGCACCCGCCGGGCCCCGCCACCGTCACCGGTTGGACTTGGCCGCGCTGATGTCTCCCAGGGCGGAGCCGGGGTCACGTTCGATGGCCGCGTCACCGAGTGACACGATCCCCACCGGCCGGCCGTCCTCGACGACGGGCAGACGGCGTACGGAACGTTCCCGCATCAGCTTGATCGCCCGGTCCAGGTCGTCGTCGGGGGAGACGCTGACCGGGTCCTCGCTGCACGCCCGGTGAACGCTCGTCCCGTCGACGTCCCCGCCGTCGGCGAGGACCCGCACGACCAGGTCCCGGTCGGTGACCAGACCGCGCAGCCGGTCACCCTCGGTGACCAGTACCGCGCCGATGTCCTCCTCGCGCATCCGCCGGGCCACCTCGACCACGGACGTCTGCGGCCCCACGGTGACCGGGGTGCTGGTCATGATCTCGCGAACCTTCTGGGTCATCGCTCGCTCCTCCTCGTCGGATTCGGTGAGGTACGCGCGTGCGGGTACCCGCGGCCGCCGCCTCATGCACCTCCCGGACCGTCACCTTCCAGGCGCACGGGCGTTCGGACGGTGTGGTCACCGAAAGTCATCGGGGGACACCGCGCCGCTCGCGCCGGATCACCAGCCCACGCCCGCGATCTGCCGGGTGGTGGCGTTGAGGCGGTTGAAGAGGTTCGTCGTCCCGATCATGAGAACCAGGCCCGCGAGCTGCCGCTCGTCGTAGTGGGCGGCGGCCGCGTCCCAGATCTCGTCCGGCACCGGATCCGACCGGTCGGCCAGTCGGGTGGCGGCCTCCGCGAGCGCCAGCGCGGCGCGCTCGGCGTCGGTGAAGTACGGCGCCTCCCGCCAGGCCGACACCGCGAACAGCCGCTCGTCGCCCTCGCCCGCCTTCTTCGCGCTGCGCACACCACCGTCGACGCAGGCGGAACAGCCGTTGATCTGGCTCACGCGCAGATGGACGAGCTCCAGCGTCGCGTCCGGCACGCCGCCCTTCTTCGCGGCCTTCAGTACATCGAGTATCGCGGGCATGGCCTCGGGAATGACGACCGCGGGGTTCTGCATCCGTGCCTGCATCGTGCTCTCCTCATGTCCTGGGGTTCGTGTCTCTTGTGTCACACGGACCGGCTCCCCTGTCACATCGACGCGGTTCCGCCCGTCAACGACCTGACGGAACGCGACGAGGGAATGTGACCGATGGACGAGAACGAATTTCTGGCCGCACGCTTCGAGACGCACCGCACGCACCTGCGGGCGGTGGCCTACCGGATGCTCGGCTCGCTGACCGAGGCGGACGACGCGGTACAGGAAGCCTGGCTGCGGCTCCACCGCTCCGACACCGAGCGGGTGGAGAACCTCGGCGGATGGCTCACGACCGTCGTCGGCCGCGTCTGCCTGGACATGCTGCGCACGCGCTCGTCGCGGCGCGAGGACCCCCTCGACGTACGCGTCCCCGATCCGCTGGTCGGCGCCCCGGACGGCATCGACCCCGAGCACCAGGCCCTGCTGGCCGACTCCGTCGGCCTCGCGCTGCTCGTCGTCCTCGAAACCCTGACCCCGGCCGAGCGGCTCGCGTTCGTCCTGCACGACACGTTCGGCGTGCCCTTCGACGAGATCGCGCCCATGGTCGGGCGCACTCCGGCGGCGGCTCGCCAGCTCGCCAGCCGCGCACGCCGCCGGGTCCGGGGAGCGGCCCCCGCCCCCGACGCCGACCTCACCCGCCAGCGGGAGGTCGTCGACGCCTTCCTCTCCGCCGCTCGCCGCGGCGACTTCGACGGCCTCCTCGCGGTCCTCGACCCGGACGCCGTCCTGCGCGCCGACTACGGTGCGGCGGCCGCCCTTCCCTCCCGCGAGGTCCACGGCGCTGCGGCCGTGGCCGGCCAGGCCCTCACGTTCTCGCGCGTCGGCGGCCCCGCCGGCCTCGCCCGTCCGGCGCTCGTCAACGGAGCGGTCGGCATGGTCGTCTACCGCGACGGACAGCCCTTCTCGCTCATGGCCTTCACGGTGACGGGCGGCAGGATCGCCGAAATCGACATCCTGGCCGACCCCGAACGGCTGAGCCGCCTGGACCTGACGGTTCTCGACGGCTGACGGACGACGAGACCCCTTCGGAGGAACAGCAGGCCAGGAAGCCGCCCCATGCCGAGCCTGTGGAGAAGCCGCCGCTACCGTACTCAGGCGATCTTGAGGCCGGGAACAGGCCGGGCCGGAACGGAAGGAATCCCATGCGGGCGGCAGCCGAGGACGAGATGCACGACGAGTTCTCACGCGACGTCTGGCTGGACCTGCACCACGAGCTGTTCTCCTCGGACGCCCTGATGGACCGTGTGGTGACCCGGCGCACCGGCGCCCCCGCGCCCGGCCCGCTGCTGCACGGCCTGGCCTGCGGGGCACACCTGTGCTTCGCCAACGGCGACGCGTGGAACACCCTCGACTGGCACGGCATGGGCTGCCGGGGCGAGATCGAGCGGATCGCCGACTCCTGGGGAGTGCACGGCCGCGAGGACTGGCTCGGGACGCAGGAGCGGCTCCTCGGCCAAGAGGTGAGCCCCTGGTACTTGGGACTTCGTCCTGGGCGCGCGAACGGCGCTGCTCGGCGCGCGGGGCGGCCCGGTCGACCCCGGGCAGTGGCGCGCAGCGTGGAGGCCACGCTGCGCGCCACTGCCCAGGAGAGCGGCACGCCCGCCCACGACGCCGAGTTCGACGACTTCGTGCGGCATCTGCGCGATCTGGTGGGAAAGGTGCTGCGGTACGAGGCCCGCTTCCGCGCCGACGGGCTCTGCCGCCCGACGGCTTCGTGCGCACGATCGCCGCCTGGGACATCGGCCGCGGCTCCAAGATGGCCCGCTGGGGCCGGGGCGCCCGGTACGCCACGGAGGCCGAGATGCACACGTCGGTCGAACGCGTGGCGAGCGCCGCCCAGGCCGCGTACGACTCGTGGGAGGAGTTCTCCGCGGGCTATGTGCTGGGACGGTGCCTGCACTTCGACGAGGAGGAGTTCGGCCCTGGTACACGACGGTCCTCGACGGGCACCGGGCGCTGACCACCGACCCGGAAAGCCCTTGGCGGACGGTGCCGTTCAGGAGCGGCGTCTGATGTGGGCGCTGCCCGTCCGCGCGGTGGGCGCGAGTCGCCACGGCCGGGTCCGAATTGCTTGATGATAAGATACGTACTATCCGGTTTGGTTTTCAATGGGTTGGTGGGGGCTTGTTGGTACCGGCGGTTCGTGGTGGTTGTGGTGTGTGCGGAGGTGGTGCGTTGTGGCGAAGCAGGCGCGGGCTATTCAGACCCGGCGGATGATTCTGGAAGCCGCGGGTTCGGTTTTCGACGAGCGTGGATACGAATCGGCGACGATCGCGGAGATCTTGTCGCGGGCGGGCGTGACGAAGGGGGCGCTGTACTTCCACTTCGGGTCGAAGGAGGAGCTCGCCCGGGGTGTGCTGGGTGAGGCGCTGACGACCGAGGGGGTGGTGTCCCGGGAGTCGAAGCTGCAGGAGTGGGTCGACGTGGGGATGGTCCTGGCGTACCGGGTGCCGCGCGAGCCGCTGTTGAGCGCGTCGATTCGCCTGTCGGCGGACCGTCGGGCGCGGGAGCTGTTCGGTACGTCGTGGGCGGGGTGGATCGACTTCATCGCGGGGTTGCTGGAGGGCGCGCGCGAGCAGGGGGAGTTGTTGCCGCACGTGGAGGTGCGGGCGACGGCGACGTTGTTCGTGAGTGCGTGGACGGGGGTGGAGATCGTGTCGACGGCGCTGGAGGACGGGGAGTCGCTGGAGTCGAAGATCGCCATGCTCTACGACTACTTCTTGCCGGCGATCGCGGTGCCGGGTGCCCTGCGGCAGTTGGACACGGCTCCTGACCGAGGCGGCCGGGTCTGGCAGGACCGCGAGGCGGTCGACGCGGCGGACCCGGCCGGGGTGCCGGGGGCCTGAGACGACGTCGGGGGTGCGGCCATCACGTCGGCTTCCCGCGGGCGGCCGCCGTGCGGACACGGGCAGGTACCGGCCGCCGCCGTTCAGCCGCTGAACGATTCCGTCGTCAGGGCCGGCCTCCGGGGTGGTAGAGCGCGTGGGCGCGTGCGGTATCGACAGGCTCGTTTTCAGGCAGGCGCAGAAAATAACGTGATTGCCACGACTGCGTGCTGCCGGCTTGGCGGTTGGTGGTCGTCACCCACGGCGGATAGACGCGGAAGGCCCGTTTCCCGCCGACACCGTCGCTCGACATGATGCCCCGTTCACGCAGGACGTCTCGCGGAAACACGAATTGGCCGAATTGCCGGCCCTCGCGCGTGCTGATGACGAACAGATCGACGGGATCCCCGGCATCGAAGGGCTGAATCGGCCCGCCCTCGGATCTCTTCCACACCGTGACGAACTGACCGACCTTCGTCGGGGTCGTCTTGGCCACACGGAACCTGACCGAGAGGCCGTCCAGGGTCAACTCGCAGGCCCCGTACTCGGCGCTCTCCGCCTCAGGCACCGGTTGCGAGCATACGAACCCACTCGGGTCGTACAGCAATTCCTTGGCCGCCAGGAGATCCCGGGGGATTCCGGCCTCGCGCGGCCACGCCCCGGGGTCTCGTGCGGTGAGTTCCGAGGGGACTTCGTGTTCCATGTGCATTCCCGCATCCTGCCACCGCTGACCTGGTCCTGCGGACCCCTACTGCTGGTGCCACCTGTAGTACTGGTGGGAGGGGTCGCAGGCCGTCGCTTGCAGGAGGGTGCCGTTTCGCACGCTGGGCGTCGACAGACAGAGCCCGCTCGAGACGTTCTGCCAGACCTGATACCAACCTGAGGGCGGCCCGTTGGGGTTGTCCGCGAAGAAGACGCGCCACTGCTGGGTGGGCGCGGCCGCGTTGCAGAACTCCATCGTCACCGTCCCCGCCCCCGAGGCCGGCGCGGTGATGCACCGTCCCGTGCGCTGGTTGGTGAAGGTGAACAGGCGGGTCTGGGCGTTGAACCCTTCGAGCCACTTCTCGTCGGAACCACTGTCGCACGACCACATCTGGAGCTTCGCGGCGTTCTCGGTGGCATTGTCGAGACAGTGGCTCGAATTCCAGACGTTGATCGGGCTGAAGCCTGCGGCCTGCGCAGGGGCGCCGGCCACGGTGATGGCCAGCATCGACAACACCGCGGTGATGAGCGCGAACAGGCTGCGTCGTGTGGCCATGGGTCTTCTCCGGGTTTCTCGCGGGAGATTGTTGGAGATTGTTGGAGAGCCCGAACGACACGCGGTACATGCAGAGGAACGGGGCCGAGCGCCGCGAGTCCTGAGGCTGCCCGCTGGAGACGTCGGCGAAATTCTCCGGCCAGGTGGCCCGAGTGTCACAGCAAGGCTTGCTTCCAGCAACACACGTGAGGCCAATGGCCAATTTTCGTGGACGTGGGTTGATCGCCGAGGGATCGTCGTCCGTGGAGCCGGCAGTCGTGGTGCGCGGGGAATCCGGAGGGCGTCGAAGCGTTCCGCGGACCTGACGAACCGCGTTGTGAAGTGAATCACAGCGATCGGCTGTCACGGTTTGCCCGTGTGCGGTGTCTCGATGGCAGCCGAAGAGAGGAGCCGCGTGTGAACTTCAGGTACCCACGCATGCTCGTGGTGGGGGTGGGACATGGCTGAGGACGCCTTCACCGAGCACCGTCCGCTGCTGTTCACCATTGCCTACGAGATGCTGGGCAGCACCACCGACGCCGAGGACGTGCTCCAGGAGAGCTATCTGCGGTGGAGCGCGGTCGATCCGGCCGCGGTCGAGCATCCGCGCGCCTACCTGGTCCGCGTGGTGACCCGGCAGGCCCTCAACCACCTGCGCGCGGTCAAGGCGCGGCGCGAGGAATACGTCGGCCCGTGGCTGCCCGAGCCGATCCGCACCGCACCCGAGGTGAGCGAGGACGCGATCCTGGCCGAGTCGGTGTCGATGGCCATGATGCTCGTCCTTGAGACGCTGAACCCGACCGAGCGCGCGGTGTTCGTGCTGCACGACGTGTTCGGCTACACCCACGGCGAGATCGCCGCATCGATCGGGAAGACCGAGGTGACCGTCCGGCAGATCGCCCACCGCGCACGCCGGCACGTCCACGCGCGGCGTCGCCGCTTCGAGCCCGACTCCGACGCCACCCGGGAGATCATCCAGCGGTTCCTCCTCGCGGCGGCGACCGGTGAAGTCCAGGCGTTGATGGACCTGCTGGCGCCCGATGTCGTGGAGATCTCCGACGGCGGCGGGAAAGCACGCGCCGCCCGCCGCCCGATCACCGGCCGCGACGACGTCGCCCGGTTCGTCCTCGGCGTGCTCCGCACCACCACCGCGGCGACCCGCATCGAGTACGACACCTGCAACGGCATGCCCGCGGCACGGTTCGTCACCGACGGCGAACTCGACTGGCTGGTCGCGTTCGAGATCCACGACGGACGGATCACCGGCCTCTACGGCATTCGTAACCCGGACAAGCTGCACCGCGCCGACATGGTGCACCCACTCGACAGAGGAGGACACCAGCCGTGGAAACCATGACGGTCGAACGCATCATCCACGCCCCGATCGACGACGTCTTCGCGTGGCTCACCACGACCACCAACTACACGAGCTCGCCCCTGGTGCTGCGCTGCCGCCTGACCCGGCGCGGTGAGACCGCGCCCTACGGCGTCGGCGCGGTGCGCAGTCACCTCTGGCTGATCGGGTGGTTCCGGGAGCGCATCACCCAGTACGACCCGCCGTACGCCACCGAGTACGTCGTCGAGCGGAGCCTGCCGCCGTCCCGGCACGAACTCGGCCGCATGACCTTCACCGAGGTCGGCGGCGGCACCCAGGTCCGCTGGACCACCCGCGCCGAGATCCCCGTCCCGTTGCTCGGCGCCTTCCTCACCCGGCGCCTCGCGAGGCCGATCATCACCCGCACCTTCCGCAACATCCTCGACGCTGCCGACACCGCACTGGCCCAGCAGTTCGCGTGATCGTGCCGCCCCCTGCCCGGTGTCGGGGTGGCTTCGCGCTCGCGGCGCGAAGCCACCCCTCAAGGCTCGTTCAGCACGAGGCCCATTGCGTCACCCGGGCGATGGCGTTGTAGACGCTGGGCTCGTAGGTGCCCTCCCGCGTCCAGTCGTGCTTCTTGCTCGCCCACATGGTCGGGCTGTCATACGTGGACGTCGTGAACAGGATGTTCCCCGACGAATCCTTCAGCTGGAACCGGGCGTGCCAGACGTCGCCGCTCATCGTGAAGTCCGTCCACGTGCGGGCGCTGAACGTGAGTTTGCCGTCTGCGTAGAGACGGAGATAGCCACCGGTCTGGTGGCAGTCGCCGACCTTCAGGTCCCCCCAGCTGAACCACTTGTACTCGCCGGCTGTCACACCCTGCCCGGTGTCGGTGGCGACGCCCGAGTGGGGTGCGTCCCCGCCCCCGGTGTCGGCCCTGGCCGGCACCTGGAGGACCAGGAGGGTGGCCAGGGCGGTGATCAGCGTCACCGCGGCCCTTGCCCACCTGCGCGGAACGCTCATGGACGCGCTCCTTCCTGCGGCCCCGCCGCGGTGGTCGAGCCGAGGCGTACGGCGAGCGCCTGGACGCCCGTCGGCGCGTCCCACGTGGCCCCGCCCCCCACGAGGGCCCAGCCGCCCGCGCAGGAGGAGTCCCCGTACAGGAACGCCGTGTCGGTGGTGTCGTTCGAGAACCTGACCGCGCCGCCCGTGAGCGGCAGACAGGTGTCGCTCGGCGGATTGTCGACCCGTAGGCCTTGTCCCGCGGGAGTGATGAACGTGTACGAGCCGGACGCCGCCAGCGCGCTGCCGGGATCCACCGCGAGCAGCACCAGCGCCGAGGCGACTGCCGGGGCAGCCTTGCGGAACCGGCGCAGAATCCTCGTCGATCTCATGAACTCTCCCCCTCACAGGTGTCAGCAGCTACCGCACGCCGACCAGACGAAGTAGGGCTGGGAGCACACCAGCCCGTCGCACTCCTGGCACATGTACTGGCAGTACAGGGTGTGGCCCGACGGGTCGCACTGCGTGGCGCCGGTCGACTGGCACACCGGCACCATCTGTCGGCTTTTCCGGCCCGGTGCGGCCGCTTGGCGGGCGAGCTCGGCACGGGCCTGCTCGACCGTGTAGCACTGGCGCGGCGCCTGGGGCGGGGGCCCGACGGCACCCGCGTCGGTAGCCGCGGCAGCGGGTGCGGTGAGGGCCAGGCCGACGACGAAGAGAGCCGATAGGGCTCTGCGAAGGCTCATCATGCCGCCATGACTGCCCACCGACAAATGGGCTATTCCTACGGCAAATAAGTCATATGACCGGTCCGGCGGCTTTGTCCCGTGCATGCGGTCGCGTCGGTGCTCCACCGGACACGGCCTGGGCTCCCTCTTCCGAACCGTGGTCGTGTGGTGCTGCGGTCCTCCCGCAGGGAGGCCGGGAGGGACGGCGCGGCCCGCCCTGGCAGCTGTGCGTGGGCGGGCTCGTCGCACGGGATGCTGTGCGCTATGCCAGGAGCAGGGCTCGGTCCCACGCGAGTTCGGTGTCCGTTGCCGCCGCGAGCAGGGTGAGCGTGACCCCGGCGGCTCCGTCGAGGAACCCGGCGTCGACCGGGCGGAAACGTGTGCTCGCCAGATCGGCGGCGACCGCGGCGAGTTCCGGGTCGCCGGTGTCGTGGGCGAAACGCGCGGTGATATGGAGCAGGCCCGCCACGCCGTGGCACAGACCCGGTTCCGCGTCGACGCGGCGCACCTCGGGAGGCCGTCGGCAGGCGGCTTGGAGCGCCCGCACCGCGAGCTCGCGAGGAGCCGCGTCGTCGAGTGCCGTTCCCGCCAGCCACAGGGCGCGGGCCGTCCCCGGGCTTCCCCGGCACCACGAAGCGCGTGGGAGGCGGCCGGGGGCGGTGCCGGGCCAGGTGGCACCCCAAGGGTCGGTGGTGCACCGGGCGGTCAGTGTCCCGGCCAGTCGGCGCAGGGCCTCGCGCTGTCCGGGCACGACGACGCCTTCGCGGAGGGCGAGCGACAACAGGGCGAGCGGTCCGGAGAGCCCATGTGCCACGCCGGAGTCGGGCGAATGCCCGTTCCGTGAGAGCGCGGTGAGCACCTCGCGCAGTGCCGCCCGCGCTACGGGCTCGTGGCACTCACCCAGCAGTTACGCGCCTGCTCCGGTCAGCCCGGAGACGAGGTCGACGGCACGTTCGGGAGGATCGTCGCCGAGCTCCCGGGACCGCCGGAGCGCTTCGCCGATGACGCGGTCGCGGACGGCCGGCAGGTCGTGCGAGGCACCTGCGCGGCGAAGGCCAGTCCGGCGGCGCCGCCGAAGAGGCCGGGCGAGGCGCCGATCCGCCGGTACCCCTCGGCCGCGGCGGCGAGACACCCCTCGGCCAGTGTGTTCCATCCCCGGCCGGGCAGGCACCGGTCCAGCTGGTGGTAGGCGAGCGCCAGGCCCGCGCCGCCGCCGGCGATACGCGGCACGCGGTGCGCCCGCGCGGCGGACCGAAGCCCGACTGTGGCGGCACGCCGTGGAAGGCAGTGGGTGGCGCACAGGCCGGCGCCGCGAATGGCCCGTCATGAAGGATGTCCGCCGGGACTCACCGGGAGGTGCCGGCCCGACGCGCCGTCGGCAGATAGCGTGGTGCTCGCCAGGCGTCCAGACGGTGTTCCACCGCGGCCCCCAGAGACAGCAGTTCGGCGTCCTGATGCCCGCCGGTCATCAGGAGCAGACCGACCGGAAGATCGTTCACGAACCCGGCGGGCACCTACAGCGAGGGGTACCCGGCTACGGCCGCGGGGGTGGAGGACGGGATCACGTCGTTGTCACCCCGCTCGCAGTCGGTCGGCCAGGCGGGCGGGTTCGTCGGGGAGGCGATGACGTCCAGGTGGTGGGTGGCCATGGTCTCGTCGATGGAGCGCCGGGACAGGTCCTTGAGCTCGGTCCTCATGACCTGGTACCGCGTGTCGGTCGTATGGGGCGCGGAGAGTGCTTGCTCGAACAGCTCCTGACCGGCGAAGCAGGTCCGCTCCGCCGGGTGGGTGCGGTTGAACTCGATCAGTTCGGCGAGGTTCTGCGGCCCGTCGCGCGTGGCGAGATAGGCGTCGATGTCCCGGTGGAACTCGCTCAGCAGCGCCGGGAACTCGAGTTGGGCGAGTCGCTCCTGGTACGGAGGTGTCACCTGGACGACTTCGGCTCCGGCGTCGCGCAGTCGCTCCGCCGTACGGGTCATCAGGGCGTCCACGTCCGGCCCGAGCGAGGGAAGCCGCCACAGACCGACGCGCTTGCCGCGCAGTCCGCCGCCGAGGTGCGTCAGCCCGCCCGGGAGACCGGCGGAGCCGAGGCCGGCGGAGTGCGTGGCTTCGCCTTCGCCGCCGCTGAGCACCGCGAGGGTGAGTGCGGTATCGATCACGTTGCGCGCCATGGGCCCCGCCGTGTCCTGCTCGGCGGAGATCGGCACCACGCCGGCTCGGCTGACCAGCCCGAGGCTGGGCTTGAGGCCGACGACCCCGTTCATCCCGGCGGGGCACACGATCGATCCGTCCGTCTCGGTGCCGATCGCCACCTGTGCCAATGACGCGGCGAGTGCGGCGGCAGATCCGGAGGACGAGCCGCACGGATTCCGGTCCAGTACGTAGGGGTTGTTCGTCTGCCCGCCCACCGCCGACCATCCTGATGTCGGCCTCGTCGCACGGAAGTTCGCCCACTCGGAGAGATTGGTCTTGCCGAGGATCACCGCTCCGGCGTCCCGCAGCCGGGTCACCAGGGCGGCGTCGGTGTCCGGCGGACTTCCGGCCAGCGCCGACGACCCGGCTGTCGTCGGCATGTCGCGGGTGTTCACGTTGTCCTTGAGCAGGACGGGTATGCCGTCGAGCGGTCCCCGGGTGCCGCCGCGTCGATGTCTGGCGTCGCTGGCCCCCGCTTGGCGAAGGGCCGTCGGGTCGGTGCGCAGTACGGCTTTGATCTTGGGGTTGATGGCCTCGATCCGCCGCAGGTAGGCGCTGGTCAGTGCCGACGAGGTCAGCGAACCGTCAGCCATGCGGGCCTGCAGTTCCGGGATCGTCACGGTGTCGAGCTCAACTCCCGGCTCCCGGGGTCCACCGCCCGGTAACGGCGGACCACCGGCGTCGGCCGGCGCGGCCTGGGCGGCTCGCGGGGCCGGTGCCCCTGCCAAGAGGGTCCCCGCGATCAGGGCGGCGACCAGGGTGGCGACGCTTCTCTGCCTCATGGGGGTAGCGGACAACACGGCGGCGCTCCGGCGCAAGGGGCCAGGGGGCCGCGTGCGTACACGGCGACGACCGTGTATGCCGAGCGCGTGTTGCGCGCCGCCGTGAAGGGAGGTGTCCTGACGGCAGACGGGGGCCCTGCCTGGCTCACCGGCCCTCATCGCCCGGAGCGGTTGATCGCCGATCGCCCCGGCCCTTCGACTCCGTACGTTCCCGGTACGCGCGAAGGTCCACCGGCCGGCGCATCCCGGTAGCAGGCGAGTGCTGCCGCACACCCCCTGGGAAACCGTCGGTTGAGACGTTCAGGATCGGCGCGGCGTCACTGAGGCGCCGGAGGCCGCGCTCCGGTCCGGTCGGCCGGCTGGTAGGGGCTGTGCATGGCGAGAAAGCGGACGTCGAGGTCGGTCTCCAGGTAGTCCATGCGCCGCTCCCGGAAGGCTTGCATGTGGGGGAGGGCGAGGTGGGCGTCGAGATCGGCCTGGGAGCGCCAGGCCTCGTAGAAGACGAAGACGCCGGGGTCATTGCGATCTTCGTGGAAGTGGTATTCCAGGCAGCCGGACTCCTGCCGGGTCGGCTCGACGAACGAGAGCAGGAGCTGCTTCAACTCGTCGGCGCGTTCGGGTTTGGGGCGAGCGGTGCCGACGAGTGCGAATGGCTGAGACATGCAGGGTTCTCCCTGATAGGTACAATCAATCTCGTACCTGCAGGACGCTACCGAACTCGTAGGTACGATGCAATCCATACCTGAAGGGAGGTGTTCCGAATGCCCGACGACGAAGGCCATCCGGACGTCGAGGAGATCGAGCTCGGCCCGGTACTCTCCGCGCTGGCGGATCCGCTGCGCCGCCGAGTGGTGCGTGAGCTGGCAGCCGGACCCGACGGCGCGGCGCGGACGTGCAGTTCCTTCGGGCTGCCGGTCTCCAAGGCGACCGTCACGCACCACTTCCGTGCGCTGCGCGAGTCTGGGTTGATCCGGCAGGTCGACCGGGGCAACAGCCGGATGGCCAGCCTGCGCCGGGCCGACATCGAGCAGCGGTTTCCTGGGCTGCTGGGCATCGTGGCGGCCGAGTCGGAGGAGTGAACTCAGGAACTTTCGTGTCTGCGGGTTCCGCGACCCACGGGAACTGATCGCGCACCGGCCCAGCCGGCACGGCCATGACGTCCCATCGCTAATGATCACAAGATTGCGGCATCAGACATACTTTGCCGCTTTCTGGACGCTGTTGTGCCTGGGTGTGTACGTACTTCTGGGAATGCGTCGTCATTCGAGAGCTCCAGGTTCCAGGTTCCAAGAGTCACGCACGGATGCATCCGTCCTCGACGCTCAGTCAGGAGAACGCGTGAAACTGTGGACAAAGACGGTCGTCGCATCGGCCGCGGTGGGTCTCGCCATCGCCGGTACACCGCTGGTCACCGCCGCGAACGGTGCGCCCGCCAATGGCCGCGACGGCGCGAAGAAGGAAATGAACGCCGTCCGGGTGGAACGGGACGCGGTCCAGGACGCGGCGGCCATCGCGACGTTCAGACATCTCACCAACGCCGGCACGGGCCAGTGTCTGGCCGTCCCCGGCGGCAGCAAGCAGCAGGGGATCGGCCTCATTCAGTGGGGCTGCGGGGGATGGGCCGACCACGACTGGGACCTCCAGCCGCATGTGATCGACGGCACGAGGTACTACAAGGTGGTCAACCACAACAGCGGCCAGTGCCTCGCCGTTCCGGGTGGCAGCAGGGAGAACGGCACCCAGGTCATCCAGTGGCCCTGTGGCGACTGGCGCGACCACTTCTGGCGTTTGGACAGCGTCGCCGCCAACAAGTACCGGGTCGTCAACCGGAACAGCGACCAGTGCCTCGCCGTCGAAGGCGGGAGCAGGACCGCCGGTGCCCGCGTGATCCAGTGGCCGTGCGGGAACTATCCCGACCACTTCTGGCAACGCTGATCAGCACTGCATGACCGGAGGGCCCGGCCTTCACGGACCGGCCTTCACGCTCACGCGACCTCACCCCGCGTCGGCGTCCCGCCTGCACCGAAACCCCCCGGCCCTGCCCGGGACACCCTCCCATTTTTCGACAGGGTGTTTCGGAGCCGCTGCGGCAACGAGCTTGAGAGCCGTATTGCTCCGTCCGTGAAGAGGCTGGAGCACGACGCAGGTCCATGATCGGCAATGAGAATGAGAACCACCTCGATCGGGTGACTGCTGGCCGGGGCGGCGTGAGCGGGAGTGTCCGTGACCGTGGTGGGATCGGGTGTCGACAACTTGGTTGGTGCCGCTAGGCGGAAACGGTGGCGCTGGTCGGCAGAGCCTGCTGATAGAGCGCTACCAACACGCCGTGGACGGGCTGGTCCTCTGTATTTTCCTCGGCCTCGTCGACCAGTTTGGCGAGGGCCTCGCCGAGTTCTCTTGCCTTCGCGGGGCTGAGCCGCAGGTGGCGCAGTGTCAGGTGGGTCTCGGCAGGTGAGCGGTCCAGCTCTTGGGCGACCGCTGCGAGCATCGCGGCGGTGCCTGCCGCTTGGGGTTCGGCGACGACCATGTGGCGGGCCATGCGCTGGTAGTACTGCTCGGTGCCGCCGCGGACCTGGCGGGTCTCGGCGATGTGGACCAGCCCGGCTTCGCGGAGCACTTTGAGGTGGTGGGCCACGTTGCCCTTCTTCGCGTCGAGCTGCGCCGCAAGCTGGCTGATCGTGGCAGGCCGGTGACCCAGGGCGAAGAGCAACCGCTGACGCAATGGGTGAGAGAGCGCCGCGAACTGCTCAGGGGCACCGATCTCCAGGACGTCCTCCGGAGGCGGCGGGTAGGAAGGCTGATCGCGCATACCGAAAGTGTCTAATTTGTTTGACGCTTTCGCAAGGGCGGTGCTCTACTCCCTGCCATGACGACTCTGACGAAGCTTCGGCCAGCCCCTGTCATCGACGAGACAGCCCGGCTGCTGACCGAGCACTACGTTTTCCCTGGAATAGCCGAGCACCTCGCCGGCCTGCTGCAACGACGGCTCACCGAGGGCGCCTATGACGTCGAAGGCGCCGAGGAGCTCGCCCGGCTGGTCACCGCGGACCTGCAGTCGGTCAACGGCGACCGACACCTGAGCCTGAAGTACCACACCGACCCGGTGCCTCCCAAGCAGGGGGCGGCCGCCCTGCACGCCATACGCCGGGACTTCGACACCTCGCTGGGCGGTGCGCCCCGGGTGGAATTGCTCGACGGAGGGGTCGCCGTACTGGAGCTGGCACCGATGCTGTTTCCGCTGGAGTGGGCCGCCGAACCGCTCAGCGCCGCGCTCACCCTGGCCTCCCGCGCCCAGGCGCTGATCGTGGACCTTCGCGCCAACCGGGGCGGCGACCCGGACACCGTCGCCTTCGTCTGCAGCTACCTACTGGACAAGCGCACCCACCTCAACACCATGTACTGGCGCGACGGCGAGCGCAGCGAGCAGTCCTGGAGCCTTCCGCACGTTCCCGGCGCCTGCTTCGGCGGCAGCAAGCCGTTGTATGTGCTGTCCAGCGGCCATACCTTCTCTGCTGCCGAGGAGCTGGCGTACGACCTGCAGCAGCTCGGCCGCGCCGTAGTCGTCGGGGAGCGCACCCGCGGCGGCGCGCACCCCCGGGAGGGCTGGACGGTGCACCCACATTTGGAAGCCACTATCCCGACGGGCCGTGCCATCAACCCCGTCTCCGGCACGAACTGGGAGGGCACCGGTGTGCAGCCGGATATCCCTTGCGCTGCTGCCGACTCCCTCGACCACGCGCACGCACTGGCCCTCACCCACCTGGCAGGCTGACCCAGTTCAGCTCACCGAACAGATAGACCGAGGCCAGGTGGTGGGGACGGTGTGGGGCTCGCCGCTGATGTTGAGGGTGAGGACGTACTGGACCAGGCCGGGCTCGTCGATGACCATGGCGCCGAGGAAGCTGACGGGGCAGGCGGTGGGATTGATCCGCAGGTGCTGACAGCACGGCCGGTCGAAGGCATCGCCGATGAGCTCGTCGGGCAGGACGTCGAGGTTCGGAACGGTCCACTGGACGGGCCGGCCGGGCGGCATGTCACATCTCGTCAGACAAGGCAGCTCTCAATCTAGTTGCCCCACTGGCTCTACTTCACCCTGTTGAAAACACCCTCCCGGAGGTGGCTTGGTAGCTGTCATTCCTGGCTGTGCGGCGGCGTGATCTCCACGAGACGTGGACTGGAAAAGTGCCAGCGCAGCCACAGAACCGATTCGACGTCCCAGTAAGGAGCCGCGGCCAGGCCGTCCGTGACGGGGAACCGGAGCCCCTGGGTCGCGACGATCGCGCGCAGGGTCATGTGTACCCCGGCGTAGTCCTCGGCCACTTTCCGCCAGTCGGGGAAGACGGAGCCGTCGTGCACGAGGGGGTAGCGCCCGACGAACGCGGCCCAAGCGCTCGCGCTGCTGATTTCGACGACTTCGGCCGTGGGGTCCGTGACCTGCAATGCCCAGGTGTGCCAGGGCAAGGGGTGAAGGGTCGAGCCCTGGTCGAGATACATCCGCCACATGCTCGGGCCGCCGCGCTGCGCAGTGGAGGTGTAGAGCCCCAGATGGAACGGCTTCGTGCTGGGCGGAATCGGTTCAGCATGGGGCGCGACGAACCTTTCCCGTGCCAGGGCGGGCTGTCGGGACGGCATCAGCTCGTGTGGGCTGGTGCCGATCCAGTGCTGACGCGCCCGCTCCAGGGGGCCCAGGACGAGGCTCCGCTCGTCCCGGGCGAGGTGGCGCAGCAGCCGGCAGCTCTCGGCGGCCTCGTCTGCTTCGGAGGGGTCGATGACTGCCGGGCCTCCGGCCAGGGCTGCGGCCATTTCAGGCTCGGTCCACCACGCCATGACCGCGGTGAAATGGCGCAGCCCGGCGTCGACGTCAGAGACCGCGGCCGCTGCGGTGTCGAGGTCCGTCACTCTCCGGCGAAGGGTCCGGGCGGGGGTGGGGCGCACGTCCTCACTCTTTCCCCGGCGGCGCCTCGGTGCAACGTGGTGCTGCCTGTCCGGTGGCAATGGATCAGCAGGTGATGGACACTTCCTGGCCGAGACCGTTGGCGGAACTGGTCGGTGGCTGGTAGCCGGGAGGGAAGACGACCTTGAAGTACATCCAGCCGCGATAGTTACCGGGGCTGCAGCGCACGGCCGCGTTGTTCTGCGCGGTACGGGTGTTCGTCTGGGTCCTGAGCGTCGACTGGTTGACGAGCTGCCCGTTCTTGTACAGGGCCGCCCGGGTGGTGATCTGCGGAACCGGGGCCGTGCACGAGACCGTCACGACGACGTTCACCGTACCGGGCACGTGGGTGGAGTTGTGCGGGCGTTGCACCTGGCCCTCACATCGGATCACGGCGGACGCGTCCGCGTCCGAGCCGGACTTCCCGGCTTCCACGCTGCCCCCGGGGTCGGGAGCGCGCCCCGCGGGCACGGTGGCCGGGGCGGAAGGGTCGGCAGCCATCACTCCGCTCGCCCCGGCGGGGGATGTTCCGCCGGCGAACGCCAGGACCGCCATCGATGCGGCCGCGGCCGCCATCCTCCATGTGCGCATGCCTTCTCCTTCGTGACGGAAGCCGTCGCGTGATGCGGAGCGTGCCGCATCATGTCGCCCGGCCTGGTGTGAGCACACCGAGGAGAAAGCCTATGAAAGGTAATCGATTCAGCATCTAAGGTGAAATAGGTTCGAGGGCAGATCCGGCCAGACCTCGACACACTGCTCGGGCACCCTCGATCCGGCTGGGCGCCGCCGGTACGGCGGTGGCCGCGTGCACCAGGTCGCGGAGTCCAGGATGAAGCGGGCGTCCGTACCCCGTAGGTGCGGCAGTGCCGGAGGAGGGCCCAGGCCGGCGTCCTCGTACGCTGTCGCTTCCTGTCGCTTCCTGTCGCTTCCTGTCGCTTCCTGTCGCTTCCTGTCGCTTCCTGTCGCGCCGAGCCCTGCCGGCTTTCGTCGGGTGATGGGCGAGCAGGCATGATGATCTTGTGAGCGTAACGATCGACATCACAGGACTGCCTCCCGAACGCATCGTCTTCGAGACGTCACCACTGGGCGAACTGTGCCTCGCGCTGCACGCACTATCCGATCCCGGACACCATCCGGGGATGGACAGCTGGGCCACGGCCACGGCAGCCGCGCTGAGGCCCGACCTCGCCGACCGGCTGCGGGAGGCCGACTTTCTGTGGCGCAATACGTTCTCCGACGTCTTCATGCCCTTCGCCGGCCTGCGCGACGGAAACGGCCGGACCGGGGCGACACTCGCCGATGAACTCGACCGGCTGGACCGGCTGACCGACGATCAGTTCGTGACGGCCGCCCTTGAGCTCTGCTGCCTCGTCTCGTACGACGAGGGCGGCTCGTCCCCTCTCGGCGACCACGCGACGCGCGCCAGAGCCCTGGAACTGTCCGCGGCCCGCGGTCTCCGGCAACTGCACTTCACCGAACGCCTGCTGAAGGGCCCGGCCTCTGTACGTGCCTGGCTGCGCCGCCTGCTGGAGGACTGCGACGAAGCGTTCTTCGCCGACACCTGGCGGCGGGTCGAACCCGGGCTCGCGGCGGACATCCGGCACAAGACGGAACTGCTGCGCCGCAAGGGGCTGAATGATGCCCTGGCCGCCGTATCGCCCGCCCTGACCCTGGAGAACGGCGGCACCCGCATCCGGCTCGACAAACTGGCGGAGGGCAGAACCACGGCCGTCGACCCGGCCATCGGTGCTGGCCTGACCTTCATCCCGTCCCATTTCGGCTGGCCGCACCTGATGGTGCTGCACCGCCCGCAGTGGCGCCCGGTCGTCCACTACCCCGTAGGCTCGCCCGAACTGCCGCCCGCCACCTCGGTCGACCTCCTCAAGCTGCGCCTGGAAGCCCTGGCCCATCCGGTACGGATGCAGGTGTGCCGCAGTACGGCCCGCACCCCGCACACCACGGGGGAACTGGCCGGCACCCTGGGCATCAGCGCCCCGGAGATCTCCCGCCACCTGGCGATCCTGAAGAAAGCCGGTCTGCTGACGTCACGCCGTCGCGGCCGCTACGTCCTCCACGAGCTGGACGTACGAGCGGTGGCCCGCCTGAGCAGTGAATTCCTGGAGGGCATCCTCCGCTGATCGGTCGGGCGAGGGGCGGGTGTCGGGCCCTGGTGCCTCTCAAGCCGTGAGCAGGGGACGGAGATGGGTGTAGGCCCAGGCGTTCAGGGGCGTGGGAGTCGTGGTGGTGACATCACGGGGCTGCTCCGGCACGAGATCGCGTGTTCCGGCGATCATGCCGACGATGCCCTCCACCGCCTTGGGTGGCAGGCCGGCCGAGCCAAGTGTGGCGCGCACGTCGTCGTCGGTGACGGACCGGAGGCGAACCGGGCGCCCCAATGCCTCGGTGAGAATCTCCGCGACCTGGTTGAACGTCAGGTCTTCGGGGCCGTGGACGGCCTGGACCACCCGGCCCTTCCACCCGTCCTCGAGCAGGCGAGCCGCCACCACCTCGCCGATGTCGCGGGGATCGACCCATGACATGGGCTGATCGGGGTCGGCCGCGGTCGTCAGCGTCCCTTGGCGCAGTTCGTCCAGGCTGAGCAGGAGATTGGTGAAGAAGTAGCCGCACCGCAGATGAAGGACATCGGCACCGGTGGCATCGAACAGTTCCTCGATCCGGGCCAGGCCGTCGATGTGGCCCACGCCGTGCCGCTTCTCCGCCCCCACGCTGCTCAGGAACACGATCCGCGCCACCTCTCCGGCACGGGCGACATCGGCCAGGGCGGCAGCGGTGCGTCGCGACGTTCCGATGGGCTCCTCGGCCGTGTGAGGCGTGGGGTCGACCCAGAAGACGGTGCGTGCCCCGGCGGTCGCCTCGTGCACGAACCCGGCGTCGGTGAGATCGCCGCGCCGCACCTCGACAAGGCTACGGGTCTGCGCGTCCAAGCGTGCCGGATCTCGCACGAGCACCCGGGGACGGACGCCTGCTTGGATCAACAGCCGCACCACCCGCGATCCCACGTGCCCTGTAGGTGTAGTGACAACGATAGTCATCGTGAAGCTCCCTTCGCCCGTCCTGGTGCCCGCCACAAGCCTGAAGACTCATCTGACCAGAACTCGGCAACGGGTCAACGTTCTCGAACAAGCCCTACTGGGCCGTCGCTTCGAAAGCGGGTATGTCGGGTGACGTTGCTGGTCACTAGCTGTGCTTAATCCTCTGATCTGTGACGCTCGGTGGTGGTTGTCAGAGTCGTTCAGGGATGCGACGGGACTGGACTCATGTTCGGGCGGGACTGGGAGGGTTCGTATGCGAAGCGATGCTCTTCCGGTCGTTCGTGGTGACCTTGGGGTGGTCGGCGCACTCTGCGTGTAGGCGCGGGCCGGAGTTCCTTCGGCCGATGGAGCGTCGGCCCTCCGGCACGCCTGGGAGGGCTCCGTGTCCGAGGTGATCGGCAGTGTGCCGTGCGAGCGGTTCGAGGCTCTGGTGGACTGGTCGGTGGAGCTGGTCCGGGTGATGTCAGGGTGCCAGTTCGCGCTGGGTGACATCGCGCCGGAGATCGCTCCGCTGCGCTCCCACGGCGGGAACATGAAGCCGGAGGAGGACGAGCTCGGGGTGAAGGGCACCTTACGTGAGTTCGCCGAGGCGATCGGGCTCTCCTTCCATACCGTGCGCACGTATCGGTGGGTGGCCGCGCGGTGGCCGAAGGATCAGCGGCAGGAGGGGGTGTCCTTCGAAGTGCACCGGATCCTGGCGTCGGTGCCGGACGCGTACGAGCTCATCAAGTCTCCGCCGGTCAACGAGCGGACGGGCCGCAGTGAGTGGAGCGGGGATGCGGCGAAGCGGGCCGCGGGCTGGTCGACCGCGACGCCGGTGACGGTAGAGGAGAAGGTCGAAGCCATCCGGGACCTCGCGGCCGATGAGACGGTGGCGGCCTGTGATCTGCTGCGCCGGCCGGAGGTGGCGTTCAAGGCGATGCGGGACCGGCAGGCCCGGGAGCTGGTGAACCATGCCCAGTTCGACGAGGCCGAGCTCGTCGAAGACGAGGGCGAGGAGGACTGGTGGGAGCCCGAGGGCGAGGACGACGGGGAAGATTGCGATCCGGCCCGGATCGTGCGGGGCTTCCACAGCGCGATGGAATTTACCGACCTGATCCGGGTCTGCCAGGGATTTGTTGCCGGGGCGAGCCGGCTGGTGCCGAAGCTGCGCGGCCGGGAGTTCACCGAGTCGCAGCTTGGTCTCGTGATGCGGCAGCTGGAGAAGATCAGGGCGACGGCCGACTGGATCGAAACGGCGGTCTCCACGGGCAAGGTGGACCTGGATGACGCCCTGGCCGAGCTGCTGCGGGGCCAGTAGCCATGAAGCGGCGGGCGGGACAGCCCGCTCATGAGCACGGGAACGCGGTCCGCAAGGCCCTGCTGGAGGCCAGCCCCGCCGGGCTGACGCCGAAGCAGCTAGTGAAAGCCACCCGGCGGACCCCGGCACAGGTCTGGACGGGCATCCGGTTCCTGCGGAAGGTCGCGGTCAAGGCCGACCTCCCGCCCGTGACCTACAGCCGCACCGAAGGATTCCAACTGTCCGACCGGCCCGAGGCCTGGATCGCCTACGAACGGGCGGTCTTCCGGGCCGAGCTGCACCGCATCACGAACTTCATCGCCGGGATCGTCGCCCCGCACGCCAAACGCGCCCCCGAGGACGAGTGGGCCCGCCTGGTCCTCGACCAGCTCGGCGGCGTCAAGGCCACCCTGGAAGTCCTCACCCGCATGGAACGCTCATCATGATCTGCACTACCACCCAGGCCCCGGAGGCTCCAGCTGTCCGGCCGCGGCACTATCCGAGCGACACCACGGACGCCGAATGGGCAGTCCTGGAGCCGCTGCTGCCCCCGCCGGCCTGCACCCTCCCCTTAGGGGAAGGCCGGAGGCGCACCCCCGGCGCAATGTGGTCGATGCCATTCGCTACGTCAACGACAACGGCTGCAAGTGGCGGTCCGTCCCCGTCGACTTCGGTGTCCCCTGGCGCACCGTGTTCGGGTTCTTCCAGCGCTGGCGTGAGCGCGGTGTCCTCGCCCGTATCCACAGCGAGCTCCACCAGAGGGTCCGTCTTCACGACGGGCTCAACCCGCGCACCGTCGCGGTGATCCTGGACTCCCAGTCCGTCAAGGGCGCCGAGACGGTGGGGGCTGCCACCCGCGGCTACGACGCCGGGAAGAAAATCAATGGCCGCAAGCGGCACCTGGCCGTCGACATGCGCGGCATGCCCCTGACGTTCATGGCCGCCCCCGCCACCAACCGTGACGACCACCCCGCCCGCGACCTCCTCTTCCGCCTCCGCCTCGCCCACCCCGAGGTCACCGTCGCCTGGGCCGACTCCGCCTACGGCGGCGAACTCGTCCGCTGGTCGAAGTCCTTCCTCGGCATCACGCTCCACACCGTCCCCCGGCGCAAGGACCAGGACGGCTTCGCCGTCCTCGCGAAACGGTGGCGAGTCGAACGCGCGATCTCATGGGTCATGCGAGCCGGCAGAAACGTGCGCGACTACGAGCGGCTCATCTCCCACAGCGAAGCCCACCTCACCTGGACCATGATCGCCCTCATGGTCCGCCGCCTCACCCGCCCACCCCGGCCTCCACACACAGAACCCCATCCCGTCGAACGGCCCGATGCCGTCCGCAAGCCCAGGCCAATCCGCATCCGGGCCCAGTGTCAACGGCCTCTCGATCGTC
>NZ_JAGGOL010000098.1 GCF_018614525.1 Streptomyces sp. ISL-11
GCCCCCACCCCGGCCCCGGCGCACCCGCGCCGGGGCCGGCCGGCGGGCCGGGGCCCAGGGGCCCCGGCCCGCCCGGCTCCGAGGCGGAGTTGTCACTGCCCGCAAGTAGGGTGTGTGACATGGCCGACCCCAGCAGCTACCGACCCAAGCCGGGACAGATCCCCGACTCGCCGGGGGTCTACAAATTCCGCGACGAGCACGGCCGCGTGATCTACGTCGGGAAGGCGAAGAGCCTGCGCCAGCGGCTCTCCTCGTACTTCCAGGACCTCGCCGGCCTGCACACCCGCACCCGCACCATGGTCACCACGGCCGCCTCCGTCGAGTGGACCGTGGTCTCCACCGAGGTCGAGGCGCTCCAGCTCGAATACACCTGGATCAAGGAGTACGACCCGCGGTTCAACGTCAAGTACCGCGACGACAAGAGCTACCCCTCCCTCGCCGTCACCTTGGGCGAGGAGTTCCCCCGCGTCCAGGTCATGCGCGGCCCCAAGAAGAAGGGCGTTCGCTACTTCGGCCCGTACGCCCACGCCTGGGCGATCCGCGAGACCGTCGACCTGATGCTGCGCGTCTTCCCCGTACGGACCTGCTCGGCCGGGGTGTTCAAGCGCTCCGCCCAGATCGGCAGGCCCTGCCTCCTCGGCTACATCGGCAAGTGCTCCGCACCCTGCGTCGGCCGGGTCTCCCCCGAGGAGCACCGCGAACTGGCCGAGGACTTCTGCGACTTCATGGCCGGCCGCACCGGCACGTACCTGCGCCGCCTGGAGGAGCGCATGCACGAGGCCGCCGAGGAGATGGAGTACGAGAAGGCGGCCCGGCTGCGCGACGACATGGAGGCGCTCCGGCGCGCCATGGAGAAGAACGCCGTCGTCCTCGCCGACGCCACCGACGCCGACCTGATCGCCGTCGCCGAGGACGAGTTGGAGGCCGCGGTCCAGATCTTCCACGTGCGCGGCGGGCGCGTGCGCGGCCAGCGCGGCTGGGTGACCGACAAGGTCGAGGCCGTCGACACCGCCGGCCTCGTCGAGCACGCCCTCCAGCAGCTCTACGGCGAGGAGAGGGGCGACGCGGTGCCCAAGGAGGTCCTCGTCCCCGCCCTGCCCGACCCCGTCGAGCCCGTCGCCCAGTGGCTCGGCGAGCGCCGCGGCGCCCGGGTCGACCTGCGCATCCCCCAGCGCGGCGACAAGAAGGACCTGATGGCCACGGTCCAGCGCAACGCCCAGCAGGCCCTCGTCCTGCACAAGACCAGGCGCGCCTCGGACCTGACCACCCGCTCCCGCGCCCTGGAGGAGATCGCCGAGGCGCTCGGCCTGGACTCCGCGCCGCTGCGCATCGAGTGCTTCGACATCTCCCACCTCCAGGGGCAGGACGTGGTGGCCTCGATGGTCGTCTTCGAGGACGGCCTGGCCCGCAAGAGCGAGTACCGCCGCTTCCAGATCAAGGGTCGGGTCGGAGACACGCAGGTCTGGCACGGCGAAGGGCAGGACGACGTCCGCTCGATGCACGAGGTCGTCGCCCGCCGCTTCCGCCGCTACCTCCGGGAGCAGCAGAAGGCGGGGGAGTGGTCCGAGGAGAACGCCGTCGCGGAGTCCGAGGCGGCCGGGGAAGCGGTCGTGGGAACGGTCGTGGAACCCGGGGAGACCGAAGGGACGGCCGGCCCCCGGACCGACGACGGACGGCCCAAGCGCTTCGCCTACCCGCCGCAGCTCGTCGTGGTCGACGGCGGGCAGCCCCAGGTGGCGGCCGCCCGCCGGGCCCTGGACGAGCTCGGCATCACCGATGTGGCCGTCTGCGGCCTCGCCAAGCGCCTGGAGGAGGTCTGGCTGCCCGACGACGACGATCCCGTCGTCCTGCCGCGCACCAGCGAGGGCCTCTACCTCCTCCAGCGGGTCCGTGACGAGGCGCACCGCTTCGCCATCGCCTACCAGCGCAGCAAGCGCTCCAAGGTGCTGCGGTCCGGGCCGCTCGACGCCGTCGCCGGCCTCGGCGACACGCGCAAGAAGGCGCTGCTCAAGCACTTCGGATCGGTGAAGCGGCTGCGGGCCGCCACGGTCGAGCAGATCTGCGAAACGCCCGGCATCGGCCGCAAGACGGCGGAGACGATCGCCGCGGCCCTCGCCGCCGCGGCCCCGCCCGCCCCCGCCGTCAACACCGCGACGGGCGAGATCATGGACGATGCGGAGGAATGATGGACACGGACGGCAGCGTCCGCGGCCGCCCGCGCCGGGGGACGGGCGTGCGGGTCATGGACACCGGCAGACCGCAGTATGGAGGACGGGGCCGCAATCGCGGCGCCGTCGGCAGAACGGGGGCAGCAGCATGACCGGGACCGATCGAGACGGAGCACAGGTGAGTACGGGCACGACGGCGGACGCGGCCGGTGAGACGGCGGGCATCCCCGAACTGGTGATCATCTCCGGCATGTCGGGGGCGGGCCGCAGCACCGCCGCCAAGTGTCTGGAGGACCTCGGCTGGTTCGTCGTGGACAACCTGCCGCCCGCCCTGATCCCCACCATGGTGGACCTCGGCGCCCGCTCGCAGGGCAATGTGGCCCGTATCGCCGTGGTCGTGGACGTCCGCGGCCGGCGCTTCTTCGACAACCTCAGGGAGTCCCTCGCGGACCTGGCCGCCAAGAAGGTCAAGCGGCGCGTGATCTTCCTGGAGGCGTCCGACGACGCCCTGGTGCGCCGCTTCGAGTCGGTGCGCCGCCCGCACCCCCTCCAGGGCTCCGGGCGCATCGTCGACGGCATCGCCGCCGAGCGCGACCTGCTGCGCGAGCTGAGGGGCGACGCCGACCTGGTGATCGACACCTCCAGCCTCAACGTCCACGAGCTGCGCGCCAAGATGGACGCCCAGTTCGCCGGCGAGGAGGAGCCGGAGCTGCGCGCCACCGTCATGTCCTTCGGTTACAAGTACGGTCTGCCCGTCGACGCCGACCTGGTGGTGGACTGCCGCTTCCTGCCCAACCCGCACTGGGTCCCGGAGCTGCGCCCCTTCACCGGCCTCAACGAGGAGGTCTCGGGCTACGTCTTCAACCAGCCCGGCGCCAAGGAGTTCCTCGACCGCTACACCGAGCTGCTCCAGCTCATCGCCGCGGGCTACCGCCGCGAGGGCAAGCGCTACGTGACCATCGCGGTCGGCTGCACCGGCGGCAAGCACCGCTCCGTCGCGATGTCCGAGAAGCTCGCCCACCGTCTGGTCTCGGAGGGTGTCGAGACCGTCGTCGTCCACCGGGACATGGGGCGCGAGTGACCAGCCGTTCGTTCCGGCTGCGCCGGGTCCGCCGTCTCGTCCCCAGCCGCGGCAGCAGCCGGGGGAACGGGCGTGCGGGCCGTGGCGCGCAGCCCAAGGTCGTCGCCCTCGGCGGCGGCCACGGCCTGTCGGCGTCGCTCACGGCGCTGCGCCGGATCACCGGTGACCTGACGGCCGTCGTCACCGTCGCCGACGACGGCGGCTCCAGCGGTCGCCTCCGCGACGAGCTGGGCGTGCTGCCCCCCGGGGACCTGCGCAAGGCCCTCGCCGCGCTGTGCGGCGACGACGACTGGGGCCAGACCTGGGCCCGGGTGATCAAGCACCGCTTCGCCAGCGAGGGCGACCTGCACGGCCACGCCGTCGGCAATCTCCTGATCGTCGCCCTGTGGGAGCAGCTCGGCGACCACGTCCAGGCCCTGGACCTGGTCGGCAAGCTGCTCGGCGCGCACGGCCGGGTGCTGCCCATGTCGGCGGTGCCGCTGGAGCTCCAGGCACTCGTACGGGGCCACGACCCGGCCGAGCCGGAGGCGATCAGCACGGTCCGAGGCCAGGCCACGGTGGCGCTCACCCCCGGCGAGGTGCAGTCCGTGCACGTGGTGCCGGAGGACCCGCCGGCCGTGCCGGAGGCCGTCGAGGCGGTGCTGGACGCGGACTGGGTGGTGCTCGGTCCCGGCTCCTGGTTCTCCTCCGTCATCCCCCACCTGCTGGTGCCCGAGCTCCTCGCCGCGCTCCAGCAGACCAAGGCCCGGCGGGTGCTCTCGCTGAACCTCGCGCCGCAGCCCGGTGAAACAGATGGCTTCTCCCCGCAGCGTCATTTGGAGGTTTTGGCCCGACACGCCCCTAAACTCGCCCTGGACGTGGTGCTGGCCGACGAGGCCGCCGTGCCCGACCGCGAGAGCCTCACCGACGCCGCCAAGCGGCTGGGGGCCGCGGTCGAGCTGGCGCCGGTCGCCGCTCCCGACGGCTCCCCGACACACGACCCGGAGCTGTTGGCCGCCGCGTACGACCGTATTTTTCGGATGCATGGAAGGATCGGCCCATGGCGATGACGGCAGCGGTGAAGGATGAAATCTCCCGGCTCCCCGTCACCCGGACCTGCTGCCGGAAAGCGGAGGTCTCGGCGATCCTGCGGTTCGCGGGCGGTCTGCATCTGGTCAGCGGGCGGATCGTGATCGAGGCGGAGCTGGACACCGGGATCGCCGCCCGGCGGCTGCGCAAGGACATCCTGGAGATCTTCGGACACGCCTCCGACCTGGTGGTGATGGCCCCCGGCGGGCTGCGGCGCGGCAGCCGGTACGTGGTGCGGGTGGTGGCGGGCGGTGACCAGCTCGCACGCCAGACCGGCCTGGTCGACGGCCGCGGCCGGCCGATCCGTGGCCTGCCGCCACAGGTCGTCTCCGGGGCCACCTGCGACGCCGAGGCGGCGTGGCGGGGCGCGTTCCTGGCCCACGGCTCCCTCACCGAGCCGGGCCGCTCCTCCTCCCTGGAGGTCACCTGCCCCGGCCCGGAGGCAGCCCTCGCCCTGGTCGGCGCGGCCCGCCGGCTCCAGATCGCGGCCAAGGCCCGCGAGGTGCGCGGCGTCGACCGTGTCGTCGTCCGCGACGGTGACGCCATCGGCGCGCTGTTGACGCGGCTGGGCGCGCACGAATCGGTGCTCGCCTGGGAGGAGCGCCGGATGCGCCGCGAGGTGCGGGCCACCGCCAACCGCCTGGCCAACTTCGACGACGCCAACCTGCGCCGCTCGGCGCGCGCCGCGGTCGCCGCGGGTGCCCGGGTCCAGCGGGCGCTGGAGATCCTCGGCGAGGAGGTGCCCGAGCACCTCGCCGCTGCCGGCCGGCTGCGCATGGAGCACAAGCAGGCTTCCCTGGAGGAGCTGGGCGCCCTCGCCGACCCGCCGCTCACCAAGGACGCGGTCGCCGGGCGGATCCGTCGGCTGCTGGCCATGGCCGACAAGCGTGCCCAGGACCTCGGCATCCCGGGCACCGAGTCCAACCTCTCCGACCTGTCGGATCTGTCCGAGGAGATGGCCGAGGGCCTGGTCGGCTGACCTGCCCGGACGACGTGACCGCCCCCGGTGCCCCGCGCGCCGGGGGCGGCCGTGCGTCCGCTCCGGCGGTTTCCGTCCCCCTTGCGGCGGTATTGACATGATCATGCAGTATCGCCAGCCTGGCGGACGTGCACTGACGTGACGGACAACAGCAAGGGGGGCTCATGAGACGCAGAACGAGATCGTTCGCGGGACCGATGGCGGTGGCTTCGCTGGTCATCGGAGGGCTGGCCGCGGCACCCTTCGCCCAGGCACAGCCCACCGCCGGCACCCCCGGCCCCACCGCGGACGCCAAGGAGCTGTCCGTATGGACCGCCCAGGTCACCGCCGCCCAGGTCCCGCTCCTGCTCAAGGCGGGCGTCGACGGGCACGAGCTGGGCGAGCGGATCACCGCCGGCCGCACCGGCCCGGTCGAGCTGACCCTCACCGGCGAGCAGGCCGGCGCGCTGCGCCGGCAGGGCGTGGACCTCGCCGAGAAGCGCCTGTCCCGCACGGTCCAGGAGCGGCTCCAGGCCGCGGGCGACGGCGTCTTCCGCCCGTACAGCGGCGAGCGCGGACTCAAACGGGAGATCACCGACACCGCCGCGGCGCACCCGGGTCTGACCAAGGTCGTCAGCATCGGCAAGACCGTGCGCGGCCAGGACATCCTCGCCCTGAAGGTGACCAAGGACGCCGGGCGGACCCGCGACGGCGACAAGCCCGCCGTGCTCTACATGTCCAACCAGCACGCCCGGGAGTGGATCACGCCGGAGATGACCCGGCGGCTGATGCACCACTACCTCGACGGCTACGGCAAGGACAAGCGGATCACCCAGCTGGTGGACCGGTCCGAGCTGTGGTTCCTGCTCTCCGCCAACCCGGACGGCTACGACTACACCTTCCAGAGCCCCGCCACCCGGCTGTGGCGCAAGAACCTGCGCGACAACGACGGAGACGGCAAGATCGCCCCCGGCGACGGCGTCGACCTCAACCGCAACTTCTCCTATAAATGGGGCTACGACAACGAGGGTTCCTCCCCCCGCCCGGCCTCCGAGACCTACCGCGGCCCCGCGCCCGCCTCCGAGCCGGAGACGAAGGCCCTCGACGCCTTCCAGAAGCGCGTCCACTTCCGCTACGCCGTCAACTACCACTCGGCGGCCGAACTCCTGCTCTACGGCGTCGGCTGGCAGGTCGCCACGCCCACCCCGGACGACGTCCTCTACCGTGCCCTGGCCGGCACCCCGCAGAAGTCCGCGATCCCCGGCTACCACCCCCAGCTCTCCTCCGAGCTCTACACCACCAACGGGGAGGCCGACGGCCACGCGTCCAACGTCAACGGGACGATGATGTTCACCCCGGAGATGTCGACCTGCCAGACGGCGTCCAAGGTGGACCCCGACGACCCCTGGAAGCCGGGTGACTGCCGCTCCGGCTTCACCTTCCCGGACGACGAGAAGCTGATCCAGCAGGAGTTCGCGAAGAACATCCCCTTCGCCCTCTCCGTCGCCGAGACCGCCGCCCACCCCGACCGCCCCGCGCCCTCGGCCGTGCTGACCGCCCCGGACCTCACGCCCCACCCCTTCGCGACCTCCTACGCGCGTGGCGAGGAACAGCCGGTCGCCGTGACCGCCCGCAAGAGCCTGCGCGACAAGCGCCTCAACTACCGCGTCGACGGCGGCCGTACGCACACCGCGCCGCTGGAGGCGTGGGAGGGCGGCGACCGCTACGGCGGCGAGGACAACCTCCACTTCGACCAGTACCGCGCCGACGTCGAGGGCGCCGACCCCGGCTCCACCGTGCGGGTCTGGTTCACCGCCCGTACCCGCGAGGGCAGGGCGACGGCCAGCGAGCCCTTCACCTACAAGGTCGCCGAACGGCCGCGCACCGACACCCTGGTCCTCGCCGACGAGGGCGGCACCACCCCCTCGGCCCACACCGCCGCGTACACCAAGGCCCTCGCCGCGGTCGGCCGCGAGGCCGCCGTGTGGGACGTCGCCCGCCAGGGCGCCCCGGACGCGCTCGGCGTGCTCGGCCACTTCACGACCGTCGTGTGGTACTCCGGCGCCAACACGCCCGGCGGCGCCACCCTGCTGGCCACGCGCGACTTCGTCAACGAGGGCGGCAAGCTCATCGCGGCCGGACCCCAGGCGGGCGGTGACGCACGGGTCGGCGAGGCCGACACCAACGACTTCAGCCAGTACTACCTGGGTTCGGGCGGACGCATCGCGCACTCGGCGCCCTCGCGCTTCACCGGCGCCGGCAAGCTCTCCGGCACCTCCGCCACCCTGGCCGCCCCCGCTGGCGCGCCGCCCATGACCGCCGGCGCCTACAGCTCCATCTCCGACGAACTGCCGCCCGCGGCCTTCCCGCGGTTCCGCAGCGAGGCCGCCGGCGACTACGTGGGCGTACGGTCCCCCTTCCAGCCGTACGAGGGCGCCTGGATGGCTGCCGCCCGGCACCAGGACAACGCCTGGATGCGGCTGACGCGGACCGTCGACCTGACCGGGGTCGCCGCCGCGGACAAGCCGAGCCTGGGATTCCGTCTCAGCCACGACACCGAGCGGGGCTACGACCACGCCGTCCTGGAGGCGCGCACGGCGGGCCGGGACGACTGGACCACCCTGCCCGACACGAATGGCGGAACCGGGCGGACCACGCCCACCGACTGCTCCGCCGCCGTCCACCTCCACCCGTTCCTCGGCCACTACCTCACCGTCGGTGACGACACGTGCGAGCCCAAGGGCACCACGGGCGCCTGGCACAGCTTCACCGGCCCGACCACCGGATGGCGGCAGGTCTCCTTCGACCTGAGCGCCTACGCCGGCAAGAAGGCCGAGGTAGCGCTCTCCTACATCACCGACGGCGGTGACGGGGGCCGTGGGGTCTTCGCCGACAACGCCGCCCTGACCGTCGGCGGCACCGCCCGGCCCACCGAGGGGTTCGAGACCTCGCTGGGCGACTGGGCGACGCCCGGCGCACCGGCCGGCAGCCCCGGCAACACCGGAGACTGGGCGCGCTCACAAGAGCTCCTGCGCTTCTCCGCGGCCGTCACCACCCGCGACACCGTGCTGCTGGGCTTCGGCCTGGAGCAGGTCCCGGACGCCCGGGAACGCGCCACGCTCCTCGGCGCGGCCCTGCGCGCCATCGGCGGCTGACACCCGCCACCGCGCGGCCCCGGGGCCCGGCCCCGAGGCCGCGCAATTGTGCCTGAGCCCGCCCACTTGTGCAAGACCCCTAAATGTCACACACCCCCCTGCTTAGAGGTAGGGTCGTTGGTGGTCGGGGACTTCCCATACAGCCGCCGGCGTCCAGACCGGCAAACCAACGAGGAGATCGGTTCGTGACGATCCGCGTAGGCATCAACGGCTTTGGCCGTATCGGTCGTAACTACTTCCGCGCGCTGCTGGAGCAGGGTGCGGACATCCAGATCGTCGGTGTCAACGACCTGACCGACAACGCCACCCTGGTCCACCTGCTGAAGTACGACACCATCCTGGGTCGTCTGAAGCACGAGGTCAGCCACACCGACGACTCGATCACCGTCGGCGACATGACCTTCAAGACGATGGCCGAGCGCGACCCCGCCAACCTGCCCTGGGGCGAGCTCGGCGCCGACATCGTCATCGAGTCCACCGGCATCTTCACCAAGAAGGCCGACGCCGCGAAGCACATCGCGGCCGGCGCCAAGAAGGTCCTGATCTCCGCGCCCGCCAAGGACGAGGACATCACGATCGTCATGGGCGTCAACCAGGACAAGTACGACGCGGCCAACCACCACGTCATCTCCAACGCCTCCTGCACCACCAACTGTGTGGCGCCGATGGCGAAGGTCCTCGACGAGAGCTTCGGCATCGTCAAGGGCATGATGACCACGGTCCACGCGTACACCAACGACCAGCGGATCCTGGACTTCCCGCACTCCGACCTGCGCCGCGCCCGCGCCGCCGCGGAGAACATCATCCCCACCTCGACGGGGGCCGCCAAGGCCACCGCCCTGGTCCTCCCGCAGCTCAAGGGCAAGCTGGACGGCATCGCCATGCGCGTCCCGGTCCCGACCGGCTCGGTCACCGACCTCGTCCTGGAGCTCGACCGCGAGACCACCAAGGAAGAGATCAACGCCGCCTTCCAGAAGGCCGCCGAGGGTCAGCTCAAGGGCATCCTGGACTACACCGAGGACGCGATCGTCTCTTCCGACATCGTGAACTGGCCGGCCTCCTGCACCTTCGACTCCTCCCTGACCATGGTTCAGGGCACCCAGGTCAAGGTCGTCGGCTGGTACGACAACGAGTGGGGCTACTCCAACCGTCTGGTCGACCTGACCGTCTTCGTCGGCGGCCAGCTCTGATCTGCGGCTGCTGTACGGTCACAGGCACTGAGATGTAGGGGACGGGGCTCGTGCGACGCGATGGGGCGTCGTACGGGCCCCGTCCCATGACCAGCCGCTACGTCACCGGAGTCATTGCATGAAGACGATCGACGAACTCCTCCAGGACGGCGTCGAGGGCAAGCGGGTCTTCGTCCGCGCCGACCTCAACGTGCCCCTCGACGGCACCACCATCACCGACGACGGCCGCATCCGCGCCGTCGTCCCGACGATCGCCAAGCTCGCCGCCGCGGGCGCCAAGGTGATCGTCGCCTCCCACCTGGGCCGTCCCAAGGGCGCCCCGGACCCCCAGTACTCCCTCGCCCCGGCCGCGACGCGGCTCGGCGAACTGCTGGGCAAGAACGTCTCGTTCGCCACCGACACGGTCGGCGACAGCGCGAAGGCCACCGTCGCCGCACTGGCGAACGGCGAGGTCACGCTGCTGGAGAACCTCCGTTTCAACGCGGGCGAGACGAGCAAGGACGACGCCGAGCGCGGCGCGTTCGCCGACGAGCTGGCCTCGCTGGCCGACCTCTACGTGGGTGACGGCTTCGGCGCCGTGCACCGCAAGCACGCCTCGGTCTTCGACCTCCCGGCGCGCCTGCCGCACGCCGCCGGCGGTCTGATCGCCACCGAGGTCGGCGTCCTGAAGAAGCTCACCGAGGACGTCGCCCGCCCCTACGTCGTCGTCCTCGGCGGCGCCAAGGTCTCCGACAAGCTGGGTGTCATCGACAACCTGCTGGAGAAGGCCGACCGGATCCTCATCGGCGGCGGCATGTCGTACACCTTCCTCAAGGCCAAGGGCCACGAGGTCGGCATCTCCCTGCTGCAGGAGGACCAGGTCCCGGTCTGCCTGGAGTACCTGGCCCGGGCCGAGAAGCGCGGCGTGGAGTTCGTCCTCCCCGTCGACGTCCTGGTCTCGGCCGAATTCCCGGACCTGAAGACCAAGGCCCCGGCCCACCCCGACACGGTCGCCTCGGACGCCATCCCGGCCGACCAGGAGGGCCTGGACATCGGCCCGAAGACCCGCGAGCTCTACGCCGCGAAGCTCGCCGACGCGGGCACGGTCTTCTGGAACGGCCCCATGGGTGTCTTCGAGCACCCTGACTACGCCGACGGCACCAAGGCCGTCGCGCAGGGTCTCCTCGACAGCTCCGCCTTCACCGTCGTCGGCGGTGGCGACTCGGCCGCGGCCGTGCGCACCCTGGGCTTCGACGAGAATGCTTTCGGCCACATTTCGACCGGCGGCGGCGCCAGCCTCGAATACCTCGAGGGCAAGACGCTCCCCGGCCTCGCCGCACTGGAGGACTGAACCACCGTGAGTGACCGCACCCCGCTGATGGCGGGCAACTGGAAGATGAACCTCAACCACCTCGAGGCCATCGCGCACGTCCAGAAGCTCGCCTTCGCCCTCGCCGACAAGGACTACGACGCCACCGAGGTCGCCGTCCTGCCGCCCTTCACCGACCTGCGCTCGGTGCAGACGCTGGTCGACGGCGACAAGCTGAAGATCAAGTACGGCGCCCAGGACCTCTCGGCGTACGACTCCGGCGCCTACACCGGCGAGATCTCCGGCGCCATGCTGTCCAAGCTCAAGTGCACCTACGTGGCGGTCGGGCACTCCGAGCGCCGCCAGTACCACGGCGAGTCGGACGAGCTCTGCAACGCCAAGGTCAAGGCCGCCTACCGGCACGGGCTCACCCCGATCCTGTGCGTCGGCGAGGGCCTGGACGTCCGCAAGGCCGGCAACCAGGTCCAGCACACGCTGGCCCAGGTCGACGGCGCTCTGAAGGACATCCCGGCCGAGCAGGCCGAGACCATCGTGATCGCCTACGAGCCCGTCTGGGCCATCGGCACCGGCGAGGTCGCCACCCCCGAGGACGCCCAGGAGGTCTGCGGTGCGATCCGCGGCCGCCTGGCCGAGCTCTACAGCCAGGAGCTGGCCGACAAGGTCCGCATCCAGTACGGCGGCTCCGTGAAGTCCGGCAACATCGCCGCGATCATGGCGCAGCCGGACGTCGACGGCGCCCTGATCGGCGGCGCCGCTCTGGACGCGGACGACTTCGTCAAGATCGTCCGCTTCCGGGACCAGTAGGCAGCGCTATGACGACGGGCACTCCCCGTCGTACCCTGTCGGGGCCGGGACCGGTGCACTCGCACCGCCCCGGCCCCACTCCGTTCAGAGATCCGAGAGAGTTGGTCAAGCCGTGGTCATGGGGTTCTCGATCGCCCTCATCGTCTTCAGCCTGCTGATGATGATGCTGGTGCTCATGCACAAGGGGAAGGGCGGCGGCCTCTCCGACATGTTCGGTGGCGGCATGCAGTCCTCCGTCGGCGGCTCCTCGGTCGCCGAGCGCAACCTCGACCGCATCACCGTGGTCGTCGGTCTGCTGTGGTTCGCGTGCATTGTCACGCTCGGCCTGCTGATGAAGCTCGATAGCTGACGTACCGTCGTGGACGCGGCCTATCATTGAGGTCGCGTCCCGCGGCCGGGCTGTAACTCCTGCCACTGGACGCGCGTTGGGCCTTACGTAGACTGGAGCGCCCGCAGCGGAGCCGTTCACCGACCCCGCGGCGCAGCCGCTATTCGGCACAGTGCAGCACCATTACGCAGGGAGTTACGACCGTGGCAAGTGGCAACGCGATCCGAGGAAGTCGGGTCGGAGCGGGGCCGATGGGGGAGGCCGAGCGGGGCGAGTCCGCGCCGCGCCTCCGCATCTCCTTCTGGTGCTCCAACGGGCACGAGACGCAGCCGAGCTTCGCCAGTGACGCACAGGTGCCGGACACCTGGGACTGCCCGCGCTGCGGCTTCCCGGCCGGCCAGGACCGGGACAGTCCGCCCGACCCGCCGCGCACCGAGCCGTACAAGACCCACCTCGCCTATGTGCGCGAGCGGCGCAGCGACGCGGACGGCGAGGCCATCCTCGCCGAGGCGCTGGCCAAGCTCCGCGGAGAGATCTGAGCGGCACCACACCTTCGAGCGGCCCGGCCGCGCACCTGTCCAGGCGCGCGGCCGGGCCGTTCGACATCTCATTACGTGCCCTGATCAATTAGGTTGGACGGTGGCGGGGCAGCTACGAGAAGAAGTGGGCTGATGTCCGAGATGAACGCAGAGGGCCGCAGCAGGCTCGACCAGATGCCTGAGTGGAACGCGCTGGCCAAGCACCGGGAAGAGCTGGGGGAGGTGCGGCTGCGGCAGCTGTTCGCGGACGACCCGCGGCGCGCCGAGCGCTACGCGCTCACCGTCGGCGACCTGCACCTCGACTACTCCAAGCACCTCGTCACCGACGAGACGCTGCGCCTGCTGCGCGAGCTGGCGGCGGCCACCGGGGTCGCGGAGCTGCGCGACGCGATGTTCCGCGGCGAGAAGATCAACACGACCGAGGGCCGTGCCGTGCTGCACACGGCGCTGCGGGCCCCCGAGTCGGCCGTGATCAGGACCGACGGCGAGAACGTCGTACCGGCCGTCCACGCCGTCCTGCGCAAGATGCAGATCTTCACCGACCGGGTGCGCGGCGGTGACTGGAAGGGCCACACCGGCAAGCCCATCAAGAACGTCGTCAACATCGGTATCGGCGGATCCGACCTCGGACCGGCGATGGCGTACGAGGCGCTGCGCGCGTACACCTCCCGCGACATGACGTTCCGCTTCGTGTCGAACGTCGACGGCGCGGACCTGCACGAGGCCGTGCGCGACCTCGACCCCGCCGAGACGCTCTTCATCGTCGCGTCGAAGACCTTCACCACCATCGAGACCATCACCAACGCCACCTCCGCCCGCAACTGGCTGCTGACCGGCCTGCGCGCGGGCGAGGACGCGGTCGCCAAGCACTTTGTGGCGCTGTCGACGAACGAGGAGAAGGTCTCCGACTTCGGCATCGACCCCACGAACATGTTCGAGTTCTGGGACTGGGTCGGCGGCCGCTATTCGTTCGACTCGGCCATCGGGCTCTCCCTGATGCTGGCCGTCGGCCCGGACCACTTCCGCGAGATGCTGGCCGGCTTCCACCTGGTCGACGAGCACTTCCGCTGCGCGCCGCCGGAGGAGAACGTCCCGCTGCTGCTCGGTCTGCTGGGCGTCTGGTACGGCAATTTCCACGACGCGCAGTCACACGCGGTGCTGCCCTACAGCCATTACCTGTCGAAGTTCGCGGCCTACCTCCAGCAGCTCGACATGGAGTCCAACGGCAAGTCCACAGGCCGCGACGGACGGCCCGTCAACTGGCAGACGGGCCCGGTCGTGTGGGGCACGCCCGGGACGAACGGCCAGCACGCCTATTACCAGTTGATCCACCAGGGGACGAAGGTGATCCCCGCGGACCTGATCGGTTTCGCCCGGCCGGTCGACGACCTGCCGTCGGGGCTGGTGGGCCAGCACGACCTGCTGATGGCGAACCTCTTCGCGCAGGGCCAGGCGCTCGCCTTCGGCAAGACGGCGGAAGAGGTCGCGGCGGAGGGCGTCCCGCCGGAGCTCGTCCCGCACAAGACGTTCCGGGGGAACCACCCGACGACGACGATCCTCGCGAGCGAGTTGACTCCGTCGGTTCTGGGGCAGTTGATCGCCCTGTACGAACACAAGGTGTTCGTACAGGGGGCGATCTGGAACATCGACTCCTTCGACCAGTGGGGCGTGGAACTGGGCAAGGTCCTCGCGAAGCGGGTCGAGCCCGCTCTGGTCGAGGGTGCCGAGGTCGAGGGTCTGGACGCGTCCACGGCGGCGCTGGTGGCGCGGTACCGCGAGCTTCGCGGGCGCTGACGTTTTCCGTTGGCGGTGCCGTGTCCGCCTTGGGCGGGCTGGGCACCGCCGGGTCGCGTCGTTGCGGGTTGCGCGCCGTGGCGGCGGGATGAGGGTGCGGGCACCTTTCGATCCAGGCGGGGGCGCGGCCCCTTTCACCCTCGCGTGGGGTGAGAGGAGCGGCTTTCCTTCGGCCTCGGCCGCTCTGGGTGCTGTGGTGGGTGAAGGGCCACGTTGCGCCCTTCATTCCGCCGCGGCGGATGTTGGCCATGATGGTGTTGTTCGGCGGTGCCGTGTCCGCCTTGGGCGGGCTGGGCACCGCCGGGTCGCGTCGTTGCGGGTTGCGCGCCGTGGCGGTGGGATGAAGGTGCGGGCACCTTTCGATCCAGGCGGGGGCGCCGGCTTCGTTCATCCTCGCGGGGGTGAAAGGAGCGGCCCCTTTCGGCCTCCGGCCGTTCCGTGAAGGGCGCCGACGCCGTGTTCATTCCGCCGCGGTGGTGAACAGCCACGACGTTGTCGTTGGCGGTCCCGGCGGCGCCCCCACGCAGAACGGCCTGTGGCCCGTCCCTTTCGGGGCGGGCCACAGGCCGTTGTCGTCGGCGGGCTCAGGGGGACGACGGAGGGTACAAGCCCCGCGGCAGCCGTGCCGCCGCGGGCTGGTCCAGGAGCCACAGCGTGCGGTGGCGGCCGTACGCGCCGGCCGCCGGGGCCTGGATCTCGCCCGCGCCGGAGAGGGCCATCGCCACCGCCGTGGCCTTGTCCTCGCCGGCCGCGAGGAGCCAGACCTCGCGCGCGGCGCGGATCGCCGGGAGGGTCAGGGAGACCCGCGTCGGCGGCGGCTTCGGCGCCCCGTGGACGCCGATGACCGTGCGCTCCGTCTCCCGGACGCCCGGCAGCTCGGGGAAGAGCGACGCCACATGCGTGTCGGGGCCGACGCCCAGCAGCAGGACGTCGAAGGACGGCACCGGACCGTGGTCCTCCGGCCGGGCCGCCGCGGCGAGGTCCGCCGCGTACGCCTCGGCCGCCGCGTCCGCGTCGTTCCCGTACGGGCCGCCCGCCGCCGGCATCGCGTGCACCCGGGACGGGTCCAGCGCAACCGCGTCCAGCAGCGCCTGACGCGCCTGCGTCACATTGCGCTCCGGGTCACCCTCCGGGAGGAACCGCTCGTCGCCCCACCACAGGTCGAGCCGCGACCAGTCCACCGCGTCCCGCGCGGGCGCGGCGGCGAGGGCCGCGAGCAGCCCGTTGCCGTTGCGCCCGCCCGTGAGGACGACGGAGGCCGAGCCGCGCGCGGCCTGGGCGTCCACGATCTTCGTGATCAGCCGGGCCGCCGCGGCCTGGGCCATCAGCTCCTTGTCCCGGTGGACGACGATCTGAGGGGCGTTCACTTGCCGGCCGCCTTCTTGCCGGAGCCGGCCTTCTTCGCGGAGGCGGGGGCGGGGGCAGGGGCCGGCTCCGAGGGAGCGGCCGCGGCATCCGACGGCGCGGCCTCGGCGGCCTTCGGGGCCGCCTCCGGCTTCGCCTCGCCGAGCCGCTCCACGCCGTACTTCAGCGCCGACTCGTACGTGTCGTCCGGGTCGAGCCGCCGCAGCTCCTCCGCGAGGAGCTCCGCGGTGTCGCGCCGGTTGAGCGCGACCGCGCGGTCCGGCTGGCCGGGCATGGACAGCGTGGCCAGCGAGCCGTCGGGGCGGTCCAGGACGATCGGACCGTTGCGGGTCTCCAGCCGTACGGCCGTCAGGCCCGGGCCGTCCGAGACGCTCCGCCGCACCGGAACGCCGAGGCGGTCCGCGAGCCACATGCCGAGCAGCTCGCAGCTGGGGTTGTAGCCCTCGCCCTCGACCTGCGCGGAGAGGATGTCGACCTGCTGCTGGTCCAGCGCCGCCGCGATCATCGAGCGCCACGGCGTGATCCGGGTCCAGGCCAGGTCCGTGTCGCCGGGCGTGTAGTGCGCGGCGCGGGCCGAGACCTCCGCGAGGGGGTCCTCGGCGGCGTAGGTGTCGGTGACCCGGCGCTGGGCGAGGGAGCCCAGCGGGTCCTTCTCGGGGTTGACCGGGGAGCCGACCGGCCACCAGACGACCACGGGGGCGTCGGGCAGCAGCAGCGGCAGCACGACCGACTGGGCGTGGTCGATGACGTCGCCGTACAGGCGCAGCACGACCGTCTCGCCGGTGCCGGCGGACGTGCCGACCCGGACCTCGGCGTCGAGGCGGGCCTTGGCGCGGTCGCGCGGCGAACGGCTGACGCGCTTGATGACGACGAGCTTGCGCGAGGGGTGCTCGCGGGACGCCTCGTTGGCGGCCTTCAGCGCGTCGTAGGCGTGCTCTTCGTCGGTGACGATGACCAGGGTGAGCACCATGCCGACGGCGGGCGTGCCGATGGCCCGGCGGCCCTGGACCAGAGCGTTGTTGATCTTGCTGGACGTGGTGTCCGTGAGGTCCATCTTCATGGCCGGCGCCAGCTCCGTCCGTCTCGTGCGAGCATCTCGTCCGCCTCGACCGGGCCCCAGGTGCCGGCCGGGTAGGACGCGGGCTTGCCGTGGGAATCCCAGTACCGCTCGATGGGGTCGAGGATCTGCCAGGACAGCTCGACCTCCTTCAGGCGCGGGAAGAGGTTGGCGTCGCCGAGGAGCACATCGAGGATGAGCCGCTCGTACGCCTCGGGGCTGGACTCGGTGAACGACTCGCCGTAGGCGAAGTCCATCGAGACGTCCCGGACCTCCATCGAGGTGCCCGGCACCTTCGAGCCGAACCGCATGGTGACGCCCTCGTCCGGCTGCACCCGGATGACCAGGGCGTTCTGCCCGAGCTCCTCGGTGGCGGTGTGGTCGAAGGGCGAGTGCGGCGCGCGCTGGAAGACGACCGCGATCTCGGTGACGCGGCGGCCGAGTCGCTTGCCCGTGCGGAGGTAGAAGGGGACGCCCGCCCAGCGGCGGTTGTCGATCTCCAGCTTGACCGCCGCGTAGGTGTCGGTCTTCGACTGGGGGTCGATGCCGTCCTCTTCGAGGTAGCCGACGACCTCCTCGCCGCCCTGCCAGCCGTGCGCGTACTGGCCGCGGACGGTCTCCTTGCCGAGGTCCTTGGGCAGTCGGACGGCGCCCAGCACCTTGGTCTTCTCGGCGACCAGCGCGTCCGCGTCGAAGGAGGCGGGCTCCTCCATGGCGGTCAGCGCCAGCAGCTGGAGCAGGTGGTTCTGGATGACGTCGCGGGCGGCGCCGATGCCGTCGTAGTAGCCGGCCCGGCCGCCGATGCCGATGTCCTCGGCCATGGTGATCTGGATGTGGTCGACGTAGGACCGGTTCCAAATCGGCTCGAAGAGGGTGTTGGCGAACCGCAGGGCGAGGATGTTCTGAACGGTCTCCTTGCCCAGGTAGTGGTCGATCCGGAAGACCTCTTCGGCCGGGAAGACCTCGTGGACGATCCGGTTGAGCTCCTGGGCGCTGGCCAGGTCGTGGCCGAAGGGCTTCTCGATGACGGCGCGCCGCCAGGAGTTCTCCTTCTGCTCGGCCAGGCCGTGCTTCTTCAGCTGCTGGACGACCTTGGGGAAGAACTTCGGCGGTACGGACAGGTAGAAGGCGAAGTTGCCGCCCGTGCCCTGCGCCTTGTCGAGCTCGTGGATGGTGTCCTTGAGCGTCTCGAACGCCTCGTCGTCGTCGAAGTCGCCCTGGACGAACCGGCAGCCCTGCACCAGCTGCTGCCAGACCTCCTCGCGGAACGGCGTGCGCGAGTGTTCCTTGACCGCGTCATGGACGATCTGGGCGAAGTCCTCGTTCTCCCAGTCGCGGCGCGCGAAGCCGATGAGGGAGAAGCCCGGCGGCAGCAGCCCCCGGTTGGCGAGGTCGTACACCGCCGGCATCAGCTTTTTCCTGGACAAATCGCCCGTGACGCCAAAGATGACCAGGCCCGACGGCCCCGCGATACGCGGGAGCCGTCGGTCCTGAGGGTCACGCAGCGGATTGCTGCTTGTGCTCAATTCACGCCTCCGGAGCGAGGCGCTTGAGCTCCGCCTCAGTGGACTTCAGCAGGTCGTTCCAGGACGCCTCGAACTTGTCGACGCCCTCGTCCTCGAGGAGCTGCACGACGTCGTCGTACGAGATGCCGACCTTCGCCAGCGCGTCGAGCTCGGCCTTGGCCTGCTCGTAGGTGCCGCGGACGGTGTCACCGGTGATCTGTCCGTGGTCGGCGGTGGCCTCCAGGGTGGCCTCCGGCATGGTGTTCACCGTGTTCGGGGCGACCAGGTCGTCCACGTACAGGGTGTCCTTGTAGGCCGGGTCCTTGACGCCGGTCGAGGCCCACAGCGCGCGCTGCTTGTTCGCGCCGGCCTTCTCCAGGTCCGCCCAGCGGTCGGAGGAGAAGACCTCCTCGTACGCCTGGTAGGCGAGGCGGGCGTTGGCCAGGGCGGCCTTGCCGCGCAGCGCCTTGGCCTCGTCGGTGCCCAGGGCGTCCAGACGCTTGTCGATCTCCGTGTCCACGCGGGAGACGAAGAAGGACGCGACCGAGTGGATCAGGGACAGGTCCAGGCCCGCGGCCTTCGCCTTCTCCAGGCCGGTCAGGTAGGCGTCCATGACCGCGCGGTAGCGCTCGAGGGAGAAGATCAGCGTGACGTTGACGCTGATGCCCCGGCCGATGGTCTCGGCGATCGCCGGCAGGCCGGCCTTGGTCGCCGGGATCTTGATCAGCGTGTTGGGGCGGTCCACCAGCCAGGCCAGCTGCTTGGCCTCGGCGACGGTGGCCTTGGTGTTGTGCGCCAGGCGCGGGTCGACCTCGATGGAGACCCGGCCGTCCTGGCCGTCGGTCGCGTCGAAGACCGGGCGCAGGATGTCGGCGGCGTCGCGGACGTCCGCCGTGGTGATCATGCGGATGGCCTCTTCCACGGTCACCTCGCGCACGGCGAGGTCGGCGAGCTGCTGCTCGTAACCGTCACCGCTGGAGATGGCCTTCTGGAAGATCGACGGGTTGGTCGTGACGCCCACCACGTGGCTCTGGTCGATCAGCTCGGCCAGGTTGCCCGACGTGATGCGCTTGCGGGACAGGTCGTCCAGCCAGATCGCGACGCCTTCGTCGGAGAGGCGCTTGAGTGCGTCTGTCATGGGAATTGCATCTCCTACTGAATGGGGTGGGGCGTCAGCGGCGGTTGGCGTCGGCGTGCTCGATGGACTCGCGCGCGGCGGCCACGACGGCCTCGGACGTCAGACCGAACTCGCGGTACAGGACCTTGTAGTCCGCGGAGGCACCGAAGTGCTCCAGCGAGACGACGCGGCCGGCGTCGCCGACGTAGCGGTACCAGGTCAGGCCGATGCCCGCCTCGACCGCGACGCGGGCCTTGACGTCCGGCAGCAGCACGCCGTCGCGGTACGCCTGGTCCTGCTCCTCGAACCACTCGACGGACGGCATCGAGACCACACGGGTCGGGATGCCCGCGGCCTGGAGCGCCTCGCGGGCCTCGACGGCCAGCTGGACCTCGGAGCCGGTGCCGATCAGGATCACCTGGGCACGGCCGCCCTCGGCCTCGAACAGGACGTATCCACCCTTGGCCGCACCCTCGTTGGCCTCGTACGTCGGCACGTTCTGGCGGGTCAGGGCCAGGCCGTGCGGCGCCGGGTGGGTGGCGTGGCGCTTGGTGATCTCGCGCCAGGCGATCGCCGTCTCGTTGGCGTCGGCCGGGCGGACCATGTTCAGGCCCGGGATGGCGCGCAGCGCGGCCATGTGCTCGACCGGCTGGTGGGTCGGACCGTCCTCGCCGAGACCGATGGAGTCGTGCGTCCACACGTAGGTGACCGGCAGCTTCATCAGGGCGGCCAGGCGGACGGCCGGGCGCATGTAGTCGGAGAACACCAGGAAGGTGCCGCCGTAGACGCGGGTGTTGCCGTGCAGCGCGATGCCGTTCATGGTCGAACCCATGGCGTGCTCGCGGATGCCGAAGTGGATCGTGCGACCGTACGGGTTCGCCTCCGGGAGCGGGTTGCCCTCGGGGAGGAACGACGACGACGCGTCGATCGTGGTGTTGTTCGAGCCGGCGAGGTCGGCGGAGCCGCCCCACAGCTCGGGGAGCACGCCGCCCAGCGCCTTGAGGACCTCGCCGGACGCCTTGCGGGTCGCGACGTCCTTGCCGGCCGGGAAGACCGGAACGGACTTCTCCCAGCCGTCGGGCAGCTCGCCCGCGCTGATCCGGTCGAACTCGGCGGCGCGCTGCGGGTTGGCGGCACGCCACTCCTGGACGCGCTTGTCCCAGGCGGCGTGCGCCTCGCGGCCGCGGTCGACGACCTTGCGGACGTGGCTGAAGACGTCGTCCTCGACCTGGAAGGTCTGCTCGGGGTCGAAGCCCAGCACCTTCTTGGTCGCGGCCACCTCTTCGTCGCCGAGCGCCGAGCCGTGCGCGGCCTCGGTGTTCTGGGCGTTCGGGGCCGGCCAGGCGATGATCGTGCGGGCCGCGATCAGCGACGGGCGGGAGGTCTCCCGCTGCGCCGCCGTCAGGGCCGAGTGCAGCGCCTGGACGTCGAAGTCGCCGTTGACGGACTGCTCGATGCGCTGGACGTGCCAGCCGTACGCCTCGTAGCGCTTGAGGACGTCCTCGGAGAAGGCCGTCTCGGTGTCGCCTTCGATGGAGATGTGGTTGTCGTCCCAGAGCGCGACGATGTCGCCGAGCTTCTGGTGACCGGCCAGCGAGGACGCCTCGGCGGAGATGCCCTCCTCCAGGTCGCCGTCGGAGACGATCGCCCAGATGGTGTGGTCGAAGGGCGACTCGCCCTTCGGGGCCTCCGGGTCGAACAGGCCGCGCTCGTAGCGGGCGGCCATGGCCATGCCCACCGCGTTGGCGATGCCCTGGCCCAGCGGGCCGGTGGTGGTCTCCACACCGCGGGTGTGACCGTGCTCCGGGTGGCCCGGGGTCTTGCTGTCCCAGGTGCGGAACGACTTCAGGTCCGAGAGCTCCAGGCCGTAGCCGGCCATGAAGAGCTGGACGTAAAGGGTCAGGCTGGTGTGCCCGGGGGAGAGGACGAACCGGTCGCGGCCGGTCCACTCGGCGTCGCTCGGGTCGTGCCGCATCAGCTTCTGGAACAGGAGATAAGCGGCCGGTGCCAGGCTCATGGCCGTGCCCGGATGGCCGTTGCCGACCTTCTGCACGGAGTCCATGGCCAGGACGCGGGCGGTATCGACGGCCCGCTGGTCCAGTTCGGTCCACTCGAGGTCTGTTGTGGTCGGCTTGTTGCTCACCCTCGGTCAGGGCTCCTCTCCACATGTTCTTGTTGCCGGGGGCGGTCTTCCGCCACGACGCGGCGCTGTCGAGCCTACCCCGCAGGACAGGGCGCCTTTTCGACGCTCAGTCGGCTGCTCAGGCGCTCATTCGGCGCTTGTTCGACCGCCCGGGCCCAACGCCCCGGGCAACCTGACATCGGTAGGAAAGATTCCCGCCACGGCTGTGACGGTCTTGGGTACAGCCTGCCGGGAGGGCCGCGAGCGCGCCTCCCGAACGCTTCCGTTCTGTCATGTTCCCAGGGCGTCCGATCCGATGCGGAGACGTTGTGGATCCGGTGCCGATCAGGTCCGCTACGGCCTCAACACGACCCCACCCCGGCGGAGGCCGGGGTATCCCCTACGTCTAGAGTGGCGTGGTACGCGCAAGCCTTTCCCGGGGTTCCTTCTGCCCGGACGTGCTTGCTGGCCTTATCTCTGTCAGGGGTGTGCGTGACGGCCGTCGAATCCCGTCCTGCGGGGGTGCTCGCGGAGAATCCGAGTCACCGGCCGTTCGGGGCCCGTGCCAAGGCGTTCGTGGCGTTGACCAAGCCGCGGGTCATCGAGCTGCTGCTGATGACCACCGTGCCGGTGATGTTCCTCGCCGCCGAGGGCGTGCCCGACCTGTGGCTGGTGCTGGCCACCTGCATCGGCGGCTTCCTGTCGGCCGGCGGCGCCGGCGCGTACAACATGTACATCGACCGCGACATCGACGCGCTGATGGACCGCACCTCACAGCGCCCGCTCGTGACCGGCATGGTCTCCCCGCGCGAGTGCCTGGTCTTCGCGACCGCTCTGACCGTCGGCTCGACCGCCTGGTTCTGGTTCCTGGTCAACCCGCTGTCCGCGATGCTCTCGCTCGGCGCCAATGTGTTCTACGTCGTCGTCTACACGATGATCCTCAAGCGGCGTACCGCCCAGAACATCGTCTGGGGCGGCATCGCGGGCTGCATGCCCGTCTTCATCGGCTGGTCCGCGGTCACGGACTCCGTCTCCTGGGCCGCCCTCGTCCTCTTCCTCGTCATCTTCTTCTGGACGCCGCCGCACTACTGGCCGCTGTCGATGAAGGTCAAGGACGACTACGAGCGGGTGGGCGTGCCCATGCTGCCGGTCATCGCCGGCAACAAGGCGGTCGCCCGCCAGATCGTCCTCTACAGCTGGGTGATGGTCGCCGTCTCGCTCTCGCTCCAGCCGCTCGGCTACACCAGCTGGTTCTACACCGTGGTGGCGGCCGCGCTGGGCGCCTTCTGGCTCAAGGAGGCGCACGGCCTCCAGGCCCGCGCCAGGGCCGGTGTCACGGGCGCGAAGCTGAAGGAGATGCGGCTGTTCCACTGGTCCATCACCTACGTCTCGCTGCTCTTCGCGGCCGTCGCCGTGGACCCCTTCCTGCACTGAGTGCGCGCGGCCGACGCGGGGCCCTTCCCCGGCGGGAATCCCTTCCGTCATTAATTACCGGCCGGTAGCATCCTGTCCATGGCAGATGACACCACCGCGGCAGACGACACCACCGCGCAGGCCGAAGAGACCGCACCTCACGCCCGGCCCGGCCGCAAGGCCGCCCGGCTCGCCCGGCAGATCGGCGCGTTCGCCAAGAGCCACGGCGGCACCGCCGAGGGCCAGCTGGCGCACATCGCCCGCGGCACCACCCGCATCGCCCTCGTCGGCGCCAACGGCGAGTGGGGCAACCTCGTCGCCCCCTCCATGGAGATCGCCCGCGAGGCCGCCGAGCTGGCCGGGCTCACCCTGCACGACGACTTCGACGGCGAGTTCGCCGCCAAGGTGCGCACCGGCCCGTACGAGTGGTCGCGCATGGCCGGCCTCCAGCTCGGCGGCCCGGCCAACCCCGGCGATAACTGACGCGCCCCTCGGCCGTTAGACCCGCGGGGGACGGCCGCACGCGCGTGCCGCCCGGGGGCGGGATCGGCGCGAGGGGGGCGGATGGACGGCTTGCCGCCGCTCATCGATCAGCACAGCCACGGCATGGTCCACGGCGAACCGGGGCTCGGCGGCTTCGAGACGCACCTCGCCGCGGCCGCCGGGGCCACCGGCCCCGCACCGCCCGGCACCAGCTTCTTCGACACCCGCGCGGGCCTCGCCGTCCGCCGCTGGTGCCCGCCCCTGCTGGGCCTGGAGCCCTTCTGCGCGCCGGTCCACTACCTGGCCCGCCGCCGGGAGCTGGGCGCCTACCGCGCCGGACAACTGCTGCTGCGCGGCACCGGCATCGGAACGTTCCTGATGGAGTCCGGCGCGCCGGACCGCCTCACCTCGCCCGCCGAACTGGCCCGCGCCGCCGAGGGCCGCGCCCATGAGGTCGTACGGCTCGAAGCGCTCGCCGGGCGGCTCGCGGACACCTCCGGCAGCGCCGGCTCCTTCGTCGCGGACCTCGCCGGGGCCCTGCACGCGGCCGCGCGGAGCGCCACCGCCCTCGCCTGCGCCGTCGGCTCCTGCGAGGAGACACCGCCCGGCCCGCCGGAGGTCGGCAGGGCCGCCGCGCGCTGGCTGCGCACCCGCCGTACGGGCGCCGTGCCCGACGAGCCCGTACTCGTCCGTCATCTGCTGTGGAGCGCCGTCACCACCGGCCTGCCCGTGCAGCTGCACTGCGGCGACCCGCGGCGCCTGACGCGCTTCCTGCGGGCCACCGCGGGCCTGCGCACGGACCTCGTCCTGCTGCCCGGCCCCGGACACCACCGGCACGCCGCCCGGCTCGCGGCGGTCTTCCCCCACGTCTACGCGGACGTGGGCGCCCGGCCGGCGGAGGGCCTGGCCGAGGCGCCCTTCGGCAAGCTGCTGTTCTCCACCGGGGCGCGGGCGCTGGCCGAGCTCTACGTGGTCGGCGCCCGCTCGTTCGTCCGGGCCATGACCGCCGTGATGGACGAGTGGGTCGCCGACGGCTGGTGCCGTAGATCGGAGGCGCGGCGGATCGCCGCGCTCGTCGCGGCCGGCACCGCGCGCAGGGTCTACCGGCTGGACGCGGCGGCCGCCTGAAGCGCGTCCTGCCCGGCGGAGGGTGCGGGCACGGTGACGACGGGCTCGCCGCGGTCGCGCAGTGCCAGAGCGACCCGGAGCGCGCCGATCCACACCAGGCAGGAGCCCAGCATGTGGGTGCCGACGAGAACCTCGGGGGAGTCGTTGAAGTACTGCGCGAAGCCGATGACGCCCTGGAACATCAGCACGGCGAACAGCTCGACCACCCTGCGGCACGCCCCCGCGGGCGCCTTCACGGCCCGCAGCGCGAACCACAGGGCCACCGTGAGGCCGACCACGATGAACACGAAGTCCACGTGCAGCTGGGTGATCTCGCGGAAGTTCAGCGGAATCCGGTGGACGTCCTTCGAGGCGTCGCCCGCGTGCTGTCCCGAACCCGTGACGACCGTGCCGAGGACGATCAGCACGGCGCTGGCGGCGACCAGCACCCAGCTGAGCTGCCGCACCGGGCGGGGCGCCACGTCGCGCGGCTGCTCGTCGCCCTCGCAGGAGCGGCGCCACATCACCACGGCGACCGTCAGCAGCGCCGTCGCCGCCAGGAAGTGCGCGGCGACGATGTACGGGTTGAGGCCCGTCAGGACGGTGATCCCGCCGATGATGCCGTTGCTCGCGACGAGCCAGAACTGTGCCCAGCCGAGCCGTTCCAGGGAACGGCGCCGGGGGGCACGCGCGCGTGCCGCGACGATGGCCACACCGATGACCGCGCACAAGACGTAGGTCAGCATGCGGTTGGTGAACTCGATGACGCCGTTGATGCCCATCGCGGGGGTGGGCGTCAGGCTGTCCTCGGTGCACGTCGGCCAGGTCGGGCAGCCGAGCCCGGACTGGGTGAGCCGCACCGCGCCGCCCGTCACGACGATGACCACGGCCATCACCACACAGGCGAGCGCCGCCAGCCGGACGAAGCGCGCGGACGGCTGCCAGCGGTCGGCGATGGCCTGGAGGGGATTCAGCGATGTGGGCACGGAGTCATCGTAAAGGCCCGCTTGTGCACGGATTCACGAGGGGTCGGCCGGGCGCGGCGGGCGCATCGCCCGTACGGTTCCGGCTCACTCCCAGCGGAAGAGGCGGCCCGCCGCCCCCAGGCCCAGCACGGCCCAGCCGGCCAGGATGCCCAGGTCCGCCCACGGCATGGCGGCGCCGTCCCGCAGCACGTCGCGCAGCCCGTCCGAGAGCGCCGAGATCGGCAGCAGTTCCAGTACGGTCCGCGCCGCGTCCGGGAACTTCTCCAGCGGCACGATCACCCCGCCGCCCACCAGCAGCAGCAGGAAGACGAGGTTCGCGGCGGCGAGCGTGACCTCGGCCTTGAGGGTGCCCGCCATCAGCAGCCCGAGGCCGGAGAACGCCGCCGTCCCCAGGAGGAGCAGCAGCACGACGGCGAAGGGGTTGCCGTGCGGCGACCAGCCCAGCGCGAAGGCGATCACCGTCAGCAGCGCGATCTGGAGGACCTCGGTGACCAGCACGGAGCAGGTCTTGGCGGCCATCAGCCCCGTACGGGGCAGCGGGGACGCGGCGAGCCGCTTGAGCACGCCGTAGCGCCGCTCGAAGCCGGTCGCGATGGCCTGCCCGGTGAACGCCGTGGACATCACGGCCAGCGCCAGCACGCCGGGGGCCAGGAAGTCGACGGCCTTGCCCTCGCCGGTGTCGACGATGTCGACGGCGCTGAAGAGGACCAGCAGCAGGGTGGGGATGACGACGGTCAGCAGGAGCTGCTCGCCGTTGCGCAGCAGCATCCGCGTCTCCAGCGCGGCCTGGGCCCGGATCATCCGGGACAGGGGCGCGGCGCCGGGGTCGGGAGTGAAGGTCCCGGAGGTGGTGGTCATCCGCGCAGCTCCTTACCGGTCAGCTCAAGGCTGCGGTCCTCCGGGGGGCAACCCCCGGACCCCCGGCCGGTCCGTGCGTACCCGGTCGTCATCACCGCAGCTCCTTACCGGTCAGCTCAAGAAAGACGTCCTCCAGCGTGTGCCGCTCCACGGCGATGCGGTCCGGCATGACGCCGTGCTGGGCGCACCAGGTGGTGACGGTCGCCAGCAGCTGCGGGTCGATCTTGCCGGTGACCCGGTACGTGCCCGGGGTCAGCTCGACCGCGGCGGAGCCGGCGGGCAGGGCCTTGAGGAGGGAGACGAGGTCCAGGCCCGGGCGGCCGCCGAAGCGGAGCGTGTTCTCGGCGCCGCCCCGGCACAGCTCCTCGGGTCCGCCCTGGGCGATGACCTTGCCGCTGTCGATGATGGCGACGTCGTCCGCCAGCGCCTCGGCCTCGTCCATGTAGTGCGTGGTGAGCACGACGGTGACGCCGTCGGCGCGCAGCTCGCGCACCAGGTCCCAGGTGGCGCGCCGGGCCTGCGGGTCCAGGCCGGCGGTCGGCTCGTCGAGGAAGACCAGTTCCGGGCGGCCGACGACGGCCATGGCGAGGGCCAGGCGCTGCTGCTGGCCGCCGGACAGCCGCCGGTAGGCGGTGCGGCCGCAGCCGCCGAGGCCGAGCCGCTCGATCAGGGCGTCGACGTCGAGGGGGTGGGCGTGCAGGGTCGCGGTGTGGCGGAGCATCTCCTCGGCGCGGGCGCCGGGGTAGACGCCGCCGCTCTGCAGCATCACGCCGATCCGCGGCCGCAGCGCGGCGGCGTCGGCGACGGGGTCGAGGCCGAGCACCCGGACCGTCCCGGCGTCGGGCCGGCGGTAGCCCTCACAGGTCTCGATGGTGGTGGTCTTACCGGCGCCGTTGGGGCCGAGGACGGCGGTCACGGAGCCGCGGGCGACGGACAGGTCGAGCCCGTCGGCAGCGGCCTTGGGCCCGTACCGCTTCACCAGGCCGTGGATCTCGACCGCGGGCTCTCGGCCGGAGGGCCGGGGGGCTTCCCCCGGGGAGACGCTGCGCATGGCGGGAAGTCTACGAACCCCGGGGCGCCGCGAACCCCGCCGGGGGGTCGCGGACCGGCCACCTCAAGTGATCTTGACCGTGGCGGTTAGGTGACCCTTAGTGATCGAGGACACCGCCGGGTGATCCGGTCGAGGCTTGTCGCTCTCTCGGTAATTACGCAACAATGGTGTTGTGAAATACGCGAGCGAGGCTCCGCAGGACCCCGCGGCCCGGACGGCCGCCGGGGCCGAGGCGCCTGCCCGCGAGCTCGCGAGCGGTCCCGTCCGCGAGGAGGAGCGCGCCCACGACGAGCAGCGCGGCACACGCAACCGCGTCGCCCGGTCCATCCTCGATCACGGTCCGTCGACCGCCGCCGAGCTGGCCGAGCGCCTGGAGCTCACCCAGGCCGCCGTCCGCCGCCACCTCGACACCCTCGTCTCCGAGGGCGTCGTCGAGCCCCGCGAGAAGCGGATCTACGGCGCCCGTACGCGCGGCCGCCCGGCCAAGGCCTTCGCGCTCACCGACTGCGGCCGGGACGCCTTCGACCAGGCGTACGACAAGCTCGCCGGGGACGCCATGCGCTGGATCGCGCAGGCGGCCGGCGGGGGCGAGATGGGCGAGGCGGCGGTCGCCGCGTTCGCCCGCGCCCGGATGGCCGCCCAGGCCGAGGGGTACCGCAAGGCCCTGGAGGCGTTGCCGGAAGGGGCGACCGAATCCCGCGCGGAGGCCCTTGCCCGGGCATTGACCGAGGACGGGTACGCTGCTACGGCGCGTAGCGCACCGGTCGGCGAACAGCTCTGCCAGCACCACTGCCCGGTCGCCCATGTCGCCGAGCAGTTCCCGCAGCTGTGCGAGGCGGAGACCGAGGTCTTCTCCCGCCTGCTCGGGACCCATGTGCAGCGTCTTGCCACCATCGCCCACGGTGACGGGGTGTGCACGACGTTCATTCCGCGCAGCACGGACCGCGGCTCGGAAGAGCGCACCACCAAGACCACCACAGCATCCGCCAGCACGGCCGGGAGGAACCCCGCATGACTCTCCCCACGGAGACTGCCCACCCTGAGCTCGAAGGTCTGGGCACGTACGAATACGGCTGGGCCGACTCCGATGTGGCCGGTGCCACGGCCAAGCGAGGCCTCTCCGAGGACGTCGTCCGCGACATCTCGGCCAAGAAGTCCGAGCCGGAGTGGATGCTCAAGCTGCGTCTGAAGGGTCTGAAGCTCTTCGAGAAGAAGCCCATGCCGACCTGGGGCTCCGACCTCACCGGCATCGACTTCGACAACATCAAGTACTTCGTGCGCTCCACCGAGAAGCAGGCCGCTTCCTGGGAGGAACTGCCCGAGGACATCAAGAACACCTACGACAAGCTGGGCATCCCCGAGGCCGAGAAGCAGCGTCTCGTCGCCGGTGTCGCCGCCCAGTACGAGTCCGAGGTCGTCTACCACCAGATCCGCGAGGACCTGGAGGAGCAGGGCGTCCTCTTCCTGGACACCGACACCGCGCTCAAGGAGCACCCGGAGATCTTCCAGGAGTACTTCGGCACGGTCATCCCGGTCGGCGACAACAAGTTCGCCTCGCTGAACACCGCCGTGTGGTCCGGCGGCTCCTTCATCTACGTACCGCCGGGCGTCCACGTCGACATCCCGCTCCAGGCCTACTTCCGTATCAACACGGAGAACATGGGCCAGTTCGAGCGGACGCTGATCATCGTCGACGAGAACGCCTACGTGCACTACGTCGAGGGCTGCACCGCCCCGATCTATTCCTCCGACTCGCTGCACAGCGCCGTCGTGGAGATCATCGTCAAGAAGGGCGGCCGCTGCCGCTACACGACGATCCAGAACTGGTCGAACAACGTCTACAACCTGGTCACCAAGCGCGCCGTGGCCTACGAGGGCGCGACCATGGAGTGGGTCGACGGCAACATCGGCTCCAAGGTGACGATGAAGTACCCGGCCGTCTACCTGATGGGCGAGCACGCCAAGGGCGAGACCCTCTCCATCGCCTTCTCCGGCGAGGGCCAGCACCAGGACGCCGGCGCCAAGATGGTCCACATGGCACCGAACACCTCCTCCAACATCGTCTCCAAGTCGGTGGCGCGAGGCGGCGGCCGCACCTCCTACCGCGGCCTGATCGAGATCGGCGAGGGCGCCCACGGCTCCAAGTCGAACGTGCTCTGCGACGCCCTGCTGGTGGACACCATCTCCCGGTCGGACACCTACCCCTACGTCGACGTCCGCGAGGACGACGTCTCCATGGGCCACGAGGCGACCGTCTCCAAGGTCAGCGACGACCAGCTCTTCTACCTGATGAGCCGCGGTCTGACCGAGTTCGAGGCCATGGCGATGATCGTGCGCGGCTTCGTCGAGCCGATCGCCCGTGAGCTGCCGATGGAGTACGCCCTGGAGCTCAACCGGCTGATCGAGCTGCAGATGGAAGGCGCGGTCGGCTGATCCCCGCCCCCCGTCCCGCAGCGACCCCTTTTGTGACAGGAAGAGAGCACGACGACAGCCATGGCTGACAACACTCCCGCCGGCAGCACGACCGACGGCGCCATCCAGGTGGGTGGGCCGCAGCAGCCCATCGACGCCCGGGTCAGCGCCCCCGCCTCGTACGACGTCGCGGACTTCCCCGTCCCGCACGGCCGCGAGGAGGAGTGGCGGTTCACCCCGCTGGCGCGCCTCCGCGGTCTGCACGACGGCACCGCCGTGGCGAACGGCGGTGGCGTCAAGGTCGAGGTGACCGCCCCCGAGGGCGTCATCGTCGAGACCGTCGGCCGGGAGGACGCCCGCCTCGGCCGCGCCGGCAAGCCGGTCGACCGGGTCGCCGCCCAGGCGTACAGCTCCTTCGAGAAGGCCTCGGTCGTCTCCATCCCCAAGGACATGGTGCTCACCGAGCCCGTCCGGATCGCCGTGCACGGCGAGGGCGGTGTCGCCTACGGCCACCAGGTCGTGGAGATCGGCGCCTTCGCCGAGGCCGTCGTCGTCCTCGACCACACCGGTGACGCCACGCTCGCCGCCAACGTCGAGTACCTGATCGGCGACGGCGCCAAGCTCACCGTCGTCTCGGTCCAGGACTGGGACGCCACCGCGGTGCACGCCGCCCAGCACACCGCGCTGGTCGGCCGCGACGCCTCCTTCAAGTCCGTGATCGTCACCTTCGGCGGCGACCTGGTCCGCCTGCACCCCCGGGTCGTCTACGCCGCCCCCGGCGGCGAGGCCGAGCTCTACGGCCTGTACTTCACCGACAAGGGCCAGCACCAGGAGCACCGCCTCTTCGTCGACCACGACACCCCGCACTGCCGCAGCAACGTCGCCTACAAGGGCGCGCTGCAGGGCCAGGACGCCCACGCCGTCTGGATCGGCGACGTGCTCATCCGCGCCGCGGCCGAGGGCACCGACACCTACGAGCTCAACCGCAACCTCGTCCTCACCGACGGCGCGCGGGTCGACTCGGTCCCCAACCTGGAGATCGAGACCGGCGAGATCGTCGGCGCCGGCCACGCCTCGGCCACCGGCCGCTTCGACGACGAGCAGCTCTTCTACCTGATGGCCCGCGGCATCCCCGCCGACGAGGCCCGCCGGCTGGTCGTCCGCGGCTTCTTCGCCGAGCTCGTCCAGCAGATCGGGCTCCCGGACCTGGAGGAGCGCCTCATCACCAAGATCGAGGCCGAGCTGGAAGCGTCGGTGGCATGAGCGAGACCACGTTCGTCCGCGTCTGCGGGCTGAGTGAGCTGGAGGACGACACGCCCAAGCGCGTGGAGCTCGACGGCACACCGGTCGCGCTCGTACGGACCGAGGGCGAGGTGTTCGCCATCAACGACATCTGTTCCCACGCGAACGTCTCGCTGTCCGAGGGCGAGGTGGAGGACTGCGCCATCGAGTGCTGGCTGCACGGCTCCAGTTTCGACCTGCGCACCGGAAAGCCCTCCGGTCTGCCCGCCACGCGCCCCGTCCCCGTATACCCCGTCAAGATCGAAGGGGACGACGTGCTCGTCTCCGTCACCCAGGAGTCCTGAGTTCCCCATGGCAACGCTTGAGATCCACGACCTGCACGTCTCCGTCGAGGCCGAGAACGGCCCCCGCGAGATCCTCAAGGGCGTCGACCTGACCGTGAAGCAGGGCGAGACCCACGCCATCATGGGCCCCAACGGCTCCGGCAAGTCGACCCTGGCGTACTCCCTCGCGGGTCACCCCAAGTACACGATCACCGGCGGCACCGTCACCCTCGACGGCGAGGACGTCCTGGAGATGTCCGTCGACGAGCGCGCCCGGGCCGGCGTCTTCCTCGCCATGCAGTACCCGGTCGAGGTCCCCGGCGTCTCGGTCTCCAACTTCCTGCGCACCTCCGCCACCGCCATCCGCGGCGAGGCCCCCAAGCTGCGCACCTGGGTGAAGGAGGTCAAGGAGGCCATGGAGCGACTCCACATGGACTCCTCCTTCGCCGAGCGCAACGTCAACGAGGGCTTCTCCGGCGGTGAGAAGAAGCGCCACGAGATCCTCCAGCTGGAGCTCCTCAAGCCGAAGATCGCGATCCTCGACGAGACCGACTCCGGTCTGGACGTCGACGCGCTGCGCCAGGTCTCCGAGGGCGTCAACCGCGTCCGCGAGACCGGCGAGGTCGGCACCCTGCTGATCACGCACTACACGCGCATCCTGCGCTACATCAAGCCCGACTTCGTCCACGTCTTCTCGAACGGCCGCATCGTCGAGTCCGGCGGCGCCGAGCTCGCCGACAAGCTCGAGAACGAGGGCTACGAGGCATACCAGACGAAGGGCGGCGTCACCGCGTGACCATACTGCCGGGCCTCCTCGACACCGACACGATCCGTAAGGACTTCCCGATCCTGGACCGTACGGTCCACGACGGCAAGAAGATCGTCTATCTGGACTCCGCGGCCACCTCGCAGAAGCCGCGCCAGGTGCTCGACGCGCTGAACGCGTACTACGAGCGGCACAACGCCAATGTCCACCGCGGCGTGTACACGATCGCCGAGGAGGCCACGGCGCTGTACGAGGGCGCGCGCGACAAGGTCGCCGCCTTCATCAACGCGCCGAGCCGCGACGAGGTGATCTTCACCAAGAACGCCTCCGAGTCGCTCAACCTCGTGGCCAACATGCTCGGCTGGGCCGACGAGCCCTACCGCGTGGACCACGAGACCGAGATCGTCATCACGGAGATGGAGCACCACTCCAACATCGTGCCGTGGCAGCTGCTCTCGCAGCGCACCGGCGCGAAGCTGAAGTGGTTCGGCCTCACCGACGACGGCCGCCTCGACCTGTCCAACATCGACGAGATCATCACCGAGAAGACCAAGGTCGTCTCGTTCGTGCTGGTCTCGAACATCATGGGCACGATCAACCCGGTCGAGGCGATCGTCCGCCGCGCCCAGGAGGTCGGCGCGCTGGTCGTCGTCGACGCCTCCCAGGCCGCCCCGCACATGGTGCTGGACGTCCAGGCGCTCCAGGCCGACTTCGTGGCCTTCACCGGCCACAAGATGTGCGGTCCGACGGGCATCGGCGTGCTGTGGGGACGCCAGGAGCTCCTGGAGGACCTGCCGCCCTTCCTCGGCGGCGGCGAGATGATCGAGACCGTCTCGATGCACTCCTCGACCTACGCCCCGGCGCCGCACAAGTTCGAGGCCGGTACGCCCCCGATCGCCCAGGCCGTCGGCCTCGGTGCCGCGGTGGACTACCTCTCGGCGATCGGCATGGAGAACATCGCCCGCCACGAGCACGCGATCACCGAATACGCGGTGCGCCGTCTCCAGGAGGTCCCCGACCTGCGGATCATCGGCCCGACGACGGCCGAGGACCGCGGCGCGACCATCTCCTTCACGCTCGGTGACATCCACCCGCACGACGTGGGCCAGGTCCTCGACGAGCAGGGCATCGCGGTCCGGGTCGGCCACCACTGCGCACGGCCGGTCTGCCTCCGGTACGGAATTCCCGCGACCACGCGAGCGTCGTTCTATCTGTACTCCACCCCCGGCGAGGTCGACGCGCTGGTCGAGGGCCTGGAGCACGTACGGAACTTCTTCGGCTGACACGGACGAGGGCTGCTGACTGTGAAGCTTGATTCGATGTACCAGGACGTCATCCTGGACCACTACAAGCACCCGCACGGCCGGGGCTTGCGGGCCGGCGACGCCGAGGTGCACCACGTCAACCCGACGTGCGGCGACGAGATCACGCTGCGGGTGCGGCTCGCGGGCGAGACCATCGAGGACGTCTCGTACGAGGGCCAGGGCTGTTCCATCAGCCAGGCCAGCGCCTCGGTGCTCAATGAGCTGCTGGTCGGCAAGGGCCTCGGCGAGGCGCGCCGGATCCAGGAGACCTTCCTGGAGCTGATGCAGTCCAAGGGCAAGCTGGAGCCGGACGACGAGATGGAGGAGGTGCTGGAGGACGCCGTGGCGTTCGCCGGCGTCTCCAAGTACCCGGCACGCGTGAAGTGCGCGCTGCTGAGCTGGATGGCGTGGAAGGACGCGACGGCGCAGGCGCTGTCCGAAGGGAAGACCGCATGAGCGACAACACCGAGACGACGACGAAGCCGGCCTCCGAGGAGGAGGTCCGTGAGGCGCTGTACGACGTCGTCGACCCCGAGCTGGGCATCGACGTGGTCAACCTCGGCCTCATCTACGGCATCCACGTCGACGACGCCAACATCGCCACCCTCGACATGACGCTCACGTCCGCGGCCTGCCCGCTGACCGACGTCATCGAGGACCAGGCGAAGTCCGCGACCGAGGGCATCGTCAACGAGCTCCGCATCAACTGGGTCTGGATGCCGCCGTGGGGCCCGGACAAGATCACCGACGACGGCCGCGAGCAGCTCCGCGCGCTGGGCTTCAACGTCTGAGCGGTTCGTCCCACCGGCAGCCCGCGCTCTGACAGCAGGTCAGAGCGCGGGCTGCTGCCGTGTGGCGACGGCCGCCACGTCCGCCCGTACGGCCGGGGTGCCCGCCCAAACGGAGCCCGACGGCGGCCGGCCCATGAACGTCCGCGTGTGCGGAAGTGACTCGGACGGCAGGTGGTTCATGGTCGTCTACCTCAGACTGAGGGCATGGCTTCTTCGCTCTACACCATCGTCATCGACGCACATGACCTTCGCGCCCAGGCGCACTTCTGGTGCCGGGTGCTCGACTGGCGCGTTCTCTTCGAGGCCGACGACGAGGTCGTCGTCGGCGCCGACGAGTCCGCGGCGCCGGGCTTCTGCTTCGTCCCCGTCGGGGAGGACAAGACGCTCAAGAACCGCCTGCACATCGACCTCAACCCCGACGACCGCGACGCGGAGGTCGAGCGGCTGACCGGTCTGGGCGCGCGCCGCGCCGACGTGGGCCAGAGCTCCGAGGTGACGTGGGTGGTGATGGAAGACCCGGAGGGCAACGAATTCTGCGTTCTGAGCCCGAAGAAGTCGCTCATCGGCTGACGGGCGGGGCGGCGGCGCCGGGGTGCGGGACGCCCGGCCGGGGCGGTCGGCCGTGATCGCCGACCGGGCGAGTTCGCCTTGAGCGGCCGTGTCCGGTTAGCTTTCGACCATGACCGATGCAGTAGCTTCCCGTACCGATGCCCGTTTTGGTGGCGCCGTCGCCGCCGGCCTCGCCACGATCACCGCGGACGGCACCGTCCTCGACACCTGGTTCCCGGCCCCCGAGCTGGTCGCCGAGCCCGGCCCGGCCGGGACCGAGCGGCTGACCCCCGAGCGCGCCGCGGAGCTGCTGGGCGAGGCCGCCCCCAAGGCCATCGGCCCCGACCCGCGCCGCGGTGTCGAGGTCGTCGCCGTCCGCACGGTCATCGCCGCGCTCGACGACAAGCCCCTCGACGCGCACGACGTCTACCTGCGCCTGCACCTGCTCTCCCACCGCCTGGTCAAGCCGCACGGCCAGAACCTGGACGGCGTCTTCGGCCTGCTCGCCAACGTCGCCTGGACCTCGCTCGGCCCCGTCGCCGTCGACCAGGTCGAGACCGCCCGTCTGAACGCGCGGGCCGAGGGCCTGCACCTCCAGGTGACCAGTGTCGACAAGTTCCCGCGCATGACGGACTACGTGGCCCCGTCCGGCATCCGCATCGGCGATGCCGACCGTGTCCGCCTGGGCGCGCACCTCGCGGCCGGCACCACCGTCATGCACGAGGGCTTCGTCAACTTCAACGCCGGCACGCTCGGCACCTCCATGGTCGAGGGCCGCATCAGCGCGGGTGTCGTCGTCGGCGACGGTTCCGACATCGGTGGCGGTGCCTCGATCATGGGCACCCTCTCCGGCGGCGGCAAGCAGACCGTCTCCATCGGCGAGCGCTGCCTGCTCGGCGCGGAGGCCGGCATCGGCATCTCGCTGGGCGACGACTGCATCGTCGAGGCGGGCCTGTACGTCACCGCCGGCACGCGCGTCACGCTGCCCGACGGCGAGGTCGTCAAGGCGCTGGACCTCTCCGGCGCGGCGAACCTCCTCTTCCGCCGCAACTCCACCACCGGCCGCGTCGAGGCCCTGCCGCGCTCCGGCACGTGGGGCGGCCTGAACGAGATGCTGCACAGTCACAACTGACGTGCCGGTGTCCTCAATCGCCGGACGGGCTGCTGTGTTGTGTCCTCAAGCGCCGGACAGGCTGAAGCGGCTGAGCCCAGCCGAATCAAGCCCGTCCGGCGCTTGAGGACGCGCCCGCAGGGCGCCCGCCGCCGCAGGCGGCAACGACGGCCCGCAGCCGAAGTTCCGCACCACCGCTGCGCGGCGGTGTCCTCAAACGCCGGACGGGCTGAAGGCGGCTGAGCTCAGCCGAATCAAGCCTGTCCGGCGTTTGAGGACGCGCCCGCAGGGCGCCCGCCGCCGCAGGCGGCAACGACGGCCCGCAGCCGAAGACCCGACTAGGGCGCGCCCACAGCCGCACCCGCCTCCGCCCCGGAAGCCTCGTACGCCGCCAGCAGTCGCGTCACCCGGTCCGGGGCCGCCGCCCGCAGCGGCGCGCGGACCGGGCCGCCCGGCAGGCCGAGCGCGTTCAGCAGGGCCTTCGCCGTCACCGTGCCCGGCAGGCCCGCCGCCATCATCAGTTCGACCAGGGGCACCGCGCGCTGGTGGAGCCGGGTGGCCCGCGCCGTGTCGCCGCGGTCGTACGCGTCGAGGGTCGCGGCCAGCAGCGGGCCCGCCACATTGGCGACCGTGCTGACGTAGCCGACGGCGCCCGCCGCCAGGAGCGGGAGGTTCAGCTCCTCGGAGCCGGAGTAGTAGGCCAGACCGGTGCGTGCCATGACCTTCGAGCTGCCCAGCAGGTCGTACGAGCAGTCCTTGACGCCCGCGATGCGCGGGTGCTCGGCCAGGCGCAGCATCGTGTCCGGCTCGATCCGGGTGCCCGTGCGGCCGGGGATGTCGTAGAGCATCACCGGCACGCCGGTCGCGTCCGCGACCGTGCGGAAGTGCTCCGCGACGTCCTCCTGCGGCGGGCGGCTGTAGTAGGGCGTGACGACCAGGAGGCCGTGCGCCCCCGCGGCCTCGGCCGCCCGGGCCAGCTCGACCGTGTGCCGGGTGCTCGCCGAGCCGACGCCCGCCGTGATCCTCGCCCGGTCGCCCACGGCCTCGACGACGGCCCGTACGAGCGCGGTCTTCTCCGCGTCGGTGGTGGTGGGCGATTCACCGGTGGTACCGCTGAGCACCAGGCCGTCGCAGCCGCCCTGCCCGACGAGGCGGTCGGCGAGCTGCTGCGCGCCGTCGAGATCGAGGGCCCCGTCCGCGGTGAACGGGGTGACCATCGCGCAGACGGTGCGGCCGAAGGGGCTGGTGGGCATGGGCACTCTCCAAGATCGAGTCCGGTCGCTCGATTCTGGGCCCCTTCGACCGTACAGGTCTATTTAATTGTTCTTCCGCTCACCGATTAGTGCTGCTACGGCTTCCAGCGCAGCACCTGCGGGTCGTGGTCGCTCGCCTGGTCGGCGAACTCCGCGTTGATGTGGACGATGTCGTAGTCCACGGAACGGACATGACGACTCGTCAGCATGTGGTCGAGCACCTGCGAGTTGCCCTGGAAGACATAGCCGTACCGCTCCTTCCTCGGGAGCCGGTCGACCAGGTCGGTCAGCACGCCGTCCGCGGTGAGCGTCGTGAGCGCCGGGGAGAACTGGTAGTCGTTGAGGTCGCCCGCGACGATCACGTTCGCGTGCTTGTCGGTCGCCAGCAGCTGCTTGACGAAGGTGTTGACGAGCTTCGCCTGCTGGGTCCGCTGGACCTCCGACGTACGGGCCGGGGCCTGGAAGCGGCTGTCGAGGCCCTGGTCGCCGCCCTTGGAGTTGAAGTGGTTGGCGACCACGAAGACCCGCTCGCCCCGGAAGGAGAACTGTCCGGCCAGCGGCTTGCGGCTGTTCGTCCAGGCCGCGTCGGCCGGCTCGATCCGGCCGGGCGAGGCGGACAGTGCCGCCTGGTCGCCCTCGCGGACGGCCTTGACCGCCGTGCCGGAGTCACCGCCGGGGGTGTCGACGAAGGAGACGCGGGCGGGGTTGAAGAGGAAGGCGGTGCGGATGTTGCCGCCCGGCTGGCCGCCGTCCTGGTCGTTGACCGGACTGATCTGCCGCCACTCGTACGCCGGGCCGCCGGCCGCCTTGATGGCGTCCGTCAGCTTCCGCAGCGTCTGGCCCGCCTCCACGACGCCGTCGTCGGTCGTGCCGTTGTCGTCCTGCACCTCTTCGAGGGCGACGACGTCGGGCGAGGCGAGGTTGGTCACCAGCGCCGCCGCCAGCCGGTCGAACTTCGCCTGCGGGGTCTTCGGCGAGAGGTTCTCGACGTTGTACGTGGCGACCGCCAGCTCGCCGTCCTTCTGCTTGCGCGTGGTCTCGCGCTTCAGCCCCCGGTCGGCGAGCGTGCCCAGCTCGGTCGCCTGGAGGGTGTAGCCGCCGAAGTTGTCGTAGTCCAGCGGCCCGGCGGTGGTGCCCGTCAGCGCGTCGCCGACGTTCGCCACGGGGAAGGGGCGCTGCGCGAACGGGATCAGCGAGGTCACCTTGACCCGGCCGCCGTTCGGGTCGCGGTAGGAACCGTAGAGCGCGCCGCCGCGCTCGGTGCGGTTGTGGCGCGGGTCGGCGGTGACCCAGAGGTCCTTGTGCGAGCTGGTGGCGCCGACCACGGGCGCGTCCTCGACGGAGACGCGCATGCCCTCCAGCGACTCGTAACGGTCGAGGGCGTAGGAGTCCGGCCGCAGCGGCAGCTGCTCGATGGAACCGCCGTGGGCGTCGGGCGCGTACCGGTCCGGGAGGGAGGAGGCGCGCAGTCGGAAGGCGGCGGGCAGGGCGTTGCCGGAGGACCGCACCGTCCAGCTCGCCTTGGTCAGCTGGGTGACCGACTGCAGGCCGGCCGTCTCGCCGCCCGGGTAGTACTCGCCGACCGTGGCCGAGACGAGGACGTCGTCGCCGACGGCGACGGCCGGGGTCGTCGAGCCGGTGAAGACGAAGATGCCCTCGCTGGTCGCGGGCGACCGGTCGGGGCAGGTGTCCTGGAACCAGAAGCCGCGCGCCGAGCCGAAGGTCCGTACGGCCGTGACGACGCCCGGCACGTCGGTCACCTGGCGGCCGGCGAGCGGGGAGACGCGGGTGGTGCCCTGGATGTCGTGGATCCGGATCGCCGTGTCACCGGCGTCGGTCGCGCTCGCGGACTGCGGGGCGGCGAGCAGCCCGGCCGCGAGCGCGACGGCTATCAGGGAACCGGCGGCGGGCGGTCTGCGCAGGGGGCGGCGAGTGGGCACACGAGTGGGCACGGGAGCCTCCGGAAGGGGCGGTGATGGATGGTGGGAGAGCGGAATGCAAGATCTACGCGCGTCAATGTCGGGGGTTACCAGGGGAGTTGTCAAGGCTTCGCGGGTGACCGGCGGCCCACGGGCCGGTGAACCGGGCGGCAGGGGGTGAAACCCGTCTACGCTTGGGCATCGCGCGCCCCATCGACCGGCGTGGCCGTCACGACGAGGAGAGACACCCCTGATGTCCGCAGACCGTCCGACCATGCCGCCGGTGCGGCTCCCCTCCGACGCGGAGCTCGCGCGGGACGCGCTGTCCTCGCCGCTGTTCGTCCGCGCCGCGAAGCTGGCCCGCTGGGCCGGCGAGGGGACACCGGTCGGGGCGGGCGGCGAGCTCTTCGCCGGGCAGCTGACCACCGCCACCGAGCTCCTCGGCCTCACGGACGACGAGGACGGGCCCGCGTACACCGCCGAGGCGTGGCAGCACGCGCTGGACACCGGTCTGGTGGAGTTCGCCGAGTCCCCGGAGGAGGAGACGGAGACCGCCGGCGAGGCCGACGAGGACCGGCCCTCCGGCATCGCCACCGCGGGCGAGGAACTGGCCACGCTCACCTCCGGCAGTCCCGCTGACATCCTGGAGATCTGGCTCGGCGGCCTGGAGAACGTCCTGGCCGACGCGGCCGCACCCGACCTCGGTGACATCGTCGACCAGATCTCCGAGGGCGGCGACCTGGACCTCGACGCGCTCGACTGGAACCCCGAGGAGGAGGCCGACTTCCTCGACGGCGTCCTCGGCAACCTCTACCTGCTGACCGTCCTCGACGAGGGCGGCCCCGACCAGCCCGTACCGCTGCCCGCGCTCGCCGCCTCCATGATCGTCCCGGATGACATGGACGAGCCCACCGACGACATCCTCGAAGAGGTGTCCGATGCGATGATGCGGCTGGACGACCAGTTCCGGATGCTCGCGCCGACCGGTCTGATCGCCTACCAGCCGGTGGACGAGGCCCTCATCGAGGAGGTCGACGGCGAGGGGCACATCCGCGAGTCCGTCGACGGCCTGGCCGCCGCCGGCCCCGAGGAGGAGGACGTCACCCGCTACGGCATGGTCGCCCTCACCCCGCTCGGCCTCTACGCCGTACGGTCGCGGATGCTCGACGCCGGGATCGACGCGCCGGCCGTCGGCGACCTCGCCGACGAGCGCGCCGACGTCCTCCTCGGCGCGCTCCCGGGTCACCCGCCGCTGGCCGCCCGCGCCGAGACCGAGCTGTGGCTGGGCCGCCGCGCCCCGCTGGACGCCGCCCGCGAGCTGCTCGCCGCCGCGCGCGGCGCCGACGACGACGCGCCGCACCGCCGGCTGTCCTGCCAGCAGACCCTTTCGCTGGTCGGCGCCGAGGCCGAGCCGGCGCTCCGTGAGGTCCTCGACGACCGTGAGCTGGGCGGCCTCGCCCGTGTCTGGCTCGCCGAGCACGGCGCGGCGGACATCCCCGAGCCGGACGAGACCATGGTCTTCTGGCTGACCATCGACACCATCGCCGCGCAGCTCGCGGCCGACGGCGACTCCGACGAGCTGCGCGCCCTGGTCGCGGACCTGGTCGGCCGGGACAGCGGCTTCTTCGACTCGGCCTGGCGGGTGGACCACCCGGCCACGGCCGAGGTGCTGGAGGCGATGGGCCGGCTGCACCCGGACAAGAAGGTCGCGAAGGAAGCCCGGAAGGCGGCCTTCAAGGCCCGCTCCCGCAGCTGAGGCCCTGCGCCGGACCGGGGATTTCCGGGGGCGGGCGGGTCCGACCGCCGCCCGCCCCCGTCGCCACTCGGGTTCACCCGGGCGGAGGACCGTTCCATCGGATCGGTCGTCGGATGTCGCGTCATGTTCATCCGATGTTCGACACGGGGAGGGATCGTAAGCGCGCCCCTGGTAATTCACCCGCTCGGCTCAAGGGGCGCCGGCACGATCAGGCCATCCCTGGAGGCGACGATGACCATCAGCCGCAGAGACTTCGCGAAGAGATCCGCCGGGGCCGGAGTGGCGCTGGCCGGCAGTGTCGGGGTCCTCGCCAGCGCGCCCGGCGCGCTGGCCGCCGACGCCGGCGCGTACGACCCGCCGCGGGGCGGTGCCGCGAAGCCGCCCGGGCCCGGTTACGGCCCGCTCGTCAAGGACCCGAAGGGCCTGCTCGCCCTTCCGCGGGGATTCTCCTACCGGGTCATCACCCGAACGGGTGTCACGAAGCTGGAGTCGGGCGAGTTCACGCCCTCCAACCACGACGGCACGGCCACCTTCGCGGGGCCGCGCGGGGTGACCCTGCTCGTGAACAACCACGAGCTGGGCGGCCCCCGCTCCAAGTGGCCGCACCCGGTCCCGCTCGCCGACGGGCTGGTCTACGACCCGGCGGCCTCCGGCGGCTGCACGGTCGTCGAGGTGGCGCGGCACGGGCACGTCGCCGAGTGGGTCGGCATCGCCGGTACGTCCACGAACTGCGCGGGCGGCCGTACCCCCTGGGGCACCTGGCTCACGTGCGAGGAGACCGAGGACAAGGCCGGCAAGAACGGCATGACCAAGGACCACGGCTACGTCTTCGAGGTCGACCCGCAGGACCGCCGCGCCAACCGCCGGCCCAAGCCGGTCAAGGCGCTGGGCCGGTACGCCCACGAGGCCGTCGTCGTCGACCCCGGCCGCGGCCACCTCTATCTGACCGAGGACGCCTCCGGCCCCAACGGGCTGTTCTACCGCTGGAGTCCGCCGAGCGGCTTCCACCACGGCCGCGGCCGGCTGCGCACCCTGGGCGACACCGCGGGCGCGCTCCAGGCGTTCAAGTGCTTCGACTCCGGGGGCCGTTTCGTCGACGACCTCTCGCGGGCGACCCGGGCCGGCACGGTCTACGGCGTCGACTGGGTGACGGTGCCCGACCGCGACGCGAAGTCCGTCTCGGTGCGCAAGCAGTTCAAGGGCGGCGAGGTCACCCGGGCCCGCAAGCTCGAGGGCATGTGGTGGGGCGACGGCGGCGTCTACGTCGTCGCCTCCTTCGCCCGCGAGGAGAGCCCCGTCCAGCACGACGGCCAGGTGTGGTTCTACGACCCCCGGCGGCGCACCCTCACCCTCAAGGTGCTCCTCGGCGTCAACAAGCACCCCGAGCGCGACGGCGTCTTCGACGGGCCCGACAACATCACCGTCTCGCCGTACGGCGGCCTGGTCATCGCCGAGGACGGCGAGGGCGTCCAGCACCTCTTCGGGGCGCTGGAGAACGGGCGTACCTACCCCATCGCGCGCAACGAACTCAACATCGGGACCCCGGCGAAGCCGGAGTACAGCGAGTTCACGGGCGTGACCTTCTCGCCGGACGGGAAGACGCTCTTCGCCAACATGCAGGAGCCCGGCATCATGTTCGCGATCACCGGACCGTGGCGCCGCCAGGGCCGGTGAACCGGGCCGCGGGCGGGACGGCCCCGGTGCGTCCCGGGCCGTCCCGCCCGCGGCGTCGTCACAGCGCCTGGGCGGCCGGCTTGACCAGGTCGCGGACCGTACGCGACTTCACGAACTCGCCGATGGCCGTCATCTCCCACTCGCCGGAGAACTGCCGGATGAACTTGCACATCAGGACGCCCGTCTTCGGCTCGGCGCCGGTCAGGTCGAAGCGCACCAGCTCCTCGCCCGTGCGGGCGTCCAGCAGCCGGCAGTACGCCTTGGCGACCTGGGTGAACTTCTGCCCGTTGAACGAGCTGACGGTGAAGACCAGGCCGGTGACCTCCTGCGGCAGGCCCTCCATGTGGACGGTGATGCTCTCGTCGTCGCCCGAGCCCTCGCCGGTGAGGTTGTCACCGGAGTGCTGGATGGCGCCGTTGAGGATCTGGAGCTTGCCGAAGTAGCAGGCGTCGATCATGTTGCGGTCGGGGCCGTAGGCGATGACCGAGGCATCCAGGTCGATGGCCCGGCTGCCGTAGGCGGGCTCCCAGCCGAGGCCCATCTTCACGGACTGCGTCAGCGGGCGGCCGCCCTTGACGAGGGACACCGTCTGGTTCTTCTGGAGGCTGACCCGGCCCTTGTCCAGGTTGATCTTCCCGCCGGCGGCGGGAGCCGGAGGCGCGGCGGCCGGGGCGGCCGCCGGCACCGGCGGTGCCTGGGCCGGCATGGGCGGGGCGGCGGGTGCCTGCGCCGGGGCGGCGGCGGGCGCCGGCTCCTCCACGCTCACGCCGAAGTCGGTGGCGATGCCCGCCAGCCCGTTCGCGTAGCCCTGGCCGACCGCGCGCACCTTCCAGGCGCCGGCCCGGCGGTAGACCTCGACGATCACCAGCGCCGTCTCGGAGCCCAGCCGCGGCGGGGTGAAGGTGGCGAGGACGGTGCCGTCGTCCGCGCGGACCGTCGCCGTCGGCTCGATGCCCGCGAAGGTGGCACCGGCGGCGTCCGGGCTGGCCGTCACCACGATCTTCTCGATGCCGGCCGGGACGGCGGCGGTGTCCACGGTGATCGAGTCGGGCGTGGAGCCGCTCGCGGCGCGGTGGGTCACGCCGGGGCCGGTGGGCTGGTTGTAGAAGACGAAATCGTCGTCGGAGCGCACCTTGCCGTCGGCGGTGAGCAGCAGGCCCGAAACGTCGAGCCGCACCGGGGCGGTGACGTCCACCGTCACGCGCGCGACGGAGAGAGGGATGTTCGAGCCGGGTGTCATAGCGGTCATGCCCCGGGTAACGAGTGGCCGGGCTTTGCGGTTCCATTACCGAACGTCGAATTCCCGAGCGGGCCCGCCGGAGTTTCGTACGCTCATCGGAATAACCCCGGACCGGCCGGGCTGCACACCCCGACACAATATTGATCTTCAGGGAATGCGGGATGTCGAGCGGGATCGCGGCACAGGGGACCGTCGCCGAGGGCTACGAGGCGGTACGCGAGGAGTTCGAGGCGACGCTGGCGGAGGAGCGTGCCGGGCACTCCGCACAGCTCGCCGCCTATGTCGACGGGCAGCAGGCGGTCGACCTGTGGGGCGGGCCCGGCATCGAGGCGGACTCGCTCACCGGCGTCTTCTCCTCCACCAAGGGCGCGGCCCACCTCGCCGTCGCCCTGCTCGTCCAGGACGGCGCCCTGGAGCTCGACCAGGAGGTGCGGCACTACTGGCCCGAGTTCGCCGCCGCCGGCAAGCAACGCATCACCCTGCGCGAGCTGCTGGCCCACCGGGCGGGCCTGGCCGGTGTCGACGGCGGCCTGACGGTGGAGGAGCTCGCGGACGACCGTCTGATCGCCGAGCGGCTCGCCGCCCAGCGTCCGCACTGGCGGCCCGGAGCAGCCTTCGGCTACCACGCCCTGGTGATCGGCGCCCTCACCGGCGAGGTCGTCCGGCGCGTCACCGGCCTGACCATGCAGGAGTTCTACGAGAAGCGGATCCGCGCCCCGTACGGCATCGACTTCTACATGGGCCTGCCCGAGGACCAGGAGCACCGGGTCCTCGACACCCAGCCCATGGACCCCACGCCCGAGCAGAAGCGCGCCCTGCGGGAGGGCGGCGCCGGACCGCTGAGCCTGCGCGGGATCGGCTTCAACCTCAACCACCCCGAGCTGACGGCCCTGGAGACGCTGCCCAACTTCCGGGTCGTCCGCGCCGGCGGTCCCGCCTCCGTCGGCGGCATGGCCAACGCGCGCGGCCTGACCCGGATGTACGCGGCCGCCATCAGCGGGGTCGACGGCAAGGAGCCGCTGCTCACCCCCGACACCGCCGCCGAGTTCGCCCAGATCCACTCCACCGGCTACGACCTCGTCCTGCGCCAGCAGGGCGCGTTCGCCCTGGGCTTCTCCGCCGTCTCGGACACCTACCCCTTCCTCGGCGCCCGCGCCTTCGGGCACAGCGGCGCCGCCGGTTCGCAGGCGTTCGCCGATCCGGGCCGCGGCCTCGCCTTCGGCTACAACCGGCGCCGCTTCGCCTTCCCCGGCGGCGCGGCCCCGGAGGCCGGGCGGCTCGCCAAGGCCGTCTACGACTGCGCGGCCTGACCCCCGGGGCGGAGCCCGGTCACCCCTTCGCGAGCACCTCCAGGAGCCGGTCGACGTCGGCGGAGGTGTTGTAGAGGTGGAAGGCGGCACGGAGGTTCCCGGCCCGCGCGCCGACCCGCACCCCCGCCGCCGTCAGCCGCTCGGCGGCGCTCCCCAGGCCGGGGACGGACACGATCGCGGAACCCTCGGCCCGGACGGGCGTGTGGCCGAGCTCCGCGAGCCCGGCGCGGAAGCGGTCGGCGAGCGCCCGGTCGTGCGCGCCGATGCGCTCGACGCCCAGCTCCTCCACCAGGGCGAGACTGTGGCGGGCGGCCACATAGGAGAGGGCGGCGACGTTCTCGTCGAAGCGGCGCGCGGTCGGCGCGAGCGTCTCCACCCTGCCGTAGCAGCTCTCCCAAGGGTCCTCACCGGCGGCCCAGCCGGCGAAGACGGGCGTGAGGCCGCCGAAGTCCTCGGGCACGGTGAGGAAGGCGGCGCCGCGCGGGCACATCAGCCACTTGTAGCCGACACACACGGTGTAGTCGTAGGCGGCCGCGTCGAAGGGCAGCCACCCGGCCGCCTGGCTGACGTCGACGAGCGTACGGGCGCCGTGGGCGCGGGCGGCGGCGCCGATCGCGTCGAGGTCGGCGATCCGCCCGTCGGCCGACTGCACGGCGCTGACGGCGACGAGAGCCGTGCCGTGCCGGACCCCGTCGGCGGCCTTCTCCAGCGGTACGGTCCGTACCCGCAGGTCCGGACGCATGTGGAAGGGATTGACCAGGGAGCTGAAATCCCCTCCCACCACGAGGACTTCGGCACCGGCGGGCAACGATGCCGCGATCAGCCCGCAGTACACGGCGACGGAGCCGCCCACGGCGACCCGGTCCCCGGACACGCCCAGGAGACGGCCGTAGGCGGACCGGACGGCCTCGACGTCGGGGAAGTAGTCGACATTGCCGGCGGCGCCGGCGGCCGCCGCGGTGACGGCCGAGGTCAGGGCGGTGACGGCGGCGGCCGGGAACAGCCCAGCGGACGCGGTGTTGAGGTAGGTGTTCTCCGGGGCGAAGTGGGTGCGTGCCAGGCTCTCCATGCCCACCACTATCAGCCGCGGCGATCATTCCGTCCACGTTTTTCTTCCCCCGGTGGAGCGGCGGGCGCCGTGAGGCGGAGCCCGCGAGGCGCGGCGTCTGCCCCAGGGACGAGGGAAGGTTCCCCCCAGGGGCGGAGACGATTCACCGCTGGGGCCGAGGCGCCCCGCGCCCCCTCACGGGAGTCTGGTCGTATGAGCCGCACGACAGAGTTCCCGACCGCCGCGAGCGGTACGCCGGACACCTCCGGCAGTACCCTGACGTCGCATCAGCACGTCACCACGTCCGCACCGTGGGACGACCACGCCTCCGTACACCGGGGCCTGCGGGCCGTCACCATCGCCACCTGCCTGCCCTACCTGAGCCTCAAGCTCGCCTGGACGGCCGGGAACCGGACCGGCATCCCCGAGGGCAGCGTCCTCCTCGACCACGAGACGTTCATGCGGTGGGCGAACGGCGTCACGCTGCTCATGGACGCCGGCGTCGTCGTCCTGGCGCTGCTGCTCACCCGCCCCTGGGGCAGACGGCTCCCGGCGTGGCCGCCGGCCCTGACGATGTGGGGCGCGGCCGGCCTGCTGGCCCCCATCGTCTACGGCTTCCCGGCCCAGCTCGCGGTACGGGCGCTCGGCGGTACGGCCGCCGACCCGGCACCCGACGGCCGCCCGCTCCTCGACGAGTGGGTGTTCGGCGTCGTGTACGGGGGCTTCATCGTGCAAGGGCTGGGCCTGGGTGCCCTGTTCGCCCTGTACGCCCGCGGGCGCTGGGGCCACCTGTGGCGCGGGCGCGTCGCCGACCTGGCCGCGTGCCCGCCGGGGCGCGGGCAGCGCACGGCCGCGGCGGTCGCGGCCGTCCTGGCGCTCATGCCGGCTGCCGTGCACCTGCTGTGGGCGGCCGGGTCCCCGGCGGGCCTCGCGCCGGACCTGGCCCGGTCCTACAGCGGTGACTTCGCGGCCGGCCAGTCGGGACACGCGCTCTTCGCGCTGGCGACCACCGCGAGCCTCGCCCTGCTCGTCCTCGGCCGGGGCGGACGGCTGCCGCTGTCGGTGCCCCTGGTGCTCGCCGGGCTCGGGTCGGCCGCGACGGCCTGCTGGGGAGGCTGGCCGCTCCTCGCCGCGCTCGCCGGCCCGGACCGGTCCGGCACCCCGCTGATGATCACCACCTACGCTGTACAGATGATCACAGGCACGCTGGTCCTCGCCGTCGGTGCGCGCTTCTTCGCGCAGCGCGCCGCCCGCCTCCGCGCCGCGTGAGCGCCACCGAGCCGGCCGTACGGGCCGCGGGCGCCGCTCCCGGCCGCTGGGCGCGCGC